>CAZMMR010000001.1:0-3555 GCA_964567445.1 uncultured Pseudomonadales bacterium
ATTTGCGGCAGCTATTGTCCAGATTGCTCGTGAGCGCAAAATCCAACCAGAAGCCATCTATGATGCAATAGAGCACGCTCTCGTTTCAGCCTACCGCAAAGAAATGGGTGATTTGGAAGAAGAATCATACTATTTTATTGAGTTAGATAAGGAAAATGGAGCAGCTAAAATTTTTAAAGCTCCAGTCACTGAAAGAGATGAGGAAACAGAAGAAATTTTAGAATGGGATGAAGACAAAGCCGAAGAAGTGACTCCTCCAGGATTCGGGCGCATTGCTGCTCAAACTGCTAAACAAGTTATTCTGCAGGAAATTAGACATAGTGAAAAAGAGCAGATTATCGCTGATTTTCAGGACAAAGTTGGCGATATTGTTACTGGCCAAGTATTAAGAATGGATCGAGGAGCAGTGGTAGTTGATGTTGGTCGTGGTCAGGCTTTTATGCCTCCTCAGGAGCAAATGCGTGGGGAGTTCTATCGCAAGAATCAGCGCATCATAGTTTATGTAAAAGAAATTTCCGAGGAATATCGGGGTACTTCCATTATAGTTTCGCGATCACACCCAGATCTGGTGACCAAGCTTTTTGATCGAGAAGTACCAGAGGTTAGTTCTGGTGCAGTCGAAATAGTTTCTGTTGCTAGAGAAGCTGGTGTTAGATCCAAAATTGCTGTGCAGTCGACTCAGGATGGAGTTGATCCAGTTGGTTCATGCGTTGGCCAAAGAGGGGTTAGGGTGCAAAAAGTTATTGAAGAGCTTAATAATGAAAAGATTGATATTGTTCCTTACAGCGAGGACCCAGTTTTGTTTATGAAGGCAGCCTTGGCGCCGGCAGATAATTTACTTATTGAACTAGAAGAATATAGTAAGAAAGCAGTAGTGACTGCTCCTGATGATCAACTGTCTTTGGCTATTGGTCGTGGTGGACAAAATGTGCGTTTAGCTGCTAAATTAACTGGTTATTTAATTACGATTAAGTCAGCTGAGGGTGATGTTGAAGGGAAAGCTACTGGTGAAGAAGAATATGAAATCGATTCTTGGGAGGGTATTACAGAAGAAACTAGGGAGTTCTTAATTCAATACAAGCTAACGACAGTTAAAGATTTAGAGAGATTTGAGGATAAGTGGATCCAAACTGATGATATTCCTTATGAGCAGAAGGAAATTCTGGATGAAAAAGTTAAGGAATATCAAGAGCAATTAGCGCAAGCTCATGCTCAGATTCACCAAGAAGAAGAAGAAGCTGAGGAAGACAGTGAGACTGAGGTAGTTGAGGAATCTGTTGACGAAGAAGCTGAAGACACCGACGAAGAAGTTGAGGAATCCAGTGAGGAAGAAGTTGAAGGCACTGAAGAAGAAGTTGAAGAAAAAGAGAAAGAAGAAAAAGAAGAGAAAGGCGATGATTAATTACTCGGTAACTAAGTTAAGTAGATAAAATTTATGGCAAAAAAAACTCGAGCTCCAATCATTACGGTTATGGGCCATGTTGATCATGGCAAGACTACTCTCTTGGATTACATTCGCAAGACTAGTGTTCAGGAGGGAGAAGCTGGTGGTATTACCCAGCACATTGGTGCTTATCAAATTGAGTTTAAAGATCAACAGATTACTTTTATTGATACCCCAGGCCACGCTGCTTTTAACAAGATGCGCCAAAGAGGGGCTCAGATAACTGATATTGTTATTTTGGTTATTTCGGCCAAAGATGGCGTTCAACCGCAAACTGTAGAGTCGATCAATTATATTAAGGAGTCTGAAGTGCCCTTCATTGTGGCTTTGAACATGATGGATTTAGAGGGAGCTAAGCCAGATAATGTGAAAGCGCAGCTGGCTGAGCATGAGGTGGTAGTCCAGGAATATGGCGGCGATGTTGATACTGTTGAAATCTCAGCTATAACTGGCAATGGTGTTGCTGATTTGTTAGACAATGTAGTTGTTTTGGCTGAATTATTAGAGCTTAAGGCTGATGACAGCGCTCCGTTGGAGGCAGTGGTAATCGAATCTACTAAAGACCAGCACAAGGGTCCAATTGCTAGAGTCATTGTTAAGCAGGGTCGACTTGCAAAAAAACAAAATTTACTAGTAGATGGTATTAATGGTCGGGTCCGATCTTTAATTGATGAAACCGGACAAGAATTAAATGAAGTTGGTCCTGGTGAACCTGCCGAAGTCTTAGGTTTAAACGAAGTACCAGAAATCGGTATGATTGTTAGAGATGAAGAAGCTGAGTATCCAGAGTTGGCAGCAGAAAAGACCCAAGAAGAAGATGATTTTTCGTGGGATGATGTTGATCTACAAGCGCTAATGGGTAATAAAGAGAAATTAAACTTAATTGTTAAAGCTGATGTTAAGGGTACTTTGGAGGCTATTGTTCAAGCAATCGATGAAGACACAATTGAACTAGTTAAGACTGAAGTGGGTTCTCTCACAGAAAGTGATTTAGAGCTAGCTGAAACTAGTGGCGCGGCCATAGTAGTTTTTGGCCAAAAAGTTTCCAAAAAAATGAAGGCTCATGCTCAGCAACTGCAGGTGGTGGTGAAGCAATACGATATTATTTACCACTTACTGGAAGATTTAGAGGAACAGATGCTTAAGCTGATGGATCCTCACTATGGCGAAGTAGAGTTAGGTCAAGCCGAAATCCTTAAGATTTTTGATTTTGATAAGCAAAAAATTGCTGGTGTTCGGGTTATTACTGGTGAGATTAACCGGCATGATCGTTTGTACTTAAAAAGGGATGATGAGATTATTGCTCGGCCTGCTATTAGTACCATTAAGCATGGTAAAGATGAGATTGAAACAGTTAAAAGTAAGAATGAGGCTGGCCTATCGTTCAAAAACAAAAATCTCGATTTTAAAAAAGGTGATATAATTGTGGCTTATAAGAAGGAAGTTTGAACTAAATACTTCTGCTCATTGCACGAGATCCTGCTTTGCAGGCTCAAAGTTCATTCATAGAATATTTAGCTTCAATAAAAAGATGAATAAATCGAAGCAACAAGTCTATTATTAATTATTGGTTACTTTGTGACTTGGTCCAGATTTAGATCTATTTCTAAGAATCAGACTCAGCCAACAAGGGATCTCGTAAAGGAGGCATGCCATGGCATTGTCCAAAAAACAAAAGCAACAAATTATTGAGGAGTATCAGCTCTACGAAGGAGACACTGGTTCCCCAGAAGTGCAGATCGCGTTGTTAACTGCTAACATTCAAGAGTTAGCCGAACATCTTAAGGATCATAAAGCTGATGATCACTCTCGTCGGGGTTTGCTGCGCCAAGTATCTAAGCGTCGTCGCCTACTCAGATTTTTGCAAGAACGCAGTGAAGAGCGTTATCAGGAGTTGATCAAAAAAATTGGATTAAAGAAGTAACTCTTTTTCTCTTTGTATTTAATTGGGGCCTCGTTCCGAGGCCCCACTTTTAGTTTTTTTACTACTACCCTTATTTTTATTGTATTTTCCTGTATAATACCTGTTAGTATTAACAACTGGACATGAAGACTTATTATTAATAAGTCTAAAGAAGGCTGATTTCGATTGGCTGGTAGTGTTTGTTTTC
>CAZMMR010000001.1:3655-42820 GCA_964567445.1 uncultured Pseudomonadales bacterium
ATTATTAATAAGTCTAAAGAAGGCTGATTTCGATTGGCTGGTAGTGTTTGTTTTCACAAGAACCTTCAACAGTATTCCCAACAAAACAACAACTCCTAGCTTATTGAAATTTAGTTCCTTCTTTTACTTGCTGGCTAAACTTTTATGTTTATCTCATGCAAATTTGTCCAAAATTATATATGAATCAGTCAGACTAAACTCAAGTTAATACAACCGCATTTTGCGGTTTGAGTGGTGTTTGAAGAAAAAGGTAAACAATATGTCTTACCCAACGTACGAAAGTCCTTATAAAAAGGAAATTCAAGTCGGAGATAAAACGATTTCTCTTGAAATCGGCAAATTTAGTGAACGCACCTCCGCAGCTGTTTTGGCCCAATGTGGCGAAACAGTAGTTCACGTTACCGTCGCCCTTGGTAACAAAGTAGATTGGGGCTACTTCCCCCTCCATGTGGAGTATGAAGAAAAATTATATGCTGGCGGAATTATTAAAGGTTCCCGCTGGGTGAAAAGAGAGGGACATCCCTCGGCAGATGCTGTGCTAAAGGCACGGATTATCGACCGCACTCTACGGCCGCTGTTCCCCAAAGGAATTACTAATCAGGTCCAGATTGTTACCACAGTTCTGTCTCATGATCTGGAAAACAGTGACGACATGGTGGCTTTACTTGCCGCCGGTGTTGCATTGGAAATTTCCGACATTCCATTTAGTGGTCCAGTGACTGGTCTAAGAGTTGGTTACAACAAGCAAGACAAAAGCTATGTTATTAACCCCACGCTTAGTGAGCAAGAAGAGATCGATTTAGATCTAATTGTTTCTGGGAGCGGCAAGTCTGTGACTATGGTTGAAGCTGGTGCTGATGAAGTTGATGAAGAAGCAGTCTTAGGCGGAATAGAAAAAGCTCAACAAGAGTTTAAGCATATTTGCCAAGAGATTGAACAGATCAAGGCTGATATTGGCAAAGATAAAGTTCAGCTAGTGGCAGAGCCAACAGCAGAAGAACAGGCTGGAGAAGAAAAGATCACTCAAGCTCTTAAAGATAAATTTGCTGATCAAATTCATGACTTGGTTGTTAAAGAAGCTAAGCTTGAAGAAACTAACATGGACGAAGTGTTAAAGGAAATGGCAGATTATCTGAATGAAAAAGTTATCACTGATGAAGAAGCTGAAGAAGTGACTGCCGATGAAATCAAGAGCATCGTTCAAGAACTCATGAAGTACGAGGGTCGGAGAATGATCTTAGAAGAAAAGATTCGTCCCGATGGTCGTAAACCAGAAGAGATTCGTCCTCTTTGGATTGAGGTTGATGTTTTACCGCGGACACATGGCAGCGCCATGTTTAAGCGTGGAGCAACACAGGCCTTAACAGTTACTACTTTGGGCAGTCCTGCTTTAGGCCAGTATATTGAGGATATGAAAGGTGAAGAGGTTAAACGTTACTTTCATCACTATAATATGCCTCCTTATTCTGTTGGCGAATCTGGTCGTTTCGGTTATCCCAAACGTCGCGAGATTGGTCATGGCCGTTTAGCGCAAAGAGCACTCAAACCGATGATTCCTTCTCAGGAGGAGTTTCCCTATACCATTCGTGTTGTTAGTGAAATTATGTCGGCTAATGGTTCTACCAGTCAGGCTTCAATTTGTGGCTCTACTCTGTCTTTAATGGCAGCTGGTGTCCCACTGAAAAAACCTGTGGCTGGAATTGCTATGGGCTTAATGAGCAATGAGGACATGAGCAACTATGTGGTTTTATCCGATATTCAAGGTTTAGAAGATCACACTGGAGACATGGACTTTAAGGTCGCTGGTACACCCGATGGCATTACTGCCTTGCAAATGGATATCAAGTTAACTGGAATCAATGTTGATATTCTGCGCGAAGCCTTACAGCATGCTAAGAAAGGTCGCCAGCACATCATGGATAAAATGATGGAGACGATTAAAGAGCCTAAACAATCTTTGAGCAAGTTTGCTCCTAAGATTGAGCAGGTTACTATTCCTGCTGATCGTATTGGAGAGCTAATTGGCCCAGGAGGCAAGGTGATTAAGGGTATCATCGAGACCACTGGCGCTGAGATTGATGTTGATGAGGACGAAGAGAAAAATGTTGGCATTGTTAACATTTCTTCCCCAGATCAACAAAAAATCGACGCTGCAAGAACTATCGTGGAGAATATGATGAAAGAGGTTGAGTTAAACGAAAACTATACGGGAGAAGTCAACCGCATCGAAGATTATGGTGCATTCGTTGAGATTCTACCTGGTAGAGATGGTTTAGTTCATATCTCTAACATGGCAGCCGGCTATGTCAAAAATCCCAGAGATATTGTTAATATGGGCGATGAAGTTGAAGTCCGCGTCTCTGAGATTAAAGATGATGGTAAGATTGGCTTATCGATGCTTTCTCAGAAAGAAGAGAAAGAAGCTAAGCGCAAGCAGCGTAATTCACGCAAAAAGGGTGGTAACAACCGCCGCAACAATAAGCGCCGCCGTCATTAATTAGTCCTTAACGTTATACGTTATGCTGCAAGCCTGGGATAAACCCAGGCTTGTTTGGTGTTAGATTAGCATAACTTTCTTGGTTTTAGATTTGTAGTATACTAATGACTATGAACCTACCTGCCATTCAATCCGATCAACACGCCATTGGTCTCCTGCAACTTGACCAAGCACCAAAAATGGCCAGCTGCTTAGGCTTAGATTTAACCTCTCCTACTAACGAAGATGTCATAAAAAACCTAATTCAAGATATGGGCACCATTGGTGCTCAGCAGGTCACAGGTTTAGTCATTGATCCCATTTATAGCTTTTCTTTAGCAGGTGATTCGCGGGAAACAGGATTGTTAACCAGAGTCACCACCCTTCATGAAGAAATTGATCCTTTGTCGTTGCCGATGTTAATGCCCAATTATGGTTTGGATGAAATTAGACAAAATTACAGTTTGGCTAAGTTGGAGCTTTATTATCACCCGCAGGAAGAAAAAGCGCTGGCCAAAAAGAGGTTGGTGGCAGAGGTCTTTGATTATTGTGACTATTTAGATATCCAGTTGCTGCTTAAGCTTATTATTTATACTCCTTCTGGGAAGGAGTTTGACCAAGCTACTTTTCAGCAAGACCAACTGCAAGCCATTCAGGAAATGAGGAGTTTAACTGATGTTTTAGCTTTGCAATATCCACGAGATCCTTTATCGACCGCCACTGTTACTGCTGAGCTTGATATTCCTTGGGTGTTAATGAGCCAGGATCAGCCTTATCAAGAGTATAAGCAGTCCTTAAGAACTAGTTTAGAAAACGGAGCGGTGGGCTTTATGGCTGGTGATAGTTTGTGGCGTGACTTAGCAGAATTAAAAGCCAAAGATAAAAGCCCTGACCTGAAGCGAGTACAGCAGTTTGTTAATACTACTTTTCAGGATCGTGTTATTGAGTTGATGAGGATCAGTAACGAAGTTGTAGGTCAAGAACAAGATTAGGCTAGCTTTGTGTAAGCCTATTTTTCTCCTCCCAAACTTTGAAATAAGAAACATTTTGCTTTGGTTTTTTAGCATAGCTATTTTATAATTAGTCCAAGTCTAATTAATTATAAAAGGAGGTTTTTATGTCACGTATTTTAAAAGACCTAGCCAACTTCGTCTTTGGTTTAATTGCCATCCTGTTGATTTTTAGGTTTTTGCTTAAGTTGTTGGCAGCTAATCCTCAAGCATCATTTGTTGCTTGGATATATGAGACCACACGACCCTTACTAAACCCATTCGTTCTTGCTTTCCCGACACCAAAAGTGACTGGTGGTTTTACTCTAGAGTTCACTACCTTATTTGCTATTTTTACCTACGCTTTTATTGGTTATCTAATCCAAGAGTTATTGGTGTTAATTGATAAGCGTAGCTAAAGTTAGCAGTCACTCTCCACTACATTCATCCACAAATGAGCTATTTTTATGGTAGCTTGTAATTTTTCTCACAGAGCTAAATTCCAAACCCGTCTACACTTAAGGTAATTAATTATTAAAAAAGGAGTTAAATATGTTTAAACTTCCCAAATTAGCATATAAATATGATGATCTCGAGCCTTATATCGATGAGCAAACTATACATATTCATCACGACAAGCATCATCAGGGCTATGTTAATAAATTAAATGCAGCTTTAGAAGACCAGCCATTATGGCAAGAAAAATCGCTGGCAGACATTTTGGCTAGTGTTGATCAATTGCCACAGGAAATTACACAAGCTGTAATTAATAATGGTGGCGGTCACGCCAACCATTCTTTGTACTGGCAGATTATGAGTCCGAACGCCAATCAGCAGCTCGATAACGACGTTGTGACAGTAATAGAGGATAAATGGGGGATGGATGTATTTAAAAATGAGTTCACTAAAACTGCTCTAGGTCAGTTTGGTTCTGGCTGGGGTTGGTTGGTGGTGAATGAACAAGGTGAATTGATTTTACGTGCTACTGCCAATCAAAACTCCCCATTAATGGATGGGCATACTCCTATTCTAGGTGTTGATGTTTGGGAACATGCTTATTATCTTAAATATCAAAATAAGAGGGCGGATTACTTGCAGAATTTTTGGCAGGTTATTAATTGGGAGAAGGTTGATCAGTTGTATCGGCAGACAATCGAGTAGACAAGCAGCTATTGATTGCAACTCTAGAAAAACTGAACAAAGTTTGTTAGAAAAGTAGTACCGATTGGTTTAGTCTTAGGGCAGGCGTGCTTTAGGTTGGCTAATACCATCGGTGCTACTTTTTTGTTATTTAGAATTAGTTGAGAAGGATGTCTTATGCTGCAAGTCATATTAGATGTGGAAACCAAAAAGACTTTTGATGAAGTTGGCGGATTTTTTCCAGACAGGTTAGGAGTGTCTTTTGTAGGTGTTAATGTTCGCGATCGCTATGGTGATTCTGGCGAAATGAGATCGTTTTTTGAGAATGATTTGCCTGATTTATTTCCTTTACTGGAGAGAGCTGATGTAGCGGTTGGTTATAATATCGATGGTTTTGATATGCCAGCTTTAGCTCCTTACTACACTGGTGATATTGAGGCCATTCCCACCTTAGACATCATGGATCGTATTAAAGACAGCTTCGGCCATCGGATTAAATTAGACAGTGTGGCCAAGGAGACTTTGGGTCAGGGTAAGATTGGTGATGGGTTGGATGCTATTAAGTATTATCATAATCAGCAGTTGGATAAACTGGAAGAGTACTGTATTCAGGATGTACGAGTGACGCGAGATGTTTATGATTTTGGTTTAAAAAATGGCAAGGTTAAGTTTAGGAATAAATGGAACAGGTTAATTGAATGTGAGGTTGATTTTAGCTTTACCCCTAAAAAGAATGACGGCGTGCAGATGGCGTTAGTTTAGGTTTGTTTTTGACTGATTGAGTTGATATTATGGCTTAATAGTAATTAAGAAAAGAATATTTATGCTAGATCTTCTAGAAGCTGCCAAGCTTGACGCTCAATCTTCTAGTCAAACAACTGAAGAATCCAAACAAAAAACACGAGCCCAAACTACAGGGGGCACTCCACTAATTAAATCTTTAGCTACAAGAACTGAATCAAGTCAAGCATACTTCGATGCTGTTAGTGAAGATGCTAGGTCGCAAATAACAGAGATCCAACAACTCATTGAGGGGGAAGTGAGTACATTTGACGATTTTTTGGAGATGAAAGATCAGCTAGTAGCGGTGGTTGCTAAAAATGCTCCAAATTTGGCTGAACATGCTGAAAATATTGTGCGCAAGGCTGCTGGCAAATTGTTGTTTCAGGAACTTGTCGCTGACTTTGCAGAGACTGATTATCTGGGTCGGCCGTTGGCAGAAGATGGTATTTTTAACAAATTAGTTTTATATCAACGAACATTTCCTAGATCAGGAGGATGGGAAGAAGAAGACCCTCTTATTAAGAAGGTAAGGGAAGAATTAATCACACCTAGATTTTCAGAAATTAAAGGTAAGATTGCCGAAGATGCAGAGGTAGATTTTAAACAAATTGAGGATGTAGCTCAATTGCACCAAACCTGCAAATCGTTAATACATAAAGCATTTGATTGGACAGTGAATGGAATAATTGATTTTCCCCAGTATGAAGATGTAAAGCAAGAACTTAATTCTTTAAAAGAAGAGCGTGTTAAGGAAATAGAAAATAGTGAGTAAGTCAATTTAGTCTATACGGTTGCGACAGCAACAGAACATCCCGGCTTTAGCCGGGCGTGAATGAGCTTTCTCGCGTTTAGAAAGGTCATTTCGCCGAAGGCGAAGGATACCCAGCGGAGTCACAGACTTGCCTGTTGGGATCCACCAATTTGTAACCCCTCCCCCTACATTCTAGAACCAAGTGCAACGTTGGGTTGGTTTAATCCTTTCTTGTTAACTAATAATTCATTGTACACCTCATTGGGTGTTTTATACCCAAGGCGTTTCCTTGGGCGATTGTTTAACTCGCTGGCAATATCTTCAACTTCATCTTGAGTTAAATCTGTAATGTTTCTCCTCTTTGGAAGATAACCTCGAAGCAGCATATTAGCATTTTCGTTGGCACCTCGCTGCCAACTAGAATAAGGATCACAAAAATAAGTTTGAGCTCCAGTGTTTTGACTGACTGTTTCGTGTTTTGTAAACTCAGTGCCATTGTCTAGAGTAATTGTTAACACAATTTCATTCTTAAGCTGATTACTCATGGCTTGAGCAGTTAGCTTGGCTGTTTTTCTTTTCAACTTAGTAAACTTAACTCTACCTGTCATAAGTTCATTGATAGTATTGATAGCCATTTTGTATGGATAAATTACAGAATCTCCTTCCCAGTGTCCATATTCAGTTCTGTCTTTAACTACTTCAGGTCTTTTGTGAATACTGACTCGGTTAGGGATCTTAGATCTGTGAACTGACCTGCCATTTTGCTTCTTTCTTTTCTTTTGACCATATCTTAAATATTGATAAAGTTTTTCCTCGTCATGAGCCCAGCTGTCTTCGTACAGCCAATCATAAATCGTTTCATGACAAACTCTATCTACTCTTGCTTCTAATTTCATTCTGCCCGCAATTTGCTCTGGACTCCAACCTTTTTGTAATCGAGATACTACGTATTTTTGAGTCTTAGATTGATTAAGCTTCTTCTTTTGCCTGCACCTTTTTCTCTTGGTTTCATAGTTAAGTTGTGCTGACCAAGCAACATAGCCTTTAGGAGTGGATCTTTGTTTGATTTCTCGGCTGACAGTGCTTTTTGAAAATCCAATCTCCTTAGCTATCTCAGTTAGTGTATAATTTTTGTGGAGCAATACTTCTATTGCTCCTCTGTCTGCAGCCGTTAGCTGGTTATATTTCATAATAAAAATATTTTACCCTAACGGTTGCAGTTGGATTTAGAACTTACGCCCACTTGATTTAACTCCAGATGTGGTAAAATTGGCTAACTTATGTCTAATGCCAATACTACTCAACCCAGCCATCTCGCTCACCGCCTCACTGCTAACGTTAAACTCCTACACAAAGCAGCCCTTGTTAGTAACAACCAAGTTCTAATCCTAAAAAGAAGTAATCAGGCAGTCTCGCGCCCGGGTAAGTGGGATTTACCGGGAGGCAATAGTGAATGGCCAGTGGCACTTCAGGATAATGCCAAAAATATCCATCAAGAAGATGTAGCTCGAGAGATTAAAGAAGAAACCAGTCTTTCGGTGCCAGCCAGTAATTTTCTAGTTCATAATTTAGTCTATTTTGCAACTTACTTTAACGCAGACAAACAAATCTATTCTGTTAACTGTGGTTGGCAAGTCAAAGATGTCATTCAGCAAGATCAAACACAAGTGGAGATTTCTAGCGAACACACAGATTATCGCTGGATTTCTTTATCTGAGTTAACAGACTATGATTTTGGTCCTGAGGACAGAGATTTTGAAATTACTACCATTCAACGTGCTTTCAAGTAAAACCATATGCTAGAAATTAGAAACCTATCCGTCCAAGCCGAAGATAAGCAGATTTTGCAGGACAACAATTTGCAGATAAAGGAGGGGGAAGTCCATGTCTTGCTTGGTCCTAATGGGTCCGGCAAGTCATCCCTAGCCCAAACTATTATGGGTAATCCTCATTATCAAGTTACGCAAGGTCGTATTATTTTTACGGGCAAAGATATTACTGATTTGCCTATGCCAAAAAGGGCTAAACTAGGCTTAGCTCTCTCATTCCAAAACCCGCCAGAAATTAAAGGAGTCATTCTAAAAAAGTTACTGGCATTAATTTCAGACAATATTTCAGAGAATACAGAAACTCAAAAAGCTGATGAAACCAAATTGGGTCAGAGATTACTAGAGCGGGAAGTGAACGTTAGTTTTTCCGGAGGCGAAAAAAAGATGAGCGAGCTTAGACAGATTATTGCCATGAACCCCAAGCTTGTTATTTTTGATGAGCTGGATTCCGGCCTAGATCTTAAAAATATTCATCGGGTGTTAGCTGTGATTAAAAAGCAATTAATAGACAAAGGTGTGTCTGTTTTATTTATCACTCACTCAGGGGACATGCTTGATGGCATTCAGCCAGACTGGACACATGTTATGCTTGACAAGCAAATGATTTGTCATTCTCGAGATTATCAACAAGTAATTACTACTATTAGACAACATGGTTACCAAAAATGCCGACACTGCCAGCAACGTCAACCTTTGGATCGTTGACGATCAATTAAAAAAGATCGCTCAAACTCAAGGTGTGGAAATGATGGAAAGCCCCAAAGCTTGGGAGCAACTGCCTTGGACTAGGCAGTACTTTCAAGAAGAACCTCAGCAGGGTTATTTTATTTGGATTAAAGAGCAACCAGGTTGTGCTCTGTTCTCCTGTGTTAATATCCAGGAAGAATCTTTTCAGCAGAAGATGAGCAACCTCACTATTATTGAGTCAGGGCTTAAAGCTGAGTTTACCGGCGTCTGTAGTGCTTTAGCTCTTAAACTGCACGCTATGCATACCGCTCAGGGTACTGTGGTCTTAAAGCCAGGAGCTCAGGTTAAATACAACCATGTTCATCGTTGGGGCAAAGAAGATGTTGTCAGCCCTGACTATCTGTTTATTTTAGAAAAGGGCAGTCGCATCGATTATACTTACAAAACCAAAAACCCACCGCAGGAGCTGCATTTAAAAAATCGTTTTAAGGTTTATGATCGGGCCAAGGTTAAACTAAATATTATTGGTGATCTGCAAGATACTCACTTAACTTCTTTAGACGAAATTGAATTACTAGGAGATAAATCCTCTGGTATCAGCAACCTACGTTTTATTAGCCGAGCTCAGACAGAAATTGAAGCTCGCTCTAGAATGGTGGCCACCAGCACTGGCACTGGTCATTTAGATTGTCAGAGCCTAAATTTAGATCCTTCAGCACAAGTTACTCTTATTCCGGAAGTAGTGGTTAAGCACGACCAGGCTCAGATTACCCACGAGGCTTCTATTGGCCGTGTTTCTGATAAGCAGCTCAACTACTTGCAAATGAGGGGCTTAAGCGAGGCAGAGGCAATTGACTTAATTGCTTCTGGATTTTTAAAAATTTAGCCAATCTTAATCTATTACCACTATGTTTGACCCGCAAAAAATTAAACAAGACTTTCCTATTTTTAGCAATCATTCGGGCCTATTGTATTTAGATAATGCTGCCACGACTCACAAGCCACAAGCCGTTATCACAGCTATTAGCGACTATTACCAAACCAACAATGCTAATGTTGGTCGGGGAGTCTATGATCTGGCAGAAGCTAGCAGCCAATCCTTAAATCAGGCCAGGCAGACCATCGCCAATTTTTTTGGTGCTCAAGCAGAAGAACTTATTTTAACTGGCAACAGCACCGCAGCCATTAATGGTGTTGCCTATGGGTGGGCTGATCACCATTTACAACCTGAGGATATTATCCTCACTTCTATATTGGAGCACCATTCTAATTTAGTGGTTTGGCAGCAAGTTGCAAAAAGAACCAGAGCCAAGTTAGTTTTTACTGGATTAAAGCCAACAGGTCAAATTAGTATAGAGCAGCTGCAAACACAACTAAAAAAATACCAACCGCAGCTTTTAGCCCTCAGCTATGTTAGTAATACGACAGGCGCAGTCCTCGATTTAGGCCAGGTTACTCAGTTGGTTAAAGAACATAGCCCCTCTACTAAAATCTTAATTGATGGTGCTCAGGCTGTAGGTCGTATTCCTATTAATTTTTCTAAGCTTAACATCGACTTTTTTGCTTTTTCAGGTCATAAAATGCTAGGGCCAATGGGCAGTGGAGGTTTGCTAGTAAAAAAAGAATTGCTTAATTCTGGAGAAATGCAGCCTTGGTTATTTGGTGGTGGTATGATTGAACAAGTCAAGCTGCAGCAGACAGAGTTTAATCATGATCTTAACCAACGTTTTATGGCTGGCACGCCTGATGTAGCTGGTGCAGTTGGACTGGCTGCTGCCTGCCAGTATTTAAATAAGTTAGGCATAGAAAAAGTCTTAGCACACGACCAGCATTTGCTTCGTTATGCTCTGATGCGATTGTCTCAATTAAAAAAAGATATTAAGTTGGTTGATCCTACCCAAATGGTAACTAATAAAACGCAATTGCAGCGAGTGGGTTCAGTGGCATTTATTTCTCATTTTGCTCAAGCTCATGATGTGGCACAGGCTCTAAACCAAGAAAAAGTTGCGGTTAGGTCTGGCTATCATTGTGCTCAACCATTGCATGAACAGCAGCAATGGCCACCAACAGTTCGACTTAGTTTTAGTGTGTATAATAGTAAAAGCGACATCGACTTTTTGTTATTAGCCTTAAATAAAATTAAAAAGATGTTTTTATGAAACTTTTTGTTGGCTCTACCAATCCTATTAAAATTAATGCTACCACTACTGCTGCTAGTGAGCAGTGGCCGGATGTAGAAGTTGTTGGTTATGATGTTAAAAGTGGAGTTAGTGAACAGCCGATGACAGATATAGAGACAAAAAAAGGCGCTTTAAATCGTGCCCAAGCAGCTCTCAAAAAAGGTTTAAGTGAGTGTCAAACTAATCCCAAGATGTGTTTAGGTATTGGGTTGGAAGGGGGAGTCTTTATTGATGATAAAGATGTTATGTGGACCACGGTCTGGGCGGCGGTTATTGGTCAAGAAGAAAAAGCTTATGTTGCCAATGGTGCTCGTTTTCCTGTGCCAAAATCGGTAGCTAATCGCATTAGACAAGGAGAAGAAATGGGTCCAATTATGGCTGATTTATATGATGGGCGTATGGTTAAACAACAGGAAGGCATGATTGGTGTGATCACTAAAAATTTTGTAGATCGGACTGAAGAGTATATGATTATTGTTAAAATGGTTTTGGGATTGTGGTATGGTCAAGATTGGGAGCAACACATTTAGTGAGAAAACACTACTAATTAACTAAATCTATTATGCAAAAACCGCAACACTATACTGCAATTTTCGAAGACAGGCAGGTCTACAACGAAAAGTTTACCCATCTTCATTTTGAATTAAAGAAGCCTTATCGTTTGGATTTTAAAGCTGGTCAGTTTTTATCATTAAAAGTTGATGAGGATGGTGCCCGTCGTGCTTATTCAATTGCTAGTGATCCTGATATTGATCATGGAGTAGAAATTCTGCTTGATGTTACCCCTCAAGGTAAAGGGGTGACCTATTTGCAAAATTTAGAGTTTGGCGATGAAGTGGAATTTATTGCTCCCTCTGGTAGATTTGTCATTACTGATGACGCCCCAGAAGAATCATTGGCTTTAGTGGGAACTGGTTCTGGCATTGCTCCTTTAAGAAGTATGGCTATCGATCAACTTAAAAACAAACAGGACCAGCGCCAGATTACTTTATATTGGGGTCTACGTTATGCTCGGCATTTAGTGTGGCAAGATGATTTTAGCCGTTGGTCTAAACAATATCCTAACTTCCATTTTCACCCAACTTTAAGTCGGGCAGAAAAGGAGTGGCCACTGTGCAGAGGAAGAGTTACTAACTGCCTTAATGTCCATGATTTACCTGAGAATGCTGGCTATTACTTATGTGGTGGCAAGGCCATGATCGATGATGTTAAACAGGTATTAATGGAACGTGGCGTTGCTGAAGACAGAATTCATCACGAAAAATTCTTTTAACGTGAGCGAATATAGTTTAACAATATCTCTTAACTTTTTTAGATTTAGAGTTGGTTTGTGGCTCATAGTATCACCTAATCTGGTTGCAAAATATATAAATATTAGTTATAACTAGTAATAAGTTATAAATACTAATTGACAAGCCTCTTTAATTAGAGAGAATAGTATCAAACTGGAACAAGTCTCCTGCCCCGTAACTTATAATTTACAATAATTTGGTAGTCAGAAAGGCTGCTATGAACTTAAAAAAATATTATCCATTTATCGTTCCCACCATCGCTCTGCTCTTGGTCATTTTCTTGGCTTTCCGTTGGTACAACCTACGTACTCAACGTGATGACAGCAGTGGTCAAACTCAAGTAGAAATTGAAAACTTGACAGAAGAGGAAGTCGATATTGTGCAAGGAGCTGACGATGTTAGTACAGTTCCACTAGAAAGCGAAGGCGAGCAAATAGTTTCTGGACGAGTTAGGTACACTATCCAAGATGAAAGGGTTTTACTTAATGTTAGCGCTGAGTTAGAGCAACAAGAGGCTAATACTTATCAAGTTTGGATTAGACCCGAAGGGCAAGATGATGCTCAAAAGGCGCTTATTCTGGATTATGGCAAAGGCGGTTATATAGGTAGTGCAGCCTTATCTACAGAAAAGTTACCTCTGGAAATTATCATTAGCGAAGAGATGAATGCTGAAGACGAACAGGTAGAAATCCCACTCTTACGTGGCGTCGTCGAAGATATTACTGATGATGAATAGAAATTACTTCTTGAGGAGCGAGCCTGGTTCTGATAGGCTATAGCTATAATCAAGCTAATCTTGAAGAAATCGAAATTAGTTTGGATTAACAATTATTAATAACTATCCCATTAGGGAAGAAAAGGAGCATTCATGGCAGCCGATACAGTCAATGCTTACAGTTACACCAACTCTAAGGGTCAGACCTACTATCTCCACAAGAGAGATGTCACCCTTAAAAATGGTCGTGTACAAACTATTTATTTCTTTGCCCGTGATGTCAGAGATGATGCCATTGAGCAAGTTCCAGAGGGCTACGAGGTTTTTGAAACCGAGAGAACTGGAATGCCGGTTCTAAGAAAAATTAGAACTGAAGAATAATAGACTTTAGTTTAATTAAACAATTAAACCCGCATCTGTATGATGCGGGTTTTTTGATGGTTGGTTATAATAAAGACCAGTCCTTATAAAATTTGAAAGTTTGCTTATGGCTCAAAAATCTAACAAAATAACTAAACAACAGGTCTTATCAGCATTAAAACAAGTTGAAGATCCTGAATTAGGGATTGATGTGGTCAGCTTAGGATTTATCTATGAGGTGGAGATTAACGATAGTGTTATTAAGGTTCAGTTTAGTTTAACCACACCTGGTTGCCCCATGGCTAATTTTATTGGGCAGAGGATTAAAGCTAGTTTGCAAGAGTTGGTTAAAGATGCTGAAATAGAAGTTGAGCTGGAGTTAGTTTTTGAACCAATGTGGAACCCAGATATGATGTCCGATCAAGCAAAAAAACAATTAGGCTATGATGAGGACTAATATATGAAAAAAATATTTTTAGGGTCAGATCACGGTGGCTTTCTTCTCAAAGAGGAAGTGAAACCTTGGCTCAAGGAGCAGGGTTATCAAGTGCAGGATTTAGGGGCTTCTCAGTTTAAGCCCAAAGACGATTATCCACAGTACGCAGCCGCTGTTGGTCGGCAAGTGGTCGATAATGATGGCTCTTTTGGTATTTTGTTTTGTCGCTCTGGTGCAGGAGTGACAATGGCTGCAAACAAGATTAATGGTGTGAGAGCTGTGGCAGCCAACAGTAAACGTGAAGCGGTCCATGCTCGTACAGATAATGATGCTAATGTTATCTCTTTGGCTGCAGATTGGCTTGATTTAGATCAGGCTCAAATAATAATTTCTGCTTTTTTAAATACTGATTTTTCGCAAAAAACAAGACATCAACGGCGCATACGCCAAATTCACCAGTTAGAAATTGCTAATTAACAACATTATATTTTATGAAACTTTATCCAGCGATATTAACAGATTCCATCAAGACTCTACAACAACAAGTTAATCGTTTAAAAGAAAATGACGACATCAAAGTTGTTCAGGTGGATGTGATTGATGGCAATTTTGCCGACAATATGACTGTGACGGCTGCCGATTTAATCCTGATTGATTGGGGAGATCTAAAGGTTGATTTTCATTTAATGGTTGAGGGACCGCTTGATTATCTTCAGGAAATATTAGAGCTCAAAGAACATTTGCCTATCAGAGCTGTCTTGGGCCAAATTGAGCAGATGAGTGATCCTTGCGTGTTTATTAAAAAGATAAAATCAGAAAAAATTAAAGCTGGTTTATCATTGGACATCTTTACTCCAGTTAGCGTTTTGTCTGACTATGAAATTGGTCAGCAAGCGCAGTGTAATCCGGATCTAATTCAGCTTATGGGGATTGAAGCTGGATTTCAGGGGCAGAAGATTAAGCAGCATGTTTTTACGAAGCTGCAGGATCTAAAAAACTGGCAGCAGCACTGGGATCTAAAGCAGGAAATAGTAGTCGATGGGGGTGTGAAGTTGGAGCACGTTAAGCAGTTAAAAAAACAAGGGGCCAAAGCAGTGGTAGTTGGCAGTTTGTTATGGGAAGCTAGAAACCTACAAGAGATAGTAACAACAATTACCAAAATTTAACTTGCAACTAATATGAACAATGACAGCCTTGATTGTATTGTGCCGTTTTACCAAGAGGGTCAGCGTGTTATCAAAGTAGCTAAAACTTTACTGAGGGTGCCATTGATCAGGCGTATTGTTTGCGTGGACGATGGTTCTGTGGACAAAATACATCGGCAGCTCAGCGCCTTGTCTTCTCAGATTTTAGTGGTAAGACACAAGGTAAACCAAGGTAAAACAGCTGCGGTTAAAACGGGTTTGTCTAACTGTCGGGCTGATCACATTTTACTCATCGATTCAGACTTACAGAATTTAAATGCTATCGAAATCAGCCAAGGTTTAAGGCATTATTTTTATGATTCTCATACAGGAATGCTCCTGTTTAAGAGGAAAAACGAGTTGCTAGTATCTCGGCTATTTCGTTTTAATGTTGTTTTTACTGGCGAACGGGTGCTAGCAGCTAGAGATTTGCAACAAGTATTACATAAGCAAGTTGACGGCTATCAGCTAGAATATCTTATTAATCAGCATATGATTAAATTGCAAAAAAATGTTAAGGTTTATAATATTTCTGCCCTTAATACTCATAAACCACAGAAGTTTGGTTATGTGCGGGGTATTTCCAGAGAAATTGCTATGTATGCTAGTATGCGGCAACGAGCCAAACCCAAACATTTGATGTATCAGTTAACTAACTTCGCTCGAGATGAAATTAATTAATTATTAAATGACTTAAACTAGAAAGAAACATTATGAAAACCAGTATTAGAATTCCAGAGAAATTTACAGCCAACAAGCTGGAGAAAGTGGCGTTTTTTGGTAGTGCTGATATAGACCAAAATCATCCAATAAGTAAAGAGGTTTTTAGCATTGCTCAAACAATGGCGAAACAAGGCAAAATTGTCGTTAATGGTGGTGGGCCGGGAGTGATGGAGGCTGCTACAAGAGGGGCTGAGTCGGTCAATGGAGAAACAGTAGCCATTACTTTTTATCCAAAAGATATGCCGGAGTTTGAGGGTAGAGAGCCAGGCAATGAAACCGATCAGGAATTAAAAACCGCCAATTATATTGAGCGTATGTATGGCCTGATTTATTACTCCGATGTCTTTATCTGCTTTAAAGGTGGTACTGGTACTTTAAGTGAATGGACCACAGCTTGGCTTATGGCTCATTTATATTATGGAGAGCACAAACCAATGATTTTATATGGTAAGTTTTGGCATGAGGTATTAGAAGTAGTGCAAAAACATTTCTATATTGGAGATAAAGAAATGGAGATTGTGAGAGTGGTGGACAATGAAGAAGAGCTGATGTTAGTCATGCAAGAATTAGAGCAAGAATTGGAACAACGCTAGATTAAGTCAAAACAATATGCTTCCTAGATATACTTCTTTAGATTAAGTTATAGTTTAGTCAAGAGATGAAACGTGCTTTAATATTGTTATGCACGATGTTATTACTATCGGTTCGGCTCTAGTGGATATTTTTATCCATACTCCTCGTTTTACTAAGGTAGAAAGTGGTAAGAAAACCTTGTTGTGTCAAGCTCATGGTGACAAGATGGAAGTAGAAAGTTTTAGTGCACATACGGGAGGTGGTGCTAGTAATACAGCAGTCGGTTTTTCTCGGTTAGATTTTAGTACTGCTATAGTTTGTGAGACTGGCCAAGACAAATTTTCCTATTTAGTGACTAAAGATTTGCTTGAAAATAGTGTTAGTACTGATTTAATCATTGAAGAAAAAAAAGAGCAGACCGGCGGCTCTGTTATTCTAGTGAGCCAGGATGGTGAAAGAACGGTTTTAGTTCATCGGGGCGCAGCAGCTATGCTTGATCCTTTTGACATTTCTACCTATTGGCTTTCCCAAGCCGGGCATGTCCATCTCAGCAGTATCGGTGGCAAATTCCAAACTTTATTAAAAATTTTTAAAGCAGTGCGACGATTGCCCACCACTACTCTTTCTTGGAATCCTGGTAAAAAAGAGTTGGGATTATTAGCCACCAGAAGGTTGCTGCCCGGACAAGTGCCGGCTAAGATTTTTATAGTTAACACTAGCGAATGGGAAATGATTAGTAATATCCAACACGAAGTGTTGTCTACCTTTGAATATACGGTGGTTACTGCTGCAAACAAGGGTGGCGATGTTTACCAGTATGGAGACCAAGTGTGCCACTACCCAGCTTTTAGTTCAAAAGTGATCGATACTACAGGTGCTGGTGACTCTTTTGCTGTTGGTTTTACAGCAGGCATATTGTGGAATCGGGGAGTGCGGCAGGCGGCTCAAATAGGGGCGAAAAATGCTGCTTCGGTGGTAGCTTATTTTGGTGCTAAAACTGGATTGCTTAATAAACAAGATTTAGAAAAGGTTTAGTTAACACTAGATTATGACTGATTTTAAACAAAACTATCAACAGATTCTGGAGCAAGAAATTCATGATCTTGAGCAAAGAGTTCAAGAACATGACATGCCGCCTGAATTAAAGCGAAAAGCGCTAAAAGATATTGTGGCGTTAAAGCGCAGTGTGGAGCTGGGTAGCTATGATATTAAATACGAAAAAGTGAGTAAGTATATTGATCGGGTTTTACAAATTCCATGGCAGAAAAAAACTCAGGATCGACTTGATATTGAGCAAGCTCAACGTATTTTTAACGAGCACCATTATGGTATGCAGGAGGTTAAAGATCGGTTTTTAGAGTACATTTCGGTTTTGAAACTAAGGAGAGAAAATTATCAAGACCAAGATTTTAGAGCTCCGATTTTGTTGTTGGTGGGTTTGGTTGGTACGGGTAAGACTACTTTTGCCTATGCTCTTGCTGACGCTCTAGAGCGTAAGTTGATTCGTATTCCTTTTGGTGGCATGGGTTCAGCTCAAGAATTGAGGGGTGAATCAAGGTTAATTTTGGGCAGTGAACCTGGTCGGGTGGTCAAAGGTCTGTGTGAAACTGGAGTGCGTAATCCAGTTATATTGCTTGATGAAGTTGACCGCATTAGCGATGAAGCTAATCGAGAAATTATGGGTACTTTGGTTGAATTACTGGATCCTGCTCAAAACCATGCCTTTACCGATGCTTATATTGATTATCCAGTGGATTTAAGCCACGCCATTTTTATTGCTACAGCCAATAATACCACTAAGATTGCTACCGCTGTCATGGATCGTGTCGAAAAAATTTCTATGCCCTCATACACCGATCAAGAAAAAATCGTCATTGGTAAGGACTATATTCTGCCAGAGTTATTAGAGAAGGCAGGATTAAAACCTAATCAGTTCAAGATAGAAAATGACGTGTGGCCAACCATGGTTAGGCCATTGGGTTTTGATGCCGGCATCCGTACTTTACAAAGGACTTTGCAGGGAGCAGTAAGAAAAGCAGCCCGTATTATTGTAGAAAGAGACTTTGATCAAGTAATTATTAACCAGGATAACTCTAAGATATTTCTACCTAAGTACTAATTACAACTTTGAACTGTTTTTTTAGCTTTCTTCAAAATTTTTACCAGGCTATCAACCATTGCCAAGATTTTGTATAATGGATCTTTAAACTCAGATTACTCATTTTATGAACAATCAAGATACTAATGTCCAGATTAATGCTGGCTCTCAACCCGAGACACAATCACTCTCACCTCCAATTTATGATTATTTAGCCGAGTATCGGTTGGGTATCAATTACGAAACTAAGCCTCCTGTATCACCAATTAAGGTTGATGAGTTAGCATCTAAGTTAGCTCGTTTATATGAAAAAGTGAGAAGGATTATTGATTGGAAAGAAGAAAATTTAGTGCGCCGGACGGCAATTGAAAGAATACTAAAACGCACCCTACTTTCTGAATTATCTGGTATTGGTGCTGGTGGCTTGGATCCAGAGAAGATTGCGGAGCCGTTGATCATGGAGATGGTGCGTAGCGGCTATTTTTCTAATGGCCGTATTTCAAAAAATAAAATCCCATTAGCCAAGCAAAGTTTAGCTAAATATATTTATATTCTTAATCACTCAACTATTACTAAAGAAAAAAAACTTAATATTAAAGAGAAGATTAATTTTTACAACTGGATTTTGGAGATTGCTGCTTGTGAGTTAGAGGAAATTTTAGAGCCATCGTTTAAAGAAAATGCCATTATCAACTTGATGACTACTGCAGTTCACAATCGAATTCAGGTTGTTCCTAAAGATATGATTAGTGAGGAGGATGTCCTTCTTCAGACTTATGTAGCTGTCCATCGTACTTTGTTTAGTTTGGATGCGCCTATTATTACTTATAATCTAATTAAGTATCGTTATCCTCGCTGGTTTGAAGACCACCCACAGTTTATTGAGCAATTTTCTCAGCAAATAGAGCAAGTTAAACAGCAACTTAGTCACGATTTAAATCATCCTTATGCCAAAGAGTTTTTTAAAGTATGTGAGCAGTACGATGCTGCCTACTTAATTTTAGGTGATGTTATGAAGGAGATTGAAATTACTCCTCAACAGTTGGAAAAAAAGCTGAAAGACAAAGAAATCGTCGATGAAAATATCGAAAAAGTCTATTTGCGGCGAGTTAAAACTTTAAAAAAGCGTTTGTTTAGGTCGGCCATCTATTCAACGCTATCGATATTCGCAGCAGGCATTGTAAGCTTTATTATTTTTGAGGGACCGGTAGCTAACTTGTTAGTTGAGGAAGGATTTAACCCTTTCGCCTTATTTGTTGATTTAGCAGTGCCCTCAGCCTTAATGTTTATCTTAGTGGCCACTATTAAGCCACCTAAAAAAGAAAATTTAGCTAGGGTTAAAGAAGAAGTATACAAAATTTTGTACGATGATTTTGAGATTGATACTTATGACATTAATTTAGCCAAGAAGAAAAATTGGATCTTAAATGGTATTTTTGGTTTAATTAGTTTGGCTGGTGGTGTAGTAGGGGGCTATGCTATTTATTTGGTTTTTAAAATTTCTGGCGTTCCTTGGACTTCAATCTATGTCGATACTGTTAACGTAGCTATGGTTATTGCAGCTGCTATGGTTATTCGTCATAAATCTAGAGAAATAACAATTGAGGAGCGTGGGAGTTTCTTGGCTATGCTAGTTGAGCTTTTCTCGTTGCCATTGGCTAAAGTAGGTCAATGGTTTTCTGAAAAGTGGAAGGAGTATAATATTCTAAGTGTCTTTTTTACAGCCTTAGTCGACGCCCCTTTTTCCGTTATTGTTAGTTTGCTTGAGGACTGGCGGTCGTTTTTAAGAGATAAGCGGTCAGAAATTCACTAATTATCAGCATCAGAAACAACAAGTTTACCAATTTACGAATTTATTTATTGCTGAAAGGCTTTTATGAGTAATAACAAACAACTAAAGATAGTACCGCTAGGCGGCATGGGTGAGGTTACCCAAAACATGTTCTTGTATCAATATGATCAAGAAATATTAATTTTTGATTGTGGAATCGGTTTTCCTGATCGGTATATGCCTGGAGCAGATATTATCATTCCCGACATCACCTATCTCAAACAAGAGTTAGAGCGAGGTAAAAAAATAGTAGGGATGATTCTGACACATGGTCATGATGATCATATTGCAGCTTTACCCTATCTATTACCAGAGCTACCTGACTTTCCAATTTATGCTTCGAGCTTAACTGCTGGTTTTGCTAAACAAAGACTGAAGGATGGTAAAATTAGAAAGAAGATTGATGTCATTAAGACACAAACCAAAATTGAGTTAAGCCACCAGTTTTCTTTTACTGCTTTTGATGTTACCCACTCTGTGCCTGATACTAAGCACTTTATAATCAATACCCCAGAGGGTAAAGTTTATCATGGCACAGACTATAAACTGGACCCCAATCCCGTCGATGGAGTTTTAACTGATAAGGATGGCATTGCGCAAGCTACTAAAGATGGAGTGTTACTAATGTTGATGGATTGTTTGAGGGTAGAACGGATTGGTCATAGTAAGTCGGAATCGACTGTTGGACCAGCTATTGAGCAACAAATCCACAACCTTCGGGGTAAATTTATAGTGACTGTTATGAGCTCGCATCTACACCGCATTCAGCAAATTGTTGATATTGCACAACGCAAGGGTCGAAAAGTAGCTTTTGTTGGTCGCAGTGTTGAGCAAAACGTACGAGTGGCTGAACAACTTGGTTTTCTTAACATTCCACAAGGAGTGCGCATCAATAAGAAAAACATTAAAAATTACCCAGATAAAAAATTGGTAATTATTATTGCTGGTAGCCAAGGACAAGAGGGTTCTTCGATGGTGCGTGCTGTTTTTGGGGAGCATCGGATTGTACAAATCAGCGAACACGACAAGGTGGTTGTTTCTGCCGATGCTATTCCTGGCAATGAAATTCCTTATTATAAAGCTATTGACGAATTAAGTCGCAACCAAGTTGAAGTAGTCTACCCAGATATTGCTCCTAATGTTCATCAAACAGGACATGCTGGTGCTGCTGAGCAGCAGGAATTGCTATCTTTGGTTAAGCCAAGCTTTGTCATGCCTGTTGGCGGCGCCGACCGGCATCGTGAGTTGTTTAGAACGAGGGTAGCTCATAAATTAGGTTATAGTGACCACCAGGTGCTGATACCCGAATCCGGAGATATTATTGGCTTGAGTAATAATAATTGGAAGATTGAGAGCAAAATCTCTCTTAATCCACCCATTGTGGATGGTTTGGGCGTAGGAGATGTGGGTCCAATTGTGTTGTCGGATCGTCGGGCATTGTCTGAGGCGGGTATCGTTGTTTTAGTGATTCCTCGTAAAAAGGGCCAATTTCAAACTAAAGATATTAAAGTTGTGTCTCGCGGTTTTGTCTTTATGAAGCAAGCTGATGAGGTCATCAAGTTTATTGAAGATAAGACAGCTACGGTGGTAAATAGTAATAAAAAACTTAAAGACTATGATCTTAAACGTAAGGTAGAAGCTAAAATCAGCCGTGAGTTATACAAGGTTATTAAAAGAGAACCAATGGTCGTCTCAATTATTTTAGATCAATAAATTGCAACCAACAAAAGTGGCAAAGGTTTGTTGACAATCTCAACTCCATTGTCAAAATTTGCTATACTGATTAGAGATTAGACTTGTAATTATCTCTTAAAACAACACTTATGGGCAGACGTAAAAAAAAGAAACCAATTAAACTTAAGATAGAAACAGATACGCTGCACTCAATTTCTGCCGTATTTCTAATCTTGTTTGGTCTGTTGATTATGGTTTCATTTTCTGGCCAAGGTCGAGTTTTGCAGCAAATGAATGATTTTATGACCGCCAAACTTGGTCTGAGCATGTTGTTTCTGCCTTTTGTCTTTTTTTCTTCTGGTCTTGTGATGCTAAGAGCTAAATGGCAATGGGCCAAACCTAATGTCTTGTTGGGCACACTGGTGCTAATGATGGCGACTATGATTGCCTTCAAAACAGGTGATATTGGCCAAAAAACCTACTACAATCTTTCAACATTGCTTTCTCCTGCTGGTACTTATGTTACATCTTTCAGTTTTATGGTGATTGGGGTCTTGATAATTTTACAATCATCCTTGGTAGATTTAATTGAGTTATTTAAGAAATGGTTGGAAGAGAGGCAAGAAGGAAAGCTCAATAGGAAAGTAGACAAACAGAAGCAGAAAAAATTAGATGAGAGAAAAAAGAAAGGCCTATCTATCCCTAAATTGAATTTGGGTAATAAAAAAGATAAGAAAATTAAAGTTAATCAGGCAAGTTTAAAAGATCGGGGGATTGGCGATGATACTACTGGCACTGCTGTGGTTTCAGGTCGAGATGGTAAAAAACAAACTCAAAATAAGGGTTCTTTAGAAAAAGAGTTAGATGAAAATGAAACACTAACACCGAGTAATATGCCTTTGGTTTGGGACTATCCACCTTTGTCGCTATTGTCCGAGGAACAAGGTGGAGAAGCTGATCGAGGTGATGTTAATCAGAACGCTGATATTATTGAAGGCACATTAGAATCATTTGGTATTCAGGCGGAGGTAAAAGAAGTAAATTACGGGCCTTCTGTTACTCAGTATGCACTGCATGTAGCTCGAGGTACTAAGTTATCACGAATAACCAGCTTATCAACCGATCTCGCAATGTCGTTGGCTGCTCCAACCGGCCAAATTAGAATTGAAGCTCCTATTGCTGGCAGATCTTTAGTTGGTATAGAAGTACCAAATTGTTCACCGGAATTTGTGACTTTGAGAACAATGCTGGGTTCTAGCAAACTTAAAAATCACTCATCAAAACTAGCTGTTGGTTTGGGTATTGATGTTTCTGGTAAGCCAGTTATTGCTGATATCGCTGGTATGCCGCACCTATTAATTGCCGGAGCTACTGGCTCTGGTAAATCTGTTTGTATTAACACTTTCTTATCTTCTTTACTTTTTCGTGCTAGTCCTTCCGAACTGCGTTTGATTCTAGTTGATCCCAAGCGGGTGGAGTTAACACAATATAATGGTGTTCCGCATCTGCTGACACCAGTTATTGTTGATCCCAGCAAAGTAGTTTCTGCTTTAAAGTGGGCTGTTAATTTAATGGACAAGCGTTACAAGCAACTGGCAGAAGTAGGGGTCAAAAACATTCATGGCTACAATGAATTAGCTGGTATTGCAGCTATGCCTAATATCGTTATTGTTGTGGATGAAATGGCTGATATTATGCTTTTTGCTCCAGGTGAAGTGGAAGAAACAATTACCCGCATTGCTCAAATGGCACGAGCTGTTGGTATTCACTTGGTTTTGTCTACTCAGCGGCCCTCTGTTGATGTCATTACTGGTTTGATCAAAGCTAACATTCCAGCTCGGATTGCATTTAATGTTTCCTCTATGACAGATTCGCGGGTCATTATTGATGGTCCAGGAGCAGAGAAGTTGCTGGGTAAGGGTGACATGCTGTTTTTACCTCCAGAAAAGGCTAAACCAATTCGCGTTCAAGGTACTTTTATTTCGCCAAAAGAGACTAAAGCTTTAATTGATTATCTTAAGTCTCATGGTCAGCAGCCTCAGTATGAAGAAGAAATTACTACTAAATATAAATCTAAACAGGTTACAACTGGTTTAGATGCAGCTGAAGAAAAAGATGAGTTGTTTGATGATGCTGTTCGTGTCTTTAATAAACGTGGTAAAGCCTCAGCCTCCTTATTGCAACGGCGTTTGAGTATTGGTTACAATCGAGCGGCGCGAATTTTAGACCAGTTGTTTGATGCTGGTTTAATTGGACCTCATGAAGGTAGCAAAGCGCGTGAAGTCCATGAAGCACAGCTGCAGGCTTACTTAAATAAACTGAGTAGCGATCAAGCTTAGCAGTTACTTCATTTGCCGGAAACTTTTTAGCTGTTTAAGGCTCCCAATGTCAATAAAGTTACTGTGGCTTTGGTAGGTATAGATTGGTGTGTTTTGTTCTAGCAGCCAAGGAATGATATTACCAGGAGAATCTATACTGTTTTTTGTTTTTTGATATTTTTTAAGTAATTTGAGAGTTGCAGGCGTGAATAAATAAAATGGTAGGCCAGCCCAATTAGATTTTGGAAGTTGTGGTTTTTCTTCGAAAGCTTTTATTTGGCCCTGGCTATTAATCTGAGCGCAACCAGACCTCTTTTTAATTTTATCCTTAGATAGGTGAACAATAGCTGTGTAAAAAGCAGTCTCATCTTTGTTATTTTTTAATAGTTTAATTAAGTTGGTGATGATTTTGTTGGGATTGCGATCACTGGGTAAAACTAGCACATTACTTTGCCACCAATCTAGCTTGTTGAGAGAAAAGACCAAATCTCCTAAAGAACCCAATCTGTTTTGTGCTTGGTTGCAGCCGTCATTAAGAATTGTGATAGATAACTGTGGGTAATTATTAGATAAAAATTGATGGTACTGTTGATAAAAGTGGTTGTTGGTGACCAAGGCAATTTCATCCATTTCTTTCTGCTGGACAATCCTGTTTAACATCATGTCGGTAATGGTTCGATTGTTGCTGTTTGTAAACAAACCCTTGGCTGTTTTCTGGCCTATTTCTTTGAGTCGAGTGCCAAAGCCAGCTGCAAGCATCAACGCCTTTATTTTTTGATTGAGGTTGTTCATATAAAAATGTTGTTAGTTGTAGTACTCTATTAATTCTAGCACAGGCAATTGTGATGGTGGACATTTCTACTTAATTTAAAAAGTGACATTTCTACTTTAGGCTAACAATATCATGGCTGATCTTGATCTAGGTATCAGTGGCTGTCATACTGGATAGTGATCATTAGTTTATGAAAAGACGCCCTTCATCCAACACTAATACTAACAGTATTAAAATTATTCTTTCTTTTCTTTTACTGTGGGGTTTAGGCGCAGGGTTGGCGTCATTAAAGCAAAGCCAAGATATCCGTCAACAGGCTAAAATTGGGCAGCAGGATATCGGGGTTCCACAGCTAGGATTAGAGCCAGCCCAACCTACCAATCAAGTCCTAACTAATCCTGGAAAATTTACTTCGGCCCAGGAGCGCTATCGCTTATCATACGATCCTAAAATTTGGCGCAATCAAGCAGTGCCGGCAACAGCTAATAACGATGATCAGGATCGAGCCTTTTTTACTCTCCGTAATTTAACAGGTTTTGCCTCTGTTTATTTGAGTAGTCAAGAATTACCGACAAATCTCCGAAACTATCAGAGCTTACATGATTTAGCCAAGGCTTTAGAGCAAACTCAAATTCAATCTCATTTTTCTAATTATCCTGGTCAGACTGTTTCTTACTTAGGTTATGACATTGTTAATATTGGCGGTAGAAATGCCATTAAGTTTAACTATCAGACGGAGATTTTAGGACATACTAGTCGCTATGCTGAATATGTTTTTGCTGTTGGTGAGAGATTAGTAGAGGCAGAAGTGAAAGCGGCTGGCAAAGAGGAAGTGACTGCTGCTGTTAGCCGATTATTGCAAGGCTTGGAGTTTTTAGGAATTAAGCAGCAAAAGCAACCACAAGTACTTGGTAGCACCAGTACTAACTCTGCAGCTCAGTTAGTAGAAAACCGATTGACAGAATCTCAATTAGTTGATTTAGCTCATCCTTCGGTGCTTCAAATAGCTCATCTTTACTGCAAGCAGCTGCAAGTTGATACCACGGGTGCCACTTATCTGCAAAACAGCTATCCATATTGCAACGTGGCGGCTGGCTCTGGTTTCATAGTTGGGAGTGATGGTTTAGTGGCTACTAATGGTCATGTTGTCGAGTCCTACCCCGAACAAGATGTTATTGGCGGATTGTTTACAGGCAATATTGCTACCTACGAATTTTTAGCGGATACAGTGCAACAGGTTCTGAGTGAAGAAGGGTTGCTTTTAACAAAAGCAGAGAGCCAAACAGTCTTGGATGAGATGATTCAGGATCCTAATGCTGTCGATTCATTAGTAATAGCTATGTATGATTTGTTTGAAGAGGGTGTTGCTCGTGTTGAAGATAGAGAAAACATTGTTTATGTTAATGCTAGCCAGCGGCCTTTTCAGATTAATGAAGAAATAGAGGAATTAACTCAAGACAATGTCAGGCAACTAATAACACTTGATAATACGACCTTTAAAGCGCATATCCAAGCTACCGATTTTGCTAACCATTTAAAAAAAGAAGTAATTCTGGAAGAAAAGAAGCCCGAAGGATCTGATGTAGCTTTAATTAAAATTGTTAATCAGCAAGGATACCATTTTCCAGTTTTACCCTTAGCTTTAGATAGTGAGATAAAGTCTGGGCGTAATATTTTGGTTATGGGCTACCCTGGTTTGGTCAGTGGTGGAGACAGTGAGCTGTTTTTAGATTATCAAGCTTCTGCTGGCCAACCAACCATTACCCGGGGGATAGTAAGTGCGGTTAAAGCAGACAAAGCCGGCAATCGCCTTATTCAGACAGATGCTTCTATTGAACAGGGAAATAGTGGCGGTCCGGCGCTAAATTTAAATGGTGAGGTAATAGGCATTGCTACTTATGCCTTTAACAGTGACAGCGGCAACTACAATTTTTTACGGGATGTCGTTGATTTGGTTGATTTAAGCGAACAAGCTAATATTAACCTAGGCAATCAAGATTTAAGCACCTATTTAGCTTGGCGCCAGGGTCTAGATTATTTTTGGCAGGATCGTTACAGTCGCTCCCTAGAGCAGTTGGCAGCTGTTGAAGATAGTTATCCCATTCACCCGACAGTTGAGCTCTATGTGGCTGATGCCAACCAAGCTATAAAAGCTGGCCGAGATGTGGATTTAGTTTTTGGTATTGAAAAAGAATACGTGTATGGTGGTTTGGTAGGATTAGGAGTGGTTTTGGTGGGGCTCGTAATCTGGTTAGCAGCGAGAGCGATTAAGGGAAGCAAACAACAATATCCTCATGCTACCCCCAGTGTCTAATTGTTTGAGGTCTTGACGCCAGTTTATAATTAAGTCCTATGACACTATGAACAATTCTCCTCCTAATTTTTTTGTTTCAAACTCGTTAAAGAAAAAAGGTTTAAAGATTAAATACTCTACTTTTTCTGTGTCGCAAGTTCCCAAAAGAAGAGGCGGTAATCTGTCGCAAAAAATAGATGATAAGCTTGCCACTCTAAACATTAATGAGTTGTTGTCATCACCAATAATTGCTGAATATAAAAGATTGCAGTCCGAAACTGGGATAGAACAACCAGTGGCTCCAGCTGAATATTTACTAAAGCTAATCAAAAAATCAGGTATGCTGCCCAATATCAATAGATTGGTTGATTGTTATAATTTGGCTTCCGTGGAGACAGCGCTTTCGATGGGGGCTCATGACTTGTCTGGGATCAAGGGTGATTTAAAGTTAGATATTACCGATGGCTCAGAAAAATACACCCCTCTCCTCAGTCACAACAGAGAACAAGTCAATCCAGGAGAATATGCTGTTATGGATGAAGAAAAAATAATTTGTCGCTTAGATGTAAAACAGTGCGATGAAACCAAATGCACTCAAGACACGCGCAACTTTCTGGTTTATGTTCAAGGCAATCAAGAAACTAGCGAAGATTATGTGCAGCAAGGCCTGGATAAAGTTTGTGACTATATGCATAAGTACTGTTATGCAGAATATGCTATCCATGATGAGAAGATAGAATGAGCGATAAGTTACTGTGGAGATGAGGGGGAGTGACCCCCTGTCCGTCAACTAACTAAATAACAACTTCTACAGACATAGTTTATTTTTGCTCAAAGCAGAAACAGTTAATAAACAAACTGTTTTTCTGCAGCCATGCTTAAGACTTAAACCTAAACAGAGCATGAACTGTTAGGCCGTCACACTGACTGGTTTTCCACCTACTAGCTCTCGCCAGTGAGAAGAAACTGGTAGATGCCTACTTAAGCTACGTTAGTAGCGTAAGCTGGAGTTACGACCGGCTCAAAGAGGCTAGCAATGGCTTTAACACCATTGTTTAAAGCTGCTTTGGCTGATGCAACTGTACTGCGAATTGTTTCGACAGTTTTAGTTTTGATCATTGTTTCCTGTCATGAAGACAGGCCGATAAACGGTACATCTTTTGATCAAAGATGGTCTGCTGCTGTTAAAGAGCTGTTGCGTCTAATCAACACATCCCCGTTTCTGTTTTCCTTAAATATTACTAGTCAAATCTTTCACCTTTTTCTCAACAGTAATAATTATTATAAGATAATTAGTTGTCAACGACTAGTGGCATTAAGACTAGCAAATAAATCAGCTTCTAGCAACAGTCATAGCTGTGATAGTTCCTGCCCCTTGTTGCTTTAATCTTTGGGCACAAGCGTTGAGCGTAGTGCCGGTACTCACAACATCATCAATGAGAATAATATTTTTATTGGTTAGATCTGGTTTTGGCCTTAACATTTTAATAGAATCTTTCAGATTAGTTAGTCTCTCTCCTGGATCCTTTAGGCTGGCTTGCCGCCTAGTATGTTTGTTTTTAATGAGCAGTGGTTTTAAGGGTATTTTTGTTAGCATACTAAACTCTCGGGCAATTTCTTGTGCCTGATTGAAGCCGCGGTTGCTGATGCGCATTTTAGAGCTGGGCACAAAAGTAACGTAGTCCGCATTTGGCCAAGACAGATGTAGAAATAGCAGCTCTGCAATTTTCTTGGTTACTTTAATTACTCGTTTGTACTTAAGAGTTGTAATTAGGTTTTTCACTGGCGGTTGATAGTAAGCTAAAACTAATAATTGATCGACACAATCATTTTTTTGGAGCAGTTTAGCTTTGTTTTGAGGGTAGAATTGAATAAGTTGCTGGCAATCTAGACATAGAAGACTACCAGGCCTATGGCACCAGACGCAAGTTGGAGGAAAAAGAAAGTTAAGCAAGGTGTTTGTAATACCGAACACGCCACTGATAATAACTTTCAATGCTGACATTTTGTTGAACTTGTTGCAGTTGGATTTAGAACTTACGCAATTTTTAAAAGATAGTGGATGTAGTATAATGTTTCTTTCCAGGGGGTATTAAACTGGATCCGTAGCTCAGTTGGTTAGAGCGTTCCGTTCACATCGGAGAGGTCAGCTGTTCGAGTCAGCTCGGATCCACACCAAGACAGTTAATTCTACTCTAAATTGTAAAGCTGTCTTTATTCTATTAATCACACAAAGGAAGTATATGTCACTTAAAGACCAATTGCTTGATGAAATGAAACAAGCCATGAAGGCTGGTAACAAATTAAAGCTAGATGTAGTGAGAATGCTGCGTTCTCGCATTAAAAATGTCGAAATAGATCATGGTGAGCTAGATGATGCTGGTGTTCAAAAAGTAGTACAAAAGCAGATTAAGCAGTGGAAAGATGCGCTTGAGGATTATAAAAAAGGAGAACGGCCTGATTTAGTAGAAGAAACTCAGCAAAAAATTAAGCTTTTGCAGGAGTATATGCCAGAGCAATTAAATGAAGAAGAGCTGAAAAAGATCATTATGGAAGTAAGAGAGGCAACGGCTCTAGATCAAGTTGGGCCTCTAATTGGTAAGGTTAAGCAAAAAGTTGGCAATAAAGCAGAAGGATCTAGGATTGCTAAAATAGTTAATCAACTCTTTGGTTAATTTTTCTGCCACTAACTATTGGTATACATGCAGACAAAAAAAATTGGACAACTGTTGCAAGAAGAACGCAGGCGTTTTGGTCTGAGCCTGAAGGAAATGTCTCAGCAGACTAAGATTAAAGTTAAATATCTAAAAGCGCTGGAAAAAAACCAGTTCAAACAGCTACCTGCCAGCACTTTTGTTAAAGGCTTTATTAAGGCTTACGCTCGTGTTCTAGATTTTGATCAAAAACCGTTGTTAGCCATGCTACGTCGTGATTACAAAGAAGATGAGTCTGGCCACTTGTTGCCGCGTGATTTTATTAAACCGGTTCATAAAAAAAGAAAATTTTGGCGGCCTATCACCTTTGTTTTGCTGTCTGTCGCCACAGTCTTTCTAGTTTTATTGGGTTATGTGGGCTGGCAGTGGTATAGTTTAAATCGTCCGCCCCAACTTGAACTTTACCAACCTGAAGACAATCAATTTGTTTCTGGTCAGGTAGAAGTAATTGGCCAAACTCAGCCAGAAGCAGTAGTATCAATTAATGCCCAACCGGTATCAATAAAACCCGATGGTAGTTTTCGTACAGAGTTGTATCTACCAAGAGAAGGGGTGGCAACCGTTACTGTAGAGGCTACAGATTCTAGAGGTAAAAGCAGTCTAGAACAAAGAACAGTTTATGTAAAATTCTAACGGTTATCACGCAAGACTCTAGTGCTGTGATATAGTAATTCCAACAATAATTATTATTATTTACAATAAACATTTATGACAGAAATTTTACCGATTATCTTAGCCGTTTTACTAGGTACTTTAGCAGTAATACTCATTATTGTTGGCGTGCAGCTGATTTTAGTCCTCAACTCTTTTCGTCGAGCTTTAAATAAAGTTAACGCCGCTTTTGATGATGTCGAGGAAAGAATTCAACAACTTACCCAGCCTCTTCAGAATTTAGCTGGTATTGCTGCTGGTGTTAAAACTGGAGTTAAAGTCTTTGAAGGCTTTGTTGGCTTTCTTAACAGCAAAAAAGAAAACAAAGAGGAAGAGTAACTTTATGTCTAATGATAAGTCCTCACAGAGCAAGTTTGGGACTGGATTGTTAATTGGCTTTTTGACCGGCGCTACCAGTTATTTTTTGTTTAATACTGACGAAGGACGAGAGTTAAGGGGCCAGTTAAAAGATAGGTGGCAGACCGCGGCTGATAACTGGCCGCAATTATCTGAAATCAAAGTTGGTGATTTGGAATTAGAGGAATTGGCTAAAATTTTGTTAGGAATTGATAGAAGTCAGAGAAAAAAGCTTAATTTAAAATTCAAGACAGCAAAACGATCAGGTACAAAAAAAAATAAGAAACTAGATACTTTTAAAGGAGTGTAATGACTGAAGAAGAAAAACAAACCCAGCCTAAGCTGCCCATCAATCTCCCTCAGTGGTTAGTTATTGGCGGCGTCTTGGCATTTGCTTATATTTTCTTCATGGTTGGCCGCCAAGTTTATACACCAGGTAAAGGCTTGCAAATTTTCAATTTAAATCAGTCAGCTCAGCAGGAACAAATTGAACAAACAGATGAGAAACAAACAGTCTACACCTTTCAGGCAGAAAAGTCTGATCAAACCCCACTCTCGCTCTTAGAGGATGAAGCAGATGTTGAATATCAGGAATATGACTTTGGAGTCTTTGTTGAGAGTATTAATGGTCAAGACAGTAACAACGATTATTTTTGGGCTCTTTACGTAAATGATGAGTTTGCTCAAAAAGCTGCTGATCGCATTGAGCTTCAAGCAGGTGACGAAGTCCAGTGGCGTTGGGAGGAAGTGGAAGACAACTTCTAGTAATCTCTTGTTGTCATTATTCTAAAGTTTATTTCTTAAGACAAGTTAGATATAATCTAGCAACTAACATTTGCTAGGCTTACTTATGACATTATCTGTAAATAAATTATTCCAGATTGGCAAAAAAGCTGCTATGGCTTTAGTGATCTTTGTTAGTCGTTGTTTAAGCCTGGCACCTAATTTTAGCCCGCTTGGTGCATATGGTTTTTATGGTCAGAATTTAGGTTTATTTTTTGCTAATATCATCGTTTTTGATTGGCTTAAATCCGGTTTTTACCCTGGATTTATTTTTACCTATCTTGGGTTTCTGGGTTATTTTGCAGCGGGCAAAATAGCAGCTAAGCAAAGAAACAAAGGATGCAACAAGAAGTTTTGGTTTAATTTTAAGTGGATGTCTATTGCTAGTTTTTGGTTCTTTATTATTTCTAACCTAGGAGTGTGGTTTTACTGGTATCCTCAGACTTGGCAAGGCTTGCTTAGTTGTTATGCGGTGGCCCTACCCTTCTACCGCAATACTGTGATTGGTGATATAACCTTTTCTTCTATTTTTATGTTAAGTGAGTCTGCTATTAACTCTTTGCGTCAACAAAAACATTATCAAACACAAGTAGTCACTTCTTAATTATGTCAATTTCTGGCAACCATATAAGACAAGAATATCTAGATTTTTTTCAAAAAAATGATCATGCCATTGTGCCGTCTGGTTTACTAGTTCCAGAAAATGATCCTACTACGCTATTTACTACTGCCGGAATGCAGTGGATGTTGCCATATTTGTTGGGTAATGAACATCCGCAGGGAAATCGTATTAGCAACTCTCAAAAGTGTTTGAGAGCAGCTGATATTGATGAGGTTGGAGATAACCGCCATACTACTTTTTTTGAGATGTTAGGTAATTGGTCTTTAGGTGATTATTTTAGACAAGAGCAGTTATCATGGGTTTACGATTTTTTAACCAAAAAAGTGGGCCTAGACCCGCATCGGTTGTATGTGACAGCTTTTATCAGTAGCGACAAGTTTCAAATACCAAGGGATGAGGACACTATCAAAATCTGGCAAAACCTTTTTTCAAAAGATGGGGTTGAAGCGCAGGTGGTAACAGATCCAATGCAGCAGGGTGTCCATGGTCGTATTTTCCTTTATCGTTGGGAAAACTGGTGGTCTCGGGCTGGAGAACCAGATAATATGCCGGTTGGTGAGCCTGGTGGACCCGACAGCGAAGTCTTTTATGATTTTGGTTCCGAGTTTCATTTCCACGAAAATTCATCTTATGCTGATCAGCCTTGTCATGTTAATTGTGACTGCGGTCGTTTTCTCGAGATTGGCAACAGTGTTTTCATGCAATATCAAAAAACAAAAACAGGGTTTAAAGAATTACCACAAAAAAATATTGATTTTGGGGGTGGGTTAGAGCGCATCACTGCCGCTGCTAATAACGAGCCCGATGTTTTTAAAACTGATTTGTTTTGGCCGATTATAGAGCGACTTTCAGGATTAACTGGTTTGGATTACCGAGCGCATCAGGAAAACTTCAGGGTTATCACTGATCATATTAAAGCCAGCGTTATGCTGATTGCTGATGGTGCTCAACCCAGTAATAAAGATCAGGGTTATATGGTTCGCCGCTTACTGCGTCGCGCTATACGTTTTGGCAAGTTAATGGGAGTTGAGCAGTCATTTTTATCCGACTTGGTTCAACCAGTTGTTGCTATCTATCGAGGCCACTACTCGTATCTCAAAAACAAGCAAGAAAGTATCACCCGGATTGTGGCTAAAGAAAGTAAGAAATTTGAAAAGACGCTGAATCGTGGTTTAAAAAAGTTTGATGACTTGTTGTCGCAAAAAGAAAAACTTACTGGTCAGATTGCTTTTGACTTATATCAGACCTATGGATTTCCTTTAGAGATGTCTATTGAGGAAGCTCAAAGACAGAATATCAGCCTTGATAGTCAATTACGGTCAGATTTTAAGCAAGCTCAAGAGGAACACGCTCGGCAGTCTCGCAGCGGGGCGGCTGGTAAGTTTAAGGGCGGGTTGGCTGATGAATCTAATATTACTACTCAATACCACACCGTTACTCATCTACTCCACGCTGCTTTAAGAAAAGTGTTGGGTGACCATGTTCAGCAAAAAGGTTCTAATATCAATGCTCAAAGGTTGCGTTTTGACTTCTCTCATCCTCAGGCTGTAGATGATAAACAAATTCAAGAGTTACAACAACTAATTAATGACTGGATTCAAGAGGATTTGCTAGTGAGTAAATCGATTATGTCCAAAGAAGAGGCGCTGCAATCTGGTGCTCTAGCATTCTTTTCTGGCAAATATCCAGATGAGGTTAGTGTTTACACAATCGGTGATAAAGAAGACTGGGTATCAAAAGAATTATGCGGCGGCCCCCATGTTAAGCGTACCAGCGAAATCCAACCAATTGAAATTTATAAAGAAAAATCTGCTTCATCTGGAGTGAGGCGTATCTATGCCCGCCGTCGTCATAGATAGTAAATCTTCAAGATTGTTGCTTTGGCTTCCTCTTTTCACAATCAAGCTTGTCTGCTTAAATAGAGATAGTTGCTCGAGATCAGAAAGCAGTGTTTTTACTGTTTTAAAGTATATCAAAAACATACAAAATCATTCTGATTATAGAGTTAACACTACAAACATCATCATTTCTGACTATGGATCTGCCTAATCTTTTCAGCCACAAGCAAAGTATAAACCGAGATACCTATCTTTCATTATTGTTAACGGATCAGTCGGCTCAGTCTGTTTTGTGGCGGGCAGCAGAGCAAAAGATAATACTTCTTAATAAGTCGGTTGTGCGTTACTTTGGCAACGAAGATGAGCGTCTAATTCAAGTCGATGAAAGCTTGCGTGATTTAGGTGAAGACTCTGAAGGTGTCGATCAGGTATTGTTTGGCTTAGAACCTAATTGGGTTAATAAACAAGGTATTATACCCGCTAAAAAGAAGGAACTTAAACAAATTACAGATAAGCTGGATTTAAAAGTAGTGGGCTTTGTTTTAACCACTGAGGCTCTCAGGCAATATCTAGTTACTCATAATCAGTACCTGTCGTCCGTCTTGCTTTATGTTGGTGCTCATTTTTTAAAAATAGTAGTAATAAGACAGGGTAAGTGAGCTCGTACTTTGTCTGTTGGTCGCTCTGATAACATAGTCTCGGATCTAAAAGAAGCTTTAGCTAGATTAAACCAAGAAGAAGATGATGGTAAAAAACTACCCCCCAACCTGGTCTTATCTTCAGCTGTTCTAGATGAAGAGAAACTTCAAAATCACCGTCAACAGCTATTGGAGCAGAATTGGAAAGAAGAGTTGAATTTTATTCAAGCTCCTATCATTGATCTTATCGCTCATGATAAGTTATTATCGATTGTTACCAGACAAGGAGGTCAGGCAGTGGCTCAAGCTAGTGGCTTGTTGATAAACCAGGATCCCTCTTTAGAAACCCCAGAGGAACAATCTGAGGGTTTAGATTCGAAAGAGCAAGAACCCCTGTCTTCATCAGCTGCTGAAGATCCAGAAATTTCAAGTTTTGGGGTACCTGTCAAGCGAAATTTAGCTGACAGCGATAACCTTACCGCTGTCTCAGAAAAGAGAGATGATCCCAGTACTGACTCAAATAATCAGAGGCAGAATAAAACAACGCCTGTCACAAGCGAGATTAATAAGTCTGACAAATCATTATTTTCCTCTTCCAAAACGCGAGGCATTAAGCAAAGTAACAAATTAAATATCAAATTAATTGCCATAATAGCTATGATTGCAGGCTTAATAACCACAGTTGCTATTGGTTTTTTCTATCTTAAACAAAACTATATGGCTCAAATTGTTGTAATACCGTCGTTAAAAGACATTAATCAGGATGTTATTATCACTCTTGACCCAAATGCTGCTAAGACCGATGCTGCTGCCAATATTTTAAAAGCAGAAGTTGTAGCCAAGGAAGTGAGCGGCAGTAATAATCGTCAAACTACTGGTATTAAGTTGGTGGGAGAAGAAGCGACTGGTACCATCAATCTTTTCAATAAAACAAATGAAGACAAAACCTTTGCTGAAGGTATAATTATTACTAGTGGCGAGCTTGTTTTTTCTTTAGATGAAGAGGTAATTGTTCCGGCGGCAACTGTAGAAGAGAATGAAACGGGTGATGGAGAGGTGAAAGAGTATGGTCAGCTTGAAACAACCGCAACTGCAGAGGAAATTGGTGCTGATAGTAATATTAGTCAGGACACTGAGTTGCAAGTGGAGGATTTTAGTGAAGACACTTATTCAGCCAAAGCAGTTTCTGATTTTAGTGGTGGTTCTAGTCGAGAAATTAGAGTTGTTTCTGAAGAAGATCGAGAAGAATTGCTGGTTTCTTTAAGGCAGAGTTTGCTCAAGGAAGCGCATGATGAGTTTGCTTCTGAATCCAACAATGGAGTTTATTTCAACCCAACCGACAACTATCAAATTGTGAGTCAGCAGTTTTCTCATGAAGTTGGTGATGAGGTGGAGCAACTTAGTCTAGATTTAACTCTCAGCGCTGAGGCTATCAGTTATACCAGTGGTGACCTCAAGTTGTTGGCGCAGGAAGTGTTACAAGGTCAAGTACCTGAGGGCTATCAGTTGCTGGATCAGGCTCCCGAAATTATGTCGCAGCCAGTGGAAGAGGAACAAGCAGGAGAGCAGATGCAACTGGAAGCTAATCTGTCCGGACAGATGCAAGCAGTAGTTGATGAAGACCAAGTAAAAAAAGACGTTTCTGGTTTGCTTATTACTCAAGCTCAAACTAATCTTAAGGCTAACGAAAAAATTAATCAGACTACAGTTGAATTAAAACCCAGCATTAGTCGCTTAATATTTAAAAAACTTCCGAATGACTCTACTCGGTTAGTGGTAACTACTAATTAACTATGAGTCAGCTTCATAACATCGACATCAATCAGCAACAGCTTATTAAGCTTTATCGGCGTGCTTTGATTGAACAGGGTACTTTTGAGGATTTAGAAGAGCAGGTTCACAAGAAAGTGACAAGAATGGTGGTGGCTAGCCACAAGGAAGCTGAGCATGACCAGGATAAGGCGCAATCTATGGCTCATCGCTTGCCAAGATTGGTTAGGGTTGGAGCTAATTTTTTACCCGTGACACTAATCGTGGTTGGCATGTTGTTATTGGGTAGCGCCGTTATGCCGGTAGTTAGTTTTTATGCCAAGAACATTACCCAAGTGACAGATCGAGATTTAATTGCTCCTATTCCAGAAGAGAATGTGCTTGTTGCTACTCCTCTGGTTGTTGCTCAAGCATCTGATGGTGATTCCTTAGGTAAAGATTTAAGGAAGTTTCACACCGGCCCGGTTATTGTTGATGCTGAGTTAGATTACACCAATCTTTCTAATTGGTTTGATGGAGAAGACCCTAGCGATTTACAACAGCGCACTAGCGCTCTTTCACAACATATTGGTCAGTATTTAATTGACATTCCGAAACTTAACATTGATGATGCTCTAGTTAAGATTGGGGGTACTAGTTTGGAGGAAAGTTTAATCCAGTACCCAGGGACTTCATTACCTGGTAAGCCGGGCGCACCAGTTGTCTTTGGTCACTCTTTATTAAGGCAATTTTATAATCCCAAAAAGTCAAATCCTAGACGTTATAATTCAATTTTTAGTACCATTATGACCTTAGAGAAGGGTGATAAAATTTATTTAGAATACAATCAAGTCCGTTATACTTATATGGTCCAGGATAAAAAAGAAGTCAAACCGTCTGATACCTTCATTTTATCCCAAGATTACAGTGGTCGTCATTTAAAATTGGTGACTTGTGTTCCAGAAGGAACATATTTAAGAAGAGGGGTGGTCAGCGCCCAGTTAATAAAGGAATAAAGTAATGAATAGTAGTAATCGGCAATCATTTAAACAGGAATTTCCTAATGTTTTAGCAATTGATTTTGGAACGGAAAGGATTGGTTTGGCTGTAACTCGCGGATCTTTGGCTGTACCGCTCAAAATCATTAGCGGTAGCAACCAACAACAAGCCATTACTGAGATTAAAAGCGTCTGCAAGCAAGAAAATGTTAGGCGGGTAGTAGTTGGTTTATCGGAAGAAGATATGGCTCGTCAAACTCAAGAGTTTGTTAATTACTTAAATCAAGATCTTGATATACCAGTTTTTTATGCTGACGAAACCTTAACTTCTCAGCAGGCTCGAGCTAAACTCCAGCAAGCGCATAAAAAAGCCAAGCATGTTGATCATTACGCAGCTGCCCTTATCCTTCAACGTTGGCTTGAATTAAATTCATAAATGTTTCCTAATTAACTTTTCAGATGGAACTAACTAAGGTAGCGTGTTACACTTATTATTTACGGAACATGTGACTTATATAGATGAATTATTCAGATATGAAGGTATGTTTTATAATTAAACTTAATTTTAATAAAAATAAATTTTATGCCAGAAAAACGAGAAAACAAAAATGAAACCAGTAGTCAAATAAGTAAACAAAGTTGCCACCATTGGTGGTTGCTGCCTGTATTATTAATAGCAATAATTTTAACTGGCCTGGCTTGGTCTATGAGCTTACTACAACCAGTTGATCCTGATAATCAAGAGATAGTTCGTTTTGTGGTGCCCAAAGGAGCGAGCATTAGACAAATAGGACAAACGTTAGAAGAAAAAAACTTAATAAAAAGCAGTTTAGCATTTAAACTATACTTAAGACTTAACCCAGATGAAAATCAGGTTCAGGCTGGTAGTTTTGAGCTTTCACCGTCGATGACTATTGCCACTATCATTCAGACATTAAATGAAGGAACTGATGATATTTGGGTCACGATTCCAGAAGGTTTGCGCCGCGAAGAAATTGCTAATAGTTTTACTCAGTACCAGTTAGATTTGTATCAAAAAGAAGAGTTCCTGTCACAGACAGTGGGTATGGAAGGCCAACTTTTTCCTGATACCTATTTAGTGCCCAAAGAATCTGAGGCTCAAACCTTAGTATCCTTAATGCAGAATACCTTTGAGCAAAAGATTGAACCATTAAGAGAAGAAATCGACAGCTCAACTCATACTTTTAATGAATTATTGGTGATGGCTTCTTTACTCGAAAGAGAAGCGCGAAGTTTGCAGCAAATGAAGTTAGTATCCGGAGTCTTATGGAAGAGGTTGGAGCTAGGTATGCCGCTACAAGTGGACGCCACCTTGCAATATGCCAAAGGCTATAATGAACAGCTTGATACTTGGTGGGGGCAACCTCTTGCCGCTGATAAAGAGATTGAATCGCGTTTTAATACTTATCGCAATCCTGGATTACCGCCTCATCCTATTTGTAATCCTGGTCTCGATGCTATTACAGCTACTTTGCGGCCAATTGCTACTGACAATCTTTATTACATTCATGACAGACAGGGAGAGATTCATTTTGCCCAGACTTTAGAACAACATAATCGCAATGTTCAACAGTATTTGCGGTAAGAGAGATTTTTTTATACCCTTTTTCTAAGCATTATTTCATGTATAATCTAGGTAATTTGTAAATACATTTTCCCCACTTTGGTCAAAAAAATCATATTTTTGTGA
>CAZMMR010000002.1:0-35108 GCA_964567445.1 uncultured Pseudomonadales bacterium
ACTGGTAGCAGTTGGAGATTGAGTCAAGGTTGTGGTAGGTGTCTGAGTTGGAACTGAGGAGTTTTCTGGCACTAAATCATAAGGAGGAATATCAATTGTTAGATAAAAAATATCTCTAAATGCATGTTGATCAGCATAGTAATTAGTCTCTTTAGCAGAAAAATCATTACCATCAAAAAAAACAAATAACTTTTTTTCTTCTAAAATTGCTGATCCCAAACCAACTGTACCTCTATGTTGGCTCTGATCCAAACCTGTCAAAGCATTAGGCAAGTAACAACCAATCCTACTTATATTTTTCATAGCACCATTGTGGTAGTAATTTTCTCCTTGTACACTAGCAAGAATTCTGTAATTATCTTTCCAATTCCAATTAAATAAATCATCGGACCAATACAAAACTAAGCCAACACCCTCAGTAGTATACCCATGGTGAGCACTGGCGCAACCTCTCCATAATTTACTCCATCGATCATTAGAGGCATGAGGTGGTTTGCTGATAGCATTACTTACCATTAAATAACGACCCACTTCAGGAAAATAAACTAAGCTGGAATTCTCAGATTGAGATTCCTGCGGTAGAAGAGGCTGCTCCAATGGTTGCCAAGGACCTAAGATGTTACTTGCTTTGGCAATACCAACACCAAAACCATGGTTTTGGTCTGTAGAAGTATATGTATAAAAGTAATTATCGCCTTTTTTTATTAAAGAACCTTGAGCTGATCCAGGTGAATTTTTATTCCAAATTATAGGACTGGCGCTTAGCAAAGAATCATCATTTTTATCACTAGACTTTAAAGTTCCATCTCCTTTAACTCGCTTAAATGGTCCCAACGGATTATCAGCAACTGCCAGACCTAAATGGTAATAGGCTAAACTCTCAGAAAATCCTGGCACCCTAAAAATGTGACTTGTAGGAGTCTCACCTTTTCTAAAATATTCAGAAGCTCCAAGATAGAAATTGTAATATCTGCCATCCTCCCCTTTAAAGACTGTAGAAGCACAACTAGTTTCATTCTCCCAGCTGCGCTTAGTCCCTGTAAATTCAACCAAACCCATTTTTTCCCAAGGTCCATGTAAACTTTTGCTTCTAGCCACTGCAGTTTTCCAAGGTGAATCACCAGCTAATGCATCATAATATAAGTAATACCAATCATCATCCTTCATGACAAAAGACTCTCTAATGCCAAAGCCATCATAACCACTGCGAAAATATTCCCAATCATTATCTTTTCCATGGGTCCAAACAAAATCATTTCTGACATATATCTGATAATATGGATCATAAGATACAGCAAATAAATCTAAATCATCTGAAGGAGGATGATTAATGTAAGGATAGTAGGCTTCCTTGAGTGTAAGAGGCTCACAAAACTGCCATGGTTCAACAGGGTCTTCACAAGTATGAAAACTGGGGTTTTTGCCAATAATCCACTTTTCTTGTCCAGTAATTATCATCTGATGATGTTCATCTAACCATTGGAATTGGTCAAGATGACTGTAACTGTCAAACGGAAACCTACCACTTGGTGATTTTCTTTCACTCCAATCATCTATCCATGATTGACCGTCAATAATACATTCCCCAGTTTTTCTCATTACAAAAAGACAATCACCTTTAAAAGCATAGTGGCTATCGTCTTCAGGATTAATAGCGTAAGCATCAACTCCACTCTCAGGAAAACTACTACAATTCTTCCATTTCTCACTCAAGTTATGAGTGGTCCAGCTATTGCCTCCTTTTAATTTATACCAATACTTATCATCTTTAATCACCGTTTGGTTTCCAAAACTATCAAAGACCCAAGCATCCAACTGTTCACTTTCAGTAGAAGGATGATTCGCTTCATTTCTCCATAGATCCTCCAATTTCTGGCCGTGATACAAAGCAGTACCATGATAGTCGACGTTCCAGTCATTAGGGGAAGAAGAAAGTGAGCCACTAGCTTGGTTTCTATCATCTGTTGTGCGTTCATTCTTTAAAAATAACAACCCACTAACTCCTGCAATTAATAAAAAGACAATGGTCAATAAGCCAATAAACTTTAAATAATTGTTTGAAGCTCTTTTAATCATTTCATATAGACATTAGTACAAAAAAACAGAAATAAAAATTTTATTAGTGGTGATGGTAACCCAACAGATGCATTAAACCATGCTCTAAATAAAAAGATAACTGATTGTCAACCATTTTTCCATAGCGCTTTGCTGTCTCAACTGCCTCGGGAAAACTGATGACGATTTCGCCTAAATGAGGTAATTCGTCATCTGGGTGAGGGAACTGTTGAATTTGTTGTTTATTGTTGAAATTAGGAAAAGAAAGGACGTCGGTTGCACCTTCGTGTTTTAGTTGCTCTTCATTGAGTTGTTTAATTTTTCTTTTACCTACCACTGCCACATCTAACTGAACATCGTCGACATTATTGTCTTGCAAGACCTGTTTAACTTTTGTCCGAAGTGTGTCACGGTCAACCTGATAGCGGGAGCTGATGAAAAAGTTAACTTTAATCATGATTAGCTGTTAGCGGCAGTCTCAGGATTAATTAAAAGACTTTGTCCAGCTTTAAAAAATTCCGGGTTTTTCACCAAAAATTTACCTACATCGGATAATCCTTCGGCTAAAACTGTATCCAATATTTCCTGTGTTATTTCTACACCCCACTGTTCTAATAAAGCCTCTATGACAGCCATTGCTTGTTGTTCATTGACAATCCTAGCAATTTCTTCTTGCAAATGTGGGACTTGTTCTTCCTTTGCTACTGCTTCCACTTTAAACCTCCTCCTCATTACTACCATTTAAGTGTTGCTCTTTTAACTCTTCCAGATCAATTGGTCCCAACGGCACCCTATCATCAGGATCATCTACAAACATTAAGATCACTTTGCCTCTAGCTTTAGGACTCCAAATCTTGCCTTCTCTAATAATCTCTGGCGAACCACCAAACTGCTTTTTTACCCACATGGCAGGACCGGCATCTCCGACCACTCCCACCACTGCCATTCTATCAGCAGGATTGACTACAATCATTTTTCTAAACTTATACCAAGGCTTTAACTCCTGATAATTACTATTCCAATCTGGTAAATATAAGGTTTGAACCGCAAAATAGTATTTCTCTTTTTGAATTGCCTCCTCTGTTAGCTGTCCGTTTTCGGTAAACCAACCAAATGCCCCACGATTAGGAGCCATTCCTGCTTCTTGATAGGCGTCGTGCTCACTTAAAGTATCAGTGGAAAATCGTCTTAAATGCTGCTCGCCACCCATAATACCAAGCGAGTGATTTAAACGATGATTCTCAAGCTCAGCACTCACTTCAAACCCCAACATATCAGTTAGTTGCTGCTCTAAATACAACTCCTCTTGTTCTGGCAAATGGCCAGCCTCACCATTAACATAACCAATCATCTTTTGCATGATCTCCTCTAGCTCCTGTGCAGAAATAGTACTCAGCAAATCATTTTTTTGTTTCTTTTGAATTACACTTAGTTGCTGCTGAACCTGAGCTTCTACTGGTTGACTAGTGGCAATCTGAGACGCCAAAGACACCGCTGCCACTAACTGCTTAGTTAAGCGAGGAAAGTCTTCAAAGTCAAGCTCTCGATCCTGGAGCCACTGATAAAAGTCCTTGTGTTTCTTTTTAAAATCAGTCTTAGCTTGAGCATACTCGCGCTTAAGCCGCTTGAGTTTCTCTTGAAGCTGGTCAGTTTTGGACAAGTTAGCAGCCATACTTGAGAGTTAACTTTCTTGCTCTAATAAATAGACAGCGGCCTGCTCAATGCGGTTAAAGCTGGTTTCATGACCTAGAACTTCCATCACTTCATACAAAGGTGGAGTAAACTTTTTTGCTGTCACTGCTGCCCTCAGAGCCATAAACAAATCTTTATGAGACAAACTCTGTTCGTCTGCTGTGTCGCGAATGGTTGTTTCCCAGCTATCACTAGTGTAGTTACTTAAATCTGCCAAGCGTTGTTTAACTAATCGTAAAGATTGAGCTATTTTTCCTGTTTCATGACCTTGTAATAAATCGAAGCGATCATACGCTAGCTCATCAACAAAATAAAAATCCAAAAGATGATGAAGATCGACTAGAGTCCGAGCTCGATCATGACTGAGAGCCAAAGCCGGTGCAAACAACTCTTGGTTCTCTTTGGACCAAGTGTGTAACTGCTTAGCGGCGGCTATAACTTTATCATCCTCGCCATTATCTAAAACCCAGTCAATCCAGTTATTCACTATTGTTTGCAGCTGCTGCTTATCGAGTTGTCTTAAATATTTGCCATTCAACCATTCTAGTTTTTTAACGTCAAAAACCGGCCCAGTGACATTCATCTCACGCCATTCAAACTTATCAATCATTGTTTCCAAAGAAAATATTTCTTGGTTTTCTGCCGGCTTCCATACTAGTAAACCTAAAAAGTTTAAAATGGCCTGGGGAAGATAGCCATGCTCTCGGTACCACCACAAAGAAGTATTACCTTTACGCTTGGATAGTTTACTCTTATCGGGATTACGCAAAGTTGGAGTATGAATTAAATCTGGCATCGACCAATCAAAATAACGATATAATAAAACATGCTTTGGAGCGCTGGGCAACCACTCTTCGCCACGAACCAAATGAGTAATCTCCATTAAATGATCGTCAACTACCACTGCCAAATGATAAGTGGGAAAACCATCAGACTTAATCAAAACCTGATCATCAACCGTATTAGAATCAAACTTAACATTACCTCGCAGCTCATCCTTAACAACAACCGTCTCATCGTCAGGAACCTTCATCCGAATGACATAAGACTGATTGTTATCTAGCTTTTTCTGAACTTCAGCTGTAGACAAGTCGCGACAATGCCGATCATATCTGGGTGGGATACCCCTTTTTTTTTGCTCAGCTCTTACCTGGTCTAATCTCTCTTGACTACAAAAGCAATAATAAGCATCTCCTTGTTCAATTAACTGCTGGGCATATTTTTGATATAAATCTAATCGCTCTGACTGCCGATAAGGAGCCTTTGGGCCACCCTTTCTAGGACTTTCATCTGGTACTATACCTAGCCATTCAAAAGCTTCATACAAAACTTGCTCGGCGTCCTCCACAAAACGATCTTGATCGGTATCTTCCAGTCTCATCAAAAACTGCCCATCATAACGGCGAGCATAAACCCAATCAAACAAGGCCTGAAAGGCGGTACCAACATGAGGATAGCCAGTCGGAGAAGGAGCAATCCTAGTTCTAACCTTAGCAATTAATGATTTCTTTTTTTGTTTAGCCATAAATACCTCTTATTTAAAAATTAACAATAACCAAAATTAATTTGCTTGATAGTAACTTAAATCAATAGCAGGACTGTAGCCAAGGAAATCATCATCACCAACAAAAACATAAATTGGCTGCAGATACTCCTGCTCCTTAAAATCGTCGAAGTAGCCTAAAACAACATCGCGAACCACCACTTTCTCTAACTTTCTGCCGCTAGCGGTATAGACTATCCCTTTCTGCACCTCAGACCAAGACTCAGATACCGGCCGCAAAGGATAAGTCTCTACTTGGTCATAGTCAACACTCTGATAGCGAACATAAGCTTCTACTACCGAGTTACGACCTAAACCACCAGCGATAATACCATGCATAATCCCCTCTTCACCCTCTGGCGTATACATCGAGTACTGATTGCCGATTGGCACACGATTTAAATCAACACTAACAAAATCAGCATCGGACAAAGATACTGCCGGCCTTAATTCTCCACCCAAAGCCTTGAGATAATTAACTCGACCAGAACTGGTAGCAACATCCTCAGGAAGCAATTTGCCCCTTCTTAAAAATCCCTTGAAAGTATTGATTGCCTCATAGCGATCGGGTAAATCGGGATTAGATTTTACTAATTCAGCACGAGATAAATAGTCCGTAGTTAAAGAGAAGTTGTAACTTTTTAAATTAATCTCAAAAATAGTTTCTAGTGGCTGGCTGCGAATCCAGCGATAATTGTTAGAGTCCAGTACTACTGGGGCAGATTCAAATTCATAACTACCAGCTATACTACGCACCCGATCATCGGCTAATAAACTAGGACTAAACTTAGGCATCAGAAACACTTTAGCCCTGTCTGGGAAACTAGGTAAGCGTCCATCTCTCGTCTCCAGACTATAAGATACTAACGGGTCTTCTTGCAGATTGTCCATAAAACTAATTTGGGTTAAACGACCAAAACCTACCGTTGGTGGTGGAGGCGCCTCTGGATGAGTAGCTTTCCACCAAGAAATAAAAGAAGTAGTAAAAAGTTTTAACACCAAGTAGCTGATAAAACCTATAATAATGTACTTGATGGATTCACGACCAACACGAGTTACATCCGATAAAGTGGGTGGGCCTGGTGGTTGGGGACGAGATGACTGATCGATTGGCATAAATTTGTTAATTTAAAATATTTGGTTTACAACACTTAGTTAATTAAGTTCCAAGAACTAAAACCTACTCTAAAAACTAAAACCCCCTCTGTTAGTTCATTATATAGCAAATAAAGACCGTAACGAACTGTGGATAACTTTAGCCGGCTAGAACTAGAGCTGTGTCCAAACAAGGCCATTTTTGATCCAGTCGATGATTAAGTGTGTATCCTGGTATCGATTTTCGGAATTCATAATAACAATTAAGACAGGGTGTCTCTCTTGTTCCCACAAAGTAATTAAAACCTGTCCAGCTGAATCTGTGGTGCCTGTCTTAACTCCGTGCACTTGTTCATACTGAGTTAATAGCTGATTAGTATTAAACAATTGATATTCCGATTGAGCGTTAATGTCGGTGATTTTGGTCTGCTGAATATCAACCAAATTTCTTAAAAATGGATCTTTTAGTACTTCTCTAGTTATTAAAGATAGATCCCAAACTGTAGTCTGCTGACTAGGATGATCCAAACCACTGGGGTTAGTGAAATAAGTCTTACTGAGGTTGAGTGTTTTGGCCTTATCGTTCATTGCCTGAACAAAACCAATAAAACCATCGGGGTGATGATTAGCTAAAATAATCGCGGCATCGTTGCCTGAATTTACTAAAGTAGCAGTCAGTAGGTCACGAACCAACAGTTTTTCACCATGCTTAAAACCGATTTTATGTCCTTGCGGAAGAGTTTTATTTTTAACCTGCAAGACTTGATCTAATTTATAAATATCACGTGCCACCAAAGCCGTCATTAACTTAACAGTCGAAGCCGGATATTGCTGCTGATTGGGTGTCTTGTAAGCCAAGATTTGAGCTGAATTAACATCAACCACAATATAAGATTGGGCGCTGATCTCTTCTATTTTTAAAACTGGCGATTTAAACAAAAGACTGCTGTCGTAATTTGCCCGATGGGCAGCGGCACTAGCAGTTAAATTAAAACTAGCTTGCTGGAGAACGTCGGTACTGGCTGTTGCTACCTGCTGGACATAAGGGGCAGGCTTAACTAATCTGATACTGCCGGGTTTAGAAACTGGAGTTGGTTGTTGCGCCACCGCTAGACCGCCTGTTAATAACAAGATTAACAAGCTAAAAAATATAGCAAAGAGTTGGTCGATTCTGAGGGTAGATTCGGGCACGGCTCTCAATTAACTGGTTAATGACACTACTGTTGGTTGTTCCAAACGGATAAAATCCTGATAATCCATAATGACTGATCGATCGTGGCGGCCAACATTAAAGGCAATCGTTTTTTCTTTTTGTAAATCCCGATCCACATAAGTTTTGAGATTCATGGCAGAACCGAAAGGTGGGATCGAGCCTACATCTAAACCTGTTTTAGCTTTAACACTCTCAATCGAAGCCATAGCAACTCGCTTAGCCCCAATTTCTTGCTGTAGTGTTTTTAAATTAGCCCGCTTATCTCCAGGTAAAACCAACATAATAAAGTTATCATCAGCCTGTAGTACTAACGCCTTAGCTGCTTGTGACAATGAAGTCTCTCTGACTTCGGCTGCTTCTTGACTAGTAGTAACAGGCTCATGACTTAAATACTTAAAACTTACTCCTTGGTTTTGTAATTTCGACAAGATTCGATCATGAACGGAAGCCTCTTCCTGACTAACTTCAATACCCAATTCCTCCAATTGCTCTGGCTCCACTTCATTAGGAGCATCCATAACTGCAGTCCGACCAGTTGAGGTCATGGGAAAAGCCACCACTTCTTTTAAAGAATCTTCTCCTGTCAAAAGCATAACCAATCGATCTAAACCCAAAGCAATCCCACCATGAGGCGGCGCACCGTGTTGAAAAGCTTCTAGCATATGACCAACACTGGCTTCAATCTGCTCTTGACTGTAACCCATAATTTCGAAAGTGGAGCGCAACACCTTGGGATCATGAGCGCGAATACTGCCACCACCGGCTTCATAACCATTGCAAACTAGATCGTACTGAGTGGTTAAAATCTGGTCTATATTGTTATGTTGAAGATGATCTTGCACAAACTCTGGTTTAGGTTGACTAAAGGGATTATGGGTAAAAGTCCAACCACTCTTGCTATCCCTAACCTCAGCCGCATCTTTTTTATCCACCTTTTTAAAGAATGGAAAATCAACAACCCAAGCAAAAGCTAGGGTACCATCTTGTTTCTCTTCTTTGGTGCGCAGATCAAACTTGTCTGCTCCATATTGTTTCATCGCTTCCTGATAAGTAATGACTGGAAACTGCTCTTGTTGCAGCTGACCGCCAACAGCTGTAACCGCCTGTTTAACTGTGTCTTCGACTAAAGTCATAACTTGTTGTTGAGTAACGAAGCTTAACTCAATATCCAACTGGGTAAACTCAAAGCCACGATCGGCTCTTAAGTCTTCATCGCGAATACAACGAGCCACCTGAAAGTACCTTTCAAAACCAGCCGCCATTAATAGTTGTTTATACTGTTGAGGAGACTGGGGTAGAGCATAAAATTTGCCAGGTTGGAAGCGGGAAGGAACTAGAAAGTCGCGAGCCCCCTCTTTGGTCGACTTAGTAAGCATCGGCGTTTCGATCTCGGCAAAATCTTCTTGAAATAGTTGTTGACGAAAAGCGTCTATTAGCTGCGAACGAAGTCTAAGATTGTACTGCAGGCGAGGGCGGCGCAGATCGATATAGCGGTATTTTAATCTAGGTACTTCATTAATTTCCAAACCATCAGCATCCAGAGAAATCGGTAATTCTCGACAATCATTAAGCAACTGATAGGATTCCACCTTTACTTCTACATGGCCAGTTGCTATTTCGGGATTAACATACTGCTCTTGCCGCTTTTTGACTGTGCCCGTTATTTCAATGACTGCTTCGGTTCTGAGTTCAGACAGTTTATTAAAGCCAACAATCTGCACTTTACCCGAACGATCCCTAAGATCGATAAAAGTAATCTTGCCGTGATCGCGTTTACTGTCAACCCAACCTTTAAGGGTAATTTGTTGTCCAATTAAGTCTTTAGTATCGAGTGACAATGTTCTTTTCATGGCTAGTATTATAGTAAGAAAAGTAGACAGCGACCATGGGAGAAATTTTTACTTAGTTGATACCTCAGCAATTTGCAACAAGTCTATATATACACAAAAGGTATTGCATGTTCTACGAGCTAAGAAAAAATTGCTCTTGAAAACAAAAGAGGTTTGGGGTTTAATAACAGATTGATGTTAGCAAATACCTGGCAACACACCAGCTTTATTAAATACGTTCTTATTCGTAAAGAAAGAGCGTTGGCGGTGTTGTAGGTAAAAAACTAACAAAAAGAATTTTGCAACCCGCCAAAAAAGGCGGGTTTTTTTGTGGCTAGGTTTTTTAAAGAAACTTGCCCCAGCAAAAGACTGCAATATTAATTAAGTACAGATGAAAGGAGGCGTCATGTCACCCGCCCAGCAAACAGAACAACTAATGCAAGAGTACCACTTGGCTCTCAGCTTAATGCAGGAGAAGCAAGACAAACTTTACTGGCATGACCAGAATCTACACGATATGAGTCAGGCCAGAATGAGACTAGCCATTAAGCAAGCCAAACAGAATTATCAATTTGAAAAGTAGAAAGGAGAAAAATATGGGAAGAATGGGACCAGAAGCTTTATTGAATTGCAGCGGACCCTATGATCCTGATATCCATGGAGCTCATAAGCGACGAAGGGAAATTATACAAGCTAAAAGAGCAGAAGAAGAACAGGATAGTCAAGAAGCTACTCCAACTCCACAATCATAAGCAATTGGGCGGCCCAAGTGGGCCGCCCCAACCAAACACGTTCCTTTATAATAGCAATGCATGAAAAAAACTTGGCTGCTATTTATAATCCCAATCCTAGCTATTTCCACCTACCTCTCCTACCGATACTTATCCCAACCAACTCGCACTAGCTTACCCAGACCCTTTCAGGCCAAACCCACTCCCAAACCATTGCCACTCAATAAATATTCACTGCTTAATCTTAGAGATTACGACTATCAATCCTCCACCATTACCCTCACTCAGCAGGAACAAACCAACAGCAATTTCAGTCGCTACCTGTTTAACTACCAAACCATGGGTAAGACCATGACTGGCACTGCTTATCTCCCCACTAATCAAGATAAACAACAGAATTCTCAGACTACTCAGTCTGCCAGCGACAGCTTACAGCAACCACTACCGATCATCGTTATGGTTCGTGGCTATGCAACACAAGAACAATACTACCCCGGATTTGGTACCCAACATGCCGCCGAAGTTTTTGCCAAAAATGGCTATGTTACCCTAGCTCCTGATTTCTTTGGCTTTGCTCAAGCTGATCCCGCCCCAGATAATAGTTGGGAAGCTCGCTTTATTAAACCCATCAACATTATCGAATTAATGAAATCTGTCCAAACCAAACCAGAATTAGAAATTAATTTAGCAGAACTAGAAGAAACCCCTCTTTCTTCTTTAAACCAAAATTCAACCCAAAGTATTCAGCTTAATCCCAACCAGATCGGACTCTGGGGTCATAGTAATGGCGGCCAGATTGCTCTTAGTGTCTTGGAAATTATTAAACCAGACGTTCCAACCACAGTCTGGGCCCCAGTCACGGCACCTTTTCCCTATTCCATCCTCTTTTTCACTTTCGATAACCCTGATGAAGGCAAAGAGGCGCGAGCTTGGCTGGCACAGTTTGAACAAGACTATGATGTCTTTGATTTTTCCATTAGCCAGCACCTGGACCAACTCACGGGGCCAATCAACATTCACCATGGCAGTAGCGACCAATCTGCCCTTATCACCTGGTCTGATTATTTTGTGGATTTGATAGAACAAGAAAACAAAAAGCGTCAACAACTAGCACAAGAACAATCAGAAAAAACTGCTACTCAGTCTGATGAAATTAAAGACGAACAGCCTCAAACCGAACCAATTATCTTTAACTACTACCAATACCCAGGAGCAGATCATAATTTGCAACCTGCTAGTAATTGGAACCTAGCTATCCAGCGCGACTTAGAGTTTTTCTCGTCACACCTTAACTCTCCTAGTAACTAGCAAAAGCCATTAACCATAGCTAACTACAGACTCGCCATTAGCCATACTACAGATTAGTCATTTTTCGTTATAATACTGATATGTCGCGTGCTAAATCCCGACTTAAAACCAGAAAAAAAAGGCGGCACAAACACAGGCTCAAACTGAAGCTACCTAGTTTTAAACGTTGCAAAAACATTAAAAAAATTGTTAGAGCCTACCGGCAACAGCTACCAACCCTAACAGTTGGACTAGCTTTTGCTGCAGCTACTTACTGGCTCATTACCACCATTAATCCCATCCAAATCAAACACATTATTCTCCCCAATACCTACCTACCCTTACTACTTTTAGCTTTCTTAACGATCTTTTTTCTAGCAAGCTTCGTATGGCTAAACAGTCGCAGAGGTTTAATAACTGCAATCATCACCATCTGCTTTCTTTTTTTACAACTACAACAAGTAATCATCACTAACACCATTACTATCGCCATTATTGGCCCCCTAGTGCTGTTGGAGTTAATCTTGTCTTTTATCAAGAGCCGATCTTGATTTATAATAGGAGCATTATGGCTAAAACAGATTCTCACTCAGATCAAACTTTTTACGTTACTACTACCCTGCCTTACGTGAATGCCAACCCCCATATCGGTTTTGCTCTGGAAATTACAGAAGCTGATGTCATTGCTCGCTACCAACGCCTGCTGGGTAAAGATGTCTTTTTTAACACGGGCACTGATGAACACGGACAAAAAATCTATCAAAAAGCCCAAGAACAAAAGCTATCACCACAAGAATATACCGATAAATATTCGCAAAGTTTTAAAAATTTAAAGACACTGCTCAATTTGAGCTTTACTAAGTTTATTCGTACTACAGACAAAGATCATATTCAGGCAGCACAAACATTCTGGGAACAATCAAAAGCCAATGACGACATTTATAAGGCAACCTATAAGGTTAAATACTGTGTGGGATGTGAGCTAGAAAAAACAGACAGTGAGCTAGAAAATGGCCTTTGCCCGCTTCATCCCAACCGTCAACTAGAAATTAGGGAAGAAGAAAACTACTTTTTTAGATTTTCCAAGTATCAACAACAGTTGCTAGATTATTACCAACAGCATCCGCAGTTTGTTCAGCCTGAAGGTAAGATGAAAGAGATCACGGCTTTTGTAAAAAGGGGTTTAAAGGATTTTAGTATATCCCGGCTTAAAGAAAAAATGCCTTGGGGAATACCTGTTCCCAATGACGATAATCATGTCATGTATGTCTGGTTTGATGCGCTAGTTAACTATATTTCCACTCTCGGTTGGCCTGATGATCAAGATCGGTTTAACCACTACTGGCCTGGTGTTCAGCTGGCGGGTAAAGATAACTTAAGACAACAGTCAGCCATGTGGCAGGCCATGTTAATGTCGGCTCAACTACCTAACTCTATTAAAATTCTTATTAATGGCTTTATTAATGTTGAAGGCCAAAAAATGAGCAAGTCTTTGGGTAACGTCATTAGCCCAACGGATATGGTAACTAAATACCAGAGTGAACCAACTCGTTACTTGCTTATGTCTCTGGGCACTTTTTCTGAGGATATTGATGTTAGTTGGGATAAGTTTGACGAAAAATATACTGCCGATTTAGCTAACGGCATCGGCAACTTATGTTCAAGAGTGGCGAAAATGGCTGATACTGAGAACCTAACTTACAAACCAAAAGTACTTAAATTTAACCAAGCTTACAAACAGTTGATGGATAATTATCAGCTAACCTCAGCTTTAAACTGGATCATAGATCAAGTAAAACAAGGTGACCAATATTTAAGTAATACTAAGCCGTGGAAAAAAGAGGGAAAAGAAAAAGTAGAAATTCTAACAAAAGCTGTTATTAGAATTCGCCATATTGCTTATCATCTACAACCTTTCACGCCAAAAACTGCAGAACTGATCTTAGAGCATTTTCAGGGTGAAGTTAGACAGATGCAACCAATGTTTCCCAGGTTAGATAATTAGCATTACCCCAAGCTAGCTCCACAATCTTTTATGCCAATTTTTGACACTCATTGCCACTACAATTTGCAACCGCTCTATTCTGGCCAAACTACAGATTACTTCTCTAGTAAAAAAGTAGGAGAATTAGTTCATCAAAATTGGCGCGATCACTGGCAAAAATCTCGAAAAAATAACGTGGTTGCTAGTCTCATTCCAGGAGCAAGTTTAGCCTCTAGCCGCACTGCCATCGACATTGCCCAGCAGGATCCTAACCTCTATGCTAGTATCGCCATTCAACCTCACGAGCTCTCAAAAAACACTAAAGCTAAAAAAGTCAATCAGGACTGGCAGCAACTTATTAATTTAGGGGATCACGAGCAAGTGGTGGCAATTGGAGAAACAGGCTTAGATTACTATTATTTTAAAAATGACGATGATAAACAAAATATTATCAACAAACAACAGCAACTATTTATTAAGCACATTACACTGGCTAATCAAACTAATAAAACCCTCATCATCCACGCTCGAGATAAAAATGAACAAGCTTATAACGATATTTTGTCTTTAATTAAAAAACACTATCACTTTAATCAGCCCTTTATTCTTCATTGTGTTTCTGGACCCATAAGCTATATTCAGCAGGCGCTCGGTCTAGGAGCTTACTTATCATTTGCCAGCAATGTCACGTATCAATCAGCCCATCATTTACGAAAACTGGTTAAAATAGCACCAGTAGACAAAATTTTACTAGAAACAGACGCTCCTTTTTTACCACCGGCTGCGTATAGAGGGCAAATTAACCAACCTTTTATGATTAATGACACTGCTCAGTTTATAAAACAAAAATGTAACTTGGATCTTAGTCAAATTTTAGCCAACAGTTACCAAGCCTATGGGCTTGATCAAGATTAAAGTATAATAAGCAAACATGATTAGAAAATACTTTTACCGTCATCCCGTTCGCACTCGCCGTTTTTTCGAAATATTACCTGGCTTTGTTTCTTGGTCTCTAATCTTATTCCCAGTCTGGGGTTCCTTTGTAATGCCTAAGATAGTTGCTTATTATGTAATCATTTTCACAGTTTATTGGCTGTATCGATCACTGATAATGGCTGTCTTATCAATCGCGGCTCACTTTAAAATTAAGGCTGCTTCAAATTTTGACTGGACTCAGGATTTAAAAAAGAACTTCCCCAATCAATGGAACCAAATACACCACGTTATCATTATTCCTACCTATAAAGAGCCACTTTATATCTTAAAAAGAACCCTTAACGGCTTAATTCAACAATCTTTTCCCAAAAAAAATATTCATGTTATGCTTTCATTTGAGGAGAGGGAAGGTAAGCCAGCTCAGAAGAAAGCTCAACAACTAACTTCTGAATTTAAAGATGAATTTGGCAACTTGTGGACCACTTTTCATCCTGATATTGAAGATGAGGTTAAAGGTAAATCAGCCAATACTTCTTGGGGAGCTAAAATTGCCAAAAAGAAACTAGTCGACGAACAAGGTGTAGATATAGATAACGTTACCATTACCAGCGAAGATGCCGATGCCCGTTTTCACACCCATTACTTCGCATATTTAACCTACGAATTTCTTAAAGAGGACAAACCCTACAATCGAGTTTGGCAAGGAGCTATTGTTTTTTATAATAATATCTGGGAAGTACCAGCCCCAATTAGGGTTATGGCCTCCTCTTATTCTGTAATCCAAATGTATGTTTTAATGCGCCAGGATCGTCTTATTAATTTTTCTACTTATAGCACTAGCCTCAAGCACGCCGATGAGATTGATTATTGGGACACCGATGTCATCCCCGAAGACTACCGCTTCTTTTTTAAGTCTTATTTTGCCAAACATGGTAATTTCGAAGTAAAACCAATTTTTCTACCCATCTATGCTGATGCAGCCCAAGCAAACACTCTTATAGAGACTTTTAAAAATCAGTATACCCAGCTCAAACGCTGGGCTTGGGGAGTAAGTGATGACGCCTATATTATTCGTCAATATGTGCTGTCTGATGCTCCTTTTTGGGATAAAACCATTCGCGTTTTTAAGGTGATAGAGGATCACTTTTTATGGCCCGTCAACTGGTTTGCCATCACCATCTCTGCCAGCTTACCACCACTCCTTAATAGGGAATTTAACCGCACCATGCTTGGTAAAACTTTGCCTCAGGTGGCTTCCACTCTTCTCACAATTTCTTTAATATCTATGATTGTTTTAATTGCCGTTGATGCCGCTAATCGCCCCCCCAGACCGAAGAAAAAAACTTTTCTATCATATATTTTTCAACCTTTAGAATTTATTCTGATGCCAATAGTGGGGTTTTTCTTTTCTGCTTTACCAGGAATTGATGCTCATACCAGACTAATGTTGGGCAAATATATCGAGTATAAGGTTACCAAAAAAGTGTAACAAGCGTGAAAAACCCACACTTAACTTAAATTAAGCCTTTTCTTAAAACCTGTGCTTTGCGACTCCCTTTTTAATCGATACAATGAACTTATGTCAAAAATCTTTAAAAAAATTGATCAATTCTTAGATCGCCACACAATCCTGTGGTTGGCTTTATTATTATTAACAGTTCTTAGAATCCCCAACTTCTTTGATCCTTACTGGTATGGGGACGAAGCTATTTACTTAACTGTTGGCCAAAGTATTCGCTCTGGCAAAAAACTGTACACAGAAATCGTCGATCATAAAACACCTATTATTTATTATTTAGCTGCAGTACCCAATCAGTTTTGGTTTCGAATTCTCTTGCTAACTTGGATGATTGCCACCACCGCTGCTTTCTATGCTTTCAGTCGCAAACTATTTAAAAATAAGACTCTTTCTGCCCTAAGCACATTTGCTTTTGTCTTGTTAACTACCTTACCGTGGTTTGAAGGTCATATTCCTAATGGCGAACTATTTGTGATGGGCTTTATTTTAGTTGGCTTATGGCTGATGACAAACAGCAGCTACTTACAACCAGTTTTAGAATCTAATCAAACAGATAAGCTCAATTTTAAGTACTTGCTGGCAGGAGGAGCTTTTTTTGGTCTAGGTATATTAACTAAGGTACCGGCTTTACTTGATTTGGCAGCAGTAATGACCATCGCTTGGTTTAGTTTTACACGCTCATTGGGCAAAAATTTTAGAAAATGGCAACAAAAACTACTTAGCCTAATCAGGAAGCTAGTACCATTATTGTTAGGTGTTTTTATTCCTATTTTGATTTCGATTTTATACTTTGTTCTACGCGGTTCTGGCCAAGACTATCTGCGCTTTGGCTTGCTGTATAACTTGCATTACACGCAAAACTGGACCTTAGATTTAGGGAGTAAAATCTTAAACTTTGTTTTTAGTATGCCGAGCAAGACTTTAATCCTGTTTGTTTTAATTTTTGCTTTGTCCTTAATTAAGAAACTATCTGATCGAGCTAAATTTTTGTTAAGCTGGGTTTTAACCGCCCTTTATTCAGTTTTGCTCTCTAGCCGTCCTTATCCCCACTATGTCATGCAAATAGTACCACCATTAGTCTTAACTGGAACTATGATTGTTGCCAATATAGTCAGTCTAGTGCGAGAAAAACAAAAATTAGCTAAAAATATTCTAGCAATTGCTGTTAGCACTCTCATACTAATAATGAGCACCCTAGCTCTAATCACCTTAGACTTTAGAGGCTATGGTCTTGTTGCTTATTATCAAAACTTCTACCAATTCGTTACAGGCAAAATTAGTCAACAAAAATACTACCAATCTTTCAACTATCTTATGGATGATAACTACGCATTAAGCCAATTTTTGCAAAAACAAGGAGAGCACAAGCTGTTTATTTGGGGTGATAATCCCATGCTTTATGCTCTTAGTCAAACTATACCTGCCAGTCGTTTTACTGTTGCCTTTCACATTACAGATTTAGGTGTTTATGACAAAACCTTAGAAGAAATAAAGCAAGTTCAACCTAAATTTATCGTGGTTATGAACGATGCTCCAAATAACTTTCATGGATTTTATTCATACCTTAACCAAAACTATATACCTAATAGCACTTATGAGCACATGGTCCTTTACAAGCAACAGAATCAGTAAATTGTTTAACTTAATCTGCCTAGATTTGACAACCAGCTATGACAGCACAAGCATCATTTCATCCGCAAAGAAAAGCCAGACTAAAGATTAAAGTTGGTCCCAGCTATGTCCAACAACCTTTAACTATTTCTTTAGTCATTACTATCATCTTGCTTCTTTTAATAGTCGCCGTACAGCCTGCTATTCAACCACATATACCTTTGTTTTATTCACTACCTAATCCAGAACAACAATTAGCGCCAAAAGCCTGGCTGTTTTTGTTACCGACACTATCTACTATCATTAATTGTATCCACATTGGTGCTATTTATCTCTTTAAAGAGGCTGATGAACTAATGATTCGCTTGTATGCCTGGGGAGATTTGATTGTGCAAATAATACTTCTGATCATTACCCTAAGGAACATTTTAGTGGTATTATCACTATAAAACATGTTAGAACTCTTCGCTTTTATTTTAGGTCTCGCGATTTCTGCTGGAATCATCCCAATTGTTATCTATATTTATAGTAAAAATAACTGGGTTGATGACCCTCAAAAAAAGAGTCACATTAAAAAAACACATCACCAACCTATCCCAAGGGGTGGTGGCATTCCTATTTTTGTCTCTTTTTTGATTGGCAGCTTACTATTATTGCAAATTGATAAATACCTGATTGCTATCATCATTGCCGCCTTGCTGCTCACTACAATCGGTATTTTTGATGACATTTTTAATTTACATCCCTATTGGCGACTTATGGTTGGGGTTACGGCGGGTTTAATAATCGTTGGTTCTGGTATTGGTATTGCTTTTATTACTAATCCTTTTGCATCGGGCGTGATCGATCTTAGCCAACCACAAATCACTTTTAAACTATTTGGGAGTTTACACACCATCTGGATTATTGCCGACATTTTTGCCCTAATTTTTATTTTGTGGAACATGAACATTGTTAACTGGTCCAAAGGAGTCGATGGCCAGTTGCCGGCATTTATTACAATTGCCTTCATTTTTATCGGTTTGCTCAGTGATAGTTTTAGCGCTGATCCTACCGAATTCAATAATGCTCTCATGAGTTTTCTACTGGCTGGATCATTTGCTGGTTTGCTTATTTTTAATTGGTATCCGCAAAAGATTATGCCAGGCTATGGTGCTGGCTCTCTAGCTGGTTTTTTCTTGAGTGTTCTGGCTATAATCTCCGGGGCTAAGCTTGCTACAACCCTGATGGTCTTAGCGGTACCAACAGCAGATGCTATCTTTACTATTGTCCGACGTCTTTCTCAGGGCAAATCTCCTATCTGGGGAGACAGGGGCCATTTACATCATCAACTACTTGATAATTTAGGTTGGGGCAGACGCAGAATTTCTCTTTTCTACTCCGTCACTAGTTTAATTATGGGTGTTTTAGCCCTATGGCTCAATACTACAGGCAAACTGATAACACTACTTGTCTGTTTTTCACTAGTGTTTACTTTACAAATATACTCTACAATATCAATTAATAGAGCCACTGGTAAAAAACATGAATAAAGCAACTAAAACTCTATATTATTTAGCTAAAAGTGCCAGACCATTACAGTGGCTAAAAAATGTTGCTCTTTACGCTCCATTACTTTTTTCTGGCTTTCTTTTTTACAACCCCAGTGATAGTCAATCCTATTTTTTAATCGTTAGCGCAGCCTTTTTAACTTTTTGTCTTCTCACTTCCAGTACTTATTTGTTTAATGATGTAGTGGATAAAGAAGCAGATAGCAAACATCCTTATAAAAAGGAACGCCCTATTGCTGCTGGCAAGCTACCGGTTCCCACAGCCTTATTTACTGCCTTCATAGGCTTTTGTTTGGTTTTTCTGATTTCCTGGTCTTTTACTCCATTTTTTAGAATTCTAGTTTTAGCTTATTTAATTTTACAAATTATCTATTCATTTAAGCTCAAGCATCTACCGATCCTCGATGTCTTATCGATTGCAGCTGGTTTTCTCATTCGCATCTACGCCGGGGCTGTTGTCCTCAATCTGCATATGAGTGTCTGGTTTTTATTAACCGTTATTTCCGCTTCCTTGTTCTTAGCAGTAGGTAAGCGTCAAAGTGAAAGAACATTACTGGGAGAAGAAAGATTGAAACAAACTCGCCAATCATTACATAAATATGGACAGAGATTGCTTGATGTTTATACTAGCATGTTTGCTAATGCAACCTGGCTAACTTATGCTCTCTACACATTTCAAGCTGATGTCACCTTTCCCGATCCAGCTCATGAGCGCTTCCTTTATCTGTACCGCATTCTACCCAGAACTTGGCAGCTACGAAAACTACTGATGATTACTGTCCCTCTAGTCATTTTTGGGGTGATGCGCTACTTAGCGCTAGTCTATGAAGATAATAAGGGCGAATCGCCAGAGCAGGTGTTGATTAACGATAAAACACTACTCGCTACTGTCTCTGCTTATATCGCACTCACGATGGCGATTATCTACTTATAAACTCGCAACTAGACAGGAATTCTCTCATTACTTACAATGCTGTTATTAGTTTAAACTATTAATATCTATGCCAATCACTAAAGCCATTATTTCCACTGCCGGTTTCGGCACCCGTTTTTTACCTATTTCCAAAACTATTCAAAAAGAGATGCTGCCAATTCTTAATCGACCCATGATTGATTATGTGGTCGAAGATTGTATTAAAGCTGGCATTCAAGACATTATCATTGTCATGAATGCTCATAACTATCAGCCACTACACTATTTCAGAGAGAATAAACGACTTTATCGTTATTTAGAAAAAATGGGGAAAATTGAATTGTACAGTCAAGTCCAGCACCTACATAAACAAGCCAACTTCCACTTTGTTAAACAAAGTGACAAAGATGATTATGGCACTTCCATCCCTGTTAAATTAGCCTCTGACTATATTCAAGATGAGGAAGCTTTCTTATATCTAACTGGTGATGACTTTATTCATCATCAGGATCCTGAAGAATCTATTAGCCAACAATTAATCGATCTATATTATCGCTCTCAAGCAGATGCTGTCATTACTTGTATTAAAAAACCAAGGGAAGAGCTGTATCGTTATGGCGTAGCCAAATTAAAAACTCAGGCGGGAATTGATTATCTGCAAGAATTCGTAGAGAAACCAAAACCGGGTACTGCTCCCAGCAATTTAGCTAATGTTTCTAAATATGTCTTGACTCCAGCCGTCCTACCTATGATAGAGGCCCAGAAGCCCAATCCTGGTAATGGCGAATATTACATTACCGACATTATCCTAAAACAAGCTAAACAAGGGAGAGTGGTAGTTAAAACCGCTCACGGCAACTACTTAAATGCTGGAGAACCTATCACTTGGCTCCAGGCAAATATAAAACTAGCTGCTCAAGATGACAAAATGAGACCAAAAATTAAAACTTTGGTTGAAGGACTGTTTTAAACTTCTAAACCCATGACAACTAAATATCAATGGCTAATTTTTGATTTATCTGGCGTTTTTTCTCAGATGTTATTGCAGTCCAAACAACCCGCTGATATCTTAGGCAAAAAAGTAATTCCGGCTGATTTCGAAGATATCTACTACGAGCCTAGCTACAAACAGTTTATGTTAGGTCAAATCAGTTTTAATGAGTTCATTTCTCCTCTTCTTCAACAAAAAAAACCTCAATTGATTCCAGTTGAGTTTGCTATGTTGTACCAAAAGGGTATTAAGTGGGTAGCTGGCATGAAACAACTGTTAGAAAACCTAAGCCAACACTATCAGTTGGCCCTTCTCACCAACGAAGGCTTGGAGTTTGCGCAATGGAAAGTCAGTAGTCTAAAAATTAGAGACTATTTTAAAGAGATTTTTATTTCTGCCAATTTGGGGTTAGCAAAACCAAATGCAAAAATTTACCTGCGCGTATTACTGGAACTGGAAACTGAGCCTCAGCAATGCCTATTCATTGATGACAGCCAAAGAAACATTACTGCTGCCCAAGAGATTGGCATCGACTCAATTTTGTTTCAAGATAGTAAGCAACTCCAATCTGCTTTTGCCAAAAGAGAAGTCAAACTTACTTAGTTTTTACACCCAACCTCTTAAAATCATCGCATCGATCACCCTCTTAACTGCAAAGTAGTAAGTAGCCAAACGAGGGTTAATATCCAACTTATTTTTAACCTGCCACATATGCTCGAAAGCTGCAACCATTTTCTCTTCAAGCAGCATCAAGACTCTATCTTTAGCCCAGTTCATCCCCTGCAAATTTTGCACCCATTCAAAATATGAGACGGTAACACCACCGGCATTAGCTAAAACATCAGGAACAACTAAAACTCCATTCTTTTGCAAGATTTTATCAGCCTTAGGTGTGGTAGGACCATTAGCCATTTCGATGATAACACTCGCCTTTATTTTACTGGCATTAGCAGCTGTAATAACATTTTCCAAGGCTGCAGGAACTAGAACATCAACATCCAATACCAACAGCTCTTCATTAGTCAGCTTCTTGCCTTGGTCGCAGTCTGCAAATGAGCCTTTGTCTTGCTTGCACTTTAGCAACTCTTCTGGATTGAAACCATCTTGATTATATATAGCACCACTGGAATCAGAGACTGCCACTACTTTGTACCCTCGCTGCTGGGCATGGTGGGCAAACCAGTAACCAACATTACCAAAACCTTGAATAGCAATCGTAGTTTCTTCAGGTTCTGCTGTTACCTTTTGTTTAGTAAGCTGTTGTAAAATATAAACCCCTCCCAATCCCGTTGCCTCTGTGCGCCCTTGAGAACCACCTAACCCCACAGGCTTGCCAGTAAAAGTAGCTAGAGGATTTTCTAAAACCAAACCTTGATCTTGCATTTGAGTTTGATACTCATCCACCATCCAAGCCATAATCTGACCATTAGTGTTAACATCTGGTGCCGGCACATCGACCCATGGTCCAATATCAGTACTAATCATGGCTGCATAAGCCCGACTTAAACGATGCAACTCATCTTGAGACATTTGACGAGGGTTAACAACAACTCCACCTTTTCCACCTCCAAAGGGGATGTCTGTTACGGCACATTTCCAAGTCATCCAAGTCGATAAAGCTTTAACTTCAGATTCGCTGACGTCTGGATGAAAACGGATCCCACCCTTAAAAGGACCACGAGCATCGTTGTGTTGAGAACGATAAGCAATAAATGTACTAGTACTACCGTCATCCATCTCTATTTCCAGTTCACCTTCAATTAAACTAACTGGCTGTTTTAAAACTTCTATAGCCTGGTGGAACTGATTCTGATTCTGATATTCATCTTTAAGAAACTCAGCTACAGTTTTTAGCTGTTGGAGTGCATTTTGGTGAGGATCGTGTTGTTGAGATTGTTTTGTCATAATTATTTTTAGTTGCTAGTTAATAGACTTGTTGCGAAATAGCTATGCATCTTTATCGCCTGCCGAATCATTTCAGGTCCTCTTTTTTCAAGACGTAGTCGCAGGAAAAAGAGCAGACATGAAAAGTGCTTTGCGTTCTTCGCTATCGCTTGAAAATACAGGGCGCTAAATAAGAAATTGTAAATTAATTTATTACTTAATCTGTAGCTAACACTACTCTTGTTCACCCAACCAACGCTCTGCGTCTAGGGCAGTGGCGGCACCAAGTCCAGCAGCAGTAATAGCTTGCCAATAATGGACATCAGTAATGTCACCAGCGGCAAAAACACCGGGTACAGATGTCATGCTCGGGAACTTAACTAAACCATGCTCATTTAACCGTTGTTTAGATAATTCTATACCAAGCCGTGACAAATTGTGGCCGGTAACAACATAGCCTTTTTTATCTAGCTGCAACTGATCCTTAAATAACAAAGACACAGGGTGATGACCAATAGCTAAAAAGACACCATCAGCCGACAAACTTTTTTCTTCTCCTTCTTGTTCAACAACAATCGACTCCACCACTTGGTCGCCTTTAACCTCTTTTAGACTAGTGTTCCACATAACTTCTATGTGCTCATGATTTAAAACCCGCTGCCTCATGATAAGGCTAGCTCTAAACTGTCCGCGTCGATGAATGACAGTCACATCATCAGTAAAGTTAGCTAAAGCTAAAGCATCTTCCATGGCGCTGTCGCCGCCTCCAATAACAAATACTTTTTTATCTTTGAAAAAGGCGGCATCACAAACTGCACATACACTCACTCCTTGCCCAAAAAACTTATCTTCTCCAGGAACATGAGAGCGATTAGCCGCTGCTCCAGTGCAAGCTATGACAGCATCAGCGGTGAAATCAGGGTCAGTTTGTCGTAAAATTTGACCAACTTTTTTAATTTTGGACTCATCTTCATTTCTAAAATCGTTAGCGTTATACCCCTCTGGAAAATGGGCCCAGATTTTGAAGGGACGCTGAGAAAAATCAACAGCTGTTACTAATTGTTGCTCAACCTTAGTACCAAAACGCTCTGCCTGTTGTTTAAAGTTGGCCATAAGTTTTGGCCCCATTACGCCCTGCGGGAAACCAGGAAAATTCTCAACTTCTCTGGTATACATTAACTGCCCACCACTTTCGACACCGGCAAATAACACTGGCTCTAATTGAGCCCGACTACTATATATTGCTGAAGTGTAGCCAGCCGGACCCGAACCAATAATAACTAACTTTTGATGAGACATAACATTTCCTTTAAACTTAAATAGTAATAGGCTTGTTTTAAGCTGTAGCCTGCTCAATCATATTACGGTAACCGTCTTCTCCAGGAAAACCGATCTGTTTAGCTATCTGCTTAACCTCTCCATCTTCATAGTTAAGCACCAAAACCGTAGGAATACTCATTACTCCATACTGGCCGGCAGTTTGTCTATTCTTATCAACATTTACTTTAGCCACCATGATATCATCGCGATATTCATCTGCCAATTTATCTATGATAGGAGCTGCCATTTGGCAAGGTCCACACCAATCAGCATAAAAATCAACCATAACTGGTTTGCCGGCTTCTTTGATACTATCCATAAAATTGTCATCAGTTAAATGAACAGCTCCCTGATTATTGTCTGACATAATATTCCTTTGTTAATTATTAGTAATTTATATTGGACTTATTGCCAAATAGGTCTATTTTCTTAAACTTTAAACTAATGTTTAAAAACTTCTTTTAAAATTTCATCTAACTGCTGCAGATTTTTTTCTTGACTGCAGCGGCTGGCTTCGTGACTCAAGAGATCGCGAGCCACCCTCCCTAATGAATTGCGAGCGGCTCCTACTTGCCGAACAATATCGATGCAAGCGCGATCATCCTCGTACATACGAATCAGTCCGTCAATTTGACCCCTAATTCTTTTGAGTTGGGATAAAATTGGATTTGTTTTACTTGAAGTTTGTTTTGGTTTTTGAGTCATAACTGTTTACAAGTATACCCCCCATGGGTATGTAAGTCAAGGAGAGCTTGTCTTAAAACTATCCCGTAATTACTAATCATGAGCATTAGTCTTAACTTGTTGTTGCAGCTGAACAATTTTGTTTAAGAAATCGGATAATTTCTGTTCTTGCTCCTGCGTCTTATCTTTAATTCTTTCAAGATCACGGATCTGGTCGTTTATCTTATCGATTCTCTTTTTGACCACTAGCTGCCGATATTTATCCAGGGATTGACCCCATTCTTTCTTTAAATCGATATTTTCCGCTTGAGAAGCAAACTCAGGATGTTCAACCCATCTCATCAAAGCCGCTTTCAAATCTTCTGGAAGAGTCCGAGCAAAATCTTTAAGTTGATATTCTTGTTTGTATTGAAGTAGACGTTTAATCAGAGCTTTTCCTTCTGGGTTATGCAACCGCAGTTTAGCTAACTCATTGGGTTTGCCTGCAATATCTTCTTGATCAAAATTAAATAATAAAAACAGCAAGTAATCTTCTAAACGGGCAATTGGATTATTGTCTTGCTTGTCCTGGGTTTGATTTTTTTGTCGCCGCTGATTTATATGAGACCGTTTTTTCTGACCAAAATTACGAATATCATCAGCAATAATGGAGCTAGAGACTCTTAATTTTTCTGCCAGTTTTTTAAGATAAAAGTCTTTTTCTACTTGATGTTCAATATTGTTTAGTACTGGTGCCAATTCATCTATAATATGGCGGCGGCCACTAGCACTATCGGATTGATATTTTCTTAGATTAACATCGATTAAAAAATCATAGGCAGACATAGCGCTTTTAACCACTTCTTTCCACAAGTTAGGATCTTGATGAATGAGCTCATCAGCATCTTTAGCTTCAACTTCTCCCTCAATATTAGATAAATCAATCACCCTCAAATCTAGACCGGTGCCTCTAATGACCTCTATCGCTCTCTTGGTTGCCTTGACTCCAGCTTGATCAGAATCTAAAGACAAGACAACTTTATCAACCGTTCTATTTAAAAGCTTAGCCTGTCCCTCAGTTAAAGCAGAACCCTTAATAGCAACAATATTACCAACGTGAACTTGAGAGGAAGAAATTACGTCAAATTCACCCTCTGTTACAATCACTTCTTTTTTCTTACGAATCTCCTGATACAACTCATGATAACCATATAAAGTTTTAGCTTTGTGATAGAGCTTAGTCTCTGGCGTGTTGATGTACTTTGGTTGATCCTCATCTTTATTGAGAATTCTGCCCGAAAAGCCAACGATCTGTCCTCGGTGGTTTTTAAGCGGGAAGACGACTCGATTGCGAAATCGATCGTAATATCGGCCAGTCCTGCTTTTTAAAATTAGACCCGTTTTTAAAACTGTTTCAGGCTTAAAATTCTTTTTTTTAGTAAGGAAACTAGTGAGACCATCCCAAGCCGGTAAAGCGCAGCCTAATTGAAAAAGTTTAATCGAAGCTTGGTTAATCCCGCGGTTTTTTAAATAGTCTCTTACTTTTTCTCCTAACTTATGCTCCGTTAAAAGGTAATGGTAATATCTACTAGATAACTCCAAGATTTGCAGAAGGGTCTCCCGCAGTTTGTCATCTTGAGTCTTTTGGTATTTTTTGAGTTCAATTCCAGCTCGATCTGCAAGATTTTCTAAAGCTTCTAAAAAACTCATGCCCTCGTATTGCTCTAGAAACTCGATGACGTCACCGCTGGCTCCACAGCCAAAACATTTGTAACGTTGAATTTCAGGGTTAACAAAAAAACTCGGGGAGTTTTCGGAATGAAATGGACATAAAGCTTTATAACTAGAACCAGATCGCTTCAAATCAAGGCGCTCACCAATGATTGAAACAATATCAACTGCATCTTTAATTTCGTTTACCTGGGACATAACGTTTGTTGTTTTGATCTAGTTATTATTATTTACACAATACTACAATCACACTTAAATCTCTAGCAGTTAAATCTAATGGATGAGTTTAATTAGCCGAACCACTGGCAGTTTAATTAGGATTTATCTCTGTCAAGAAAAGATTTATAATAGAAGGAGAGTATTAATTAGTTTAGGAGAAAAAAAATATGGCTAAGAAAAAAGCACAGAAAAAGTCCAGTGGCTCAAAAAAGCAAGAAATTTATGATACCCCCTTTAACACATACTTTTGCCGTTTAGATAAAATCGATAAGGGCAAGCGTTATTCTAAAGAATACGGCTCAATGTTAATTCTAGGATTGGTTGAAGAAATTGGCGAGATGGCGAGAGCCTATTTAGCCAAGCATGGCAGGAAAAAGTCTAATGTCGCTGCCCAGATGGATGAAACTTACCAACAAGAATTAGGTGATATTCTCGTGGCTATTATCCGCTTTGCCCGCATTAAAAACATCAACCTACATGAGAGAATTGTTTATACTCTTGATAAGATTGATAAGCGTAAAGAAAAGCCTAAACAACCCTAAGAGGAGAGTAATCACTAAGGATGGTTCGTCATGATACAAGCCTGGGTTTGAGTTTGGATATCATGCTCTAAGCAATAATTAAGAAGAGAGTTATCCTCACTTCCAGGCTGAAACCAAACTTTATCAATCCCTAGTTTAACCACTTGTTCTAATACCTGCCGTCCAATGTGTGGAGGTACAACCATAACCACTACATCAATTTCGATTGGAATGTCTTGTAAGGTTTGATAGACTTTATTACCAAGCAAATGACCGCCTTTGGGGTTAATTGGATAAACCTGGTACTTATTGCTCAATAAATCCTGATAAACTTTAAAGCCATACTTAGACTGATCATGAGAAGCCCCAACCACCCCGTAAACATGGTCCTGGCAAATAAAGTCTAATTTTTTATTCATGCTCAGGTTGAAAGTAGCGGAAAATTTGACTTAATTTGTTTTCGATTTCGCTCGCAGAAGCTTGCTGAGTGTTGTTAATAACCCAACTCTGTCCAAAGCCATCTTGTTCAATTTGCTCCTGTAAAGACTTTTGTTTTTCAGAGAAGGTATACTGACTATCTAATCTTCTTTGAATCTGTTCTTGATTAAGATCACGCTCTGTAAGTCGTTTTTTTTGTGTCCTATCGTCTGTTTTAATCAAGCAAACATGATTGTTAGACAAGAAAGTCATGTTGGCCTCAATAATTAAAGCAGCATTAAGTAAAATTAAACCCTCTTTACCATAAAGTTCGCGTTTAATTCTCACTAGCAAAGGCTTTTCCATAATTTGATTCAAGCGCCTTAATTTATCATAGTCATTAAAAACAATTTCGCCTAAAACCTTTCGGTTAATGCCGCCATCATTATTTTTAACTCGACTACCAAACTCACTAGCAATGGTATCGCGTACCTGATGATATTTGGGCTGTGGCAATTCTTGGTAAATCTGATGAGTGACGTAGTCCAGATCAATGTGATGTACTGGCACACCTTGCTTTTTCCCCAGTTCCACAAAGCGCTCACTAACATAGGATTTGCCAGCTCCTATCTCTCCAGTAATAGCCACAATATGCTGATTACTCATTTTTTCTTCTAAAGCTTGTTTAACATTAAGAGGAACATATTCATGAATTAAGCCCTGTTCTTTTTGCATCTGTTTAACAGCACTAGAACTAACATGAGCTAACTGCGGTCTAGCAATTAAGATAAAAGTATCGATGCCCAATTCTTGCGACTCTCCCATGTGGTAGAGGTTAGTTTCGTACTCAAAATCAGAGGGATTGCGCACACCCTTAACTATAACGTCAGCTCCGACTTCGTAAGCAAAATCTATTAATAGGCCACGAAAACTGACTACCTTAACTTTAGGCAAACCAACCAAAGCTTGCTGAGCTAACTTAGCTCGTTCTTGAAGAGAGAATAGATAATTTTTGTCGGGGTTGAGGCCAATCGCTACTACTAATTCATCAAAAACATCCGCTGCTCGCAGGATAATATCGATGTGACCATAAGTAATTGGGTCTCCAGAAAAGGCGTAGGTGGCTTTGGACATGGACTCTATTATAAACCTTGAATAACAAAACAAAAACCGCAGCCAAAAAGACCGCGGTTTTAAAACTGATATTTTTATTTATTTACTCTTCAATAACAACTCTGACATCTAAGACTTTGGCACCTTCACCTTCGGGCAAAGCCATGAGCGGATTAATATCTAGTTCTTTGATCTCTGGGAAATCCGATACCAATTGAGCCAAACGACCAATGCATTCTACTAATGCCTGTTTGTCTCGAGGCGCTTCACCGCGTACACCTGCAAAGAGCTCAGCTGTCTTTAAACTATCAATCATATCTTTGGCATCATCCGCTGTGACTGGAGCATAAGCAAAATTGACATCTTTTAGCACCTCAACATAAATACCGCCTAAACCAAACATGACCATTGTGCCTAATCCTGGTGCTTTATTAACACCCAAAATGACCTCGGTGCCATTGTCAGGCGCCATTTCCATAAGTAGGACACCCTCTAAATCAGCATCAGGTTTGTTGCCACTTACAACTTTCATCATTTCTTGAAATTTAGCAACAACATCATCAGCTGTCACATTTAACATGACACCACCAACATCACTTTTGTGCAAAATATCTTCAGAGACAATCTTCATAGCCAACTTACCTCCAATTTTTTGAGCAATTTTCTCTGCCTCTTTGGGGCCAGTAGCAACTTCGCTTTGTAAAAGAGGAAAATTGTAGGCTTTCATAATTTCCATTGCCTGTGCTTCGGGGAATGCTGTCTGACCTTTGGCTTTTGCTTTTGCAAAAATTTGAGCCACCTTATCTTGATCGACATCATCAAAACTTAAAGCCGGTTGCTTTTCTTGTTGAGTCCAATTGGCAAATTGGCTAAACTTAGCTAAACCCTTAGCACCTGGTTCGGGAAAGGAAGTGGTGGTAATTCCAGCTTCATTCATAAGTTCCACACCTGGCTTAACTGTTGGCGCTCCCATGAAACTAACAACAATTGGCTTATTAGTCTCTTGGCGAACAGCAATAATAGCCTTGGCTGTTTCTTTTATTTCTGTCATTGATTGAGGCGTTAGAACCACCATAATCGAATCAACATTGTCATCAGCAATTAATGTTTTTAAAGCAAACTCATAACGGTCGGCTCGGGCATCTCCTAAAACATCAACTGGATTATAAGCACTAGCGGCTTCTGGTAAGAATTCTTCTAGTTTTTTCTTAGTATCATCTTTAATTTCAGCCATCTGCAGGCCATTGTCGGTAGCTTCATCAGTGGTTAAAACACCAGGTCCCCCAGCATTGGTGATAATAGCAACATTATCTACATCAACCAATTCATTGCGAGAGAAAACTTGAGCAAAATCGAACAACTCTTTAATGCTGTTAGCTCGAATCATACCCGCCTGCTTAAACAAGGCTTCATAAGCAGCATCGCCACCAGCTAAAGAACCGGTATGAGAAGCTATCGCTCCCGCTCCAGCTTCGGTTCGCCCAGATTTTAAAACAATAACCGGTTTAGGATTGGGACCGCGATTAATCTTTTTTAAAGTAGCAATCATTTCTGGAGCATTCTGCAGTTCCTCAGCATACATTAAAATAACTTTGGTTTGCTCATCCTGCGCTAAATATTTAATAAGCTTTAGCTCATCAATATCGGCTTTGTTACCAATAGAAATAAATTTAGAGAAGCCAATTCCCAAATCCTGAGCGTAATCTAAAACAGCAGTACATAAAGCACCACTTTGAGACATAAAAGCTACGTGGCCCAACTTTGGCATCAGTTTAGCAAAAGAAGCATTCATTTGAATTTCTGGATTAATAGCACCTAAACAGTTTGGTCCAACTAAAGCTACATTGTTATCGGCGCAAACTTTCTGTAGTTCCTCCTCTAGTTCCAGCTTTCCAATCTCTTTAAAACCGGCAGAAATAACAATAGCGGCTTTAGCCCCTTTTTGAGCGGCAACTTTGATATTTTGAGGGACATATTTGGCCGGAATAGCTACTACTACCAAATCGATTTCTTGTTCTACCTCACTAATATCATGCTTAACCTTTAAACCATAAAGTTCATCTATTTTGGGATTGATGGGAATAATATTGCCCTCATAACCCTGGCTGGTCAAGTTTTTAACAACATCATTACCGACTGTCTTCTTGCGAGAAGAGGCGCCAATGATGGCAATAGTCTTTGGATAAAAAATAGGATTGAGATCCATATTATTCCTTTCGTTACAGAAAAAAGTAAATATTAATTGTAGGCAATGTTGACATTTTAAACTGAATGCTATGTAAAAATTAAGTAGCAGTTAACCTGACCCACTAGCAATTTTCGAATTCACATTCTACCGACCCTCCTTTGTACAGGCTAAAGAAAGTATTTTAAGACAATGATTTGATTCTGGCAAAACCAAATAGACTAGTTGCCACACTGCCAATCATAATAACACTCATCGGCTCCCTCACCCGCCACTTTATCACAACCACTATCGCTACACTGATAATAGTAGCAATCATCATGAGAGTTGCACTCATTATCACCCTCTCCTTCTACTAAAGCACACATCATATCCTGGCACTGATAATGGTAAGAAGTAACACAATCCTGATGAGATTGACAATCGTCTCGTCCACGATCAGCCACCAATAAACAACTTTGATTTTGACAAGTATAGTGAGCATAACCGCGACTATAATCTCTATTGTGCAGTTCTCCTTCTAAACGGATTGCCTTGCGATACATATCATTCCATTCTGTTAACAAACTACCTTCTGCTTGAGTTAAGGCCTGATTATTTTCAATTTTAGGTAAAACAGTATCTACTACCGCCTGCATGCGAGCAATTAAATCTTTCAACTCTGTTAACCTGTCTTGATCAACACCAACCCCATTTTCAGACCAATAACTATCTAGTTCTTGAGTAATGTTATCCGATTGCAACCAACTCTGCCTAGCTTCTGGCGTCAAGCTGTATTGAGGATTAGCTGGTTCCTGAGTCAGAGATGGTTGCTGAAAACTGTACTTCGTTTGACCAAAATCGGAAACTGGCAACTGGAAATTTTTGCCTGTATTTATTAATTGCTCTAATTTATCCAGAGCATAGTTGCTAGTGATAGCAAAACTAAACCCTTCAGATGGCACATCAGAAGCAGACCAGGCAACTTTAGCAGTATTAATACCAACCACACCACAAGGGCTGACAAGGGGACCGCCAGAATTGCCAGGATTAATGGCGGCATCGGTCTGAATAAAGATTGGACCTTCTTGAGTTGTCACAAAGCGAGAGAAAATGCCTTTAGTAATCGATGATTCGCCCTCAGCAGAATTTGGCCAACCGACTGTATAGACCGTCTCTGCCAGCGGAATCTGAGTGCTGTCTACTAACTGGCAACTTGTTAAAGTCTGAGGACTTTTAAGCAATGCTAGATCAGCATCTTGTGAGTAATTCCAGAGTTGCAGCGGCACCTGTTGCCCTGAAATTATGGTGTCTATTTCCCTGACCTGCTCGATAACATGCTTGTTGGTTAGCAAATACTCTGAGTCAACAGCAAAACCACTACCATGACCTCCATCAGTCTTAATTATGTAAGTACAAGCCTTAGCTGCTTGCAAAGACTGCTGCTCATCACACTTAAACTGAGTGCGACCAGTATCGACGCTTTCTGTGGCAGTTTTAGTTCTACGCAACAATCTTGCCAAAGCTGTTTTAGCTGAATCTAGATTCGATATTTTTTGATTCTCATTTTTTTTCTGATTATCCTCTATATACTGTTGGCGATATATTTTAATTTGTTGTACCCAATTAGTACCAAAATAAGCAGCAGTTAAACTAGCAGTCAATAAAAATATTACCAATAAAAAACTTAAACGCCACGCTCTAAACTTAAGGGTAAATATAAGTAAAAACAGATAAAACAAAATCAGAAAAGCTAAAGCGGCGGTCTGAAAACGAGCGAAGATTTGCAAGACCGTCTGGACACCCAACCACTGTAGTGTCAATAGTATGACAATGGTAATAGCTAACCAAGCAAGGCAAGCTAAGATAACTTGCCTAAAAAAATAATGATCATTGTACTTTTTGATAAGCCTAGTCAAAGTAGAGAGTATTTTATTCCTCATTAAAGCAATTATAGCAAGTCTTAAGAATCAACATTAGTTGTAGAATTACTTAAAAAATTATACTTATATAGCAGTCAGGCATCTTCCGCAAACTAAAATCCGGGGTATTCTCACGGGTGAATAAAAATAAGCTTTCTGAACCACTGACAGATAAGCTTTAAATTGCCAAGAGGTATAAAAATTGGTACATTATAAGTAACGTTGATATAAACCATTCACATTTATGACAACAGACATCAAAAAAGCAGTAATAACCGCCGCTGGCTTTGGCTCCCGCTTCCTACCAATTACCAAGACTTTTCCCAAGGAATTGTTGCCGATTGTGGATAGACCAATTATCCAATATTTAGTTGAGGAGTGTGCTGAAGCCGGAATAGAGGAAGTAATTATTGTTGCTTCCCCAACCGAAGTCTCAAAATTTGAAGACTACTTTTACGGACGAGCCACCAGCATTCGAACTTTAATGATTAGACAAAATAAGCTAGATCGCTGGGATAAAGTAGAACAAGTCTTTCAGCTACCTAAAGTAACTATTGTACCTCAAGATGAAGGCCTGCCTTATGGTAATGGTCGCCCTTTTTTAACCATTAAAGATCTGGTATCTGATGGCCCATTTGTTGCTATGTGGGGCGACGACCTTGTCTTAAGTAAGGTGAGTGCTGTGAAACAATTAATGGATGATTTTGAAAAAAATCCTTGCGACGGAATGTTAGCAGTTCAGGAAATGCCAGACAGTGAAATTAGTCGCTATGGAGTGATCAAGATAAAAGATAGGACTAAAGACCATGTTGAAACAGTTATTGAAAAACCAGATCAAGACCAAGCCCCTTCTAATTTGGTTTCCTATGGCCGTTACATTTTAACTCCTAAGATTTTTGATTTTCTAAAACCCGATGCTACCGGTTTGGATGGTGAGTTGTGGCTACAAGATGCTAATGACAAAGTCGCCAAGCACGGTGTGGTTCGCTATAAGGTCATTGATGGTGAGTGGATGACGACTGGTGATCCTATCCGCTACATGAAAGCCCACATTAAATTTATGATGGCCCATGAAAAATATGGGGAAGAGCTAAAAGAGTTTATTGAGTGAGGCGTCTCTTAGGGTATAAATTCTGAATACCATCACTGATCAATCAATAGACTTATTGCGAAATAGCTATGCATCTTTATTAGTGTTAATACCGCCCCTTCTCTAACCTAATCTCTCCATCTTCAATCACTAAATAACTAAATCTTCTAAACATAATAGCTCCACAATTTAAATAACGCACCTTATGATTCACAATTGGTATATGAGTATGTCCACAGATTAAATATGGTTTACCTTGATGCTTTTGTGGCTTTTTTGTATATTTTTTAATAAATCGCCTATTATTACGCCAACCATTAAGACTAAGTAATGAAAAGTGGAAAAACAAATCCTGCAAACCTTCAAAAATATTAACAACTTTTATAAATAATCTCACTAAAAGAAACTGAACTAGCCTAGAATCTGCTCTTTGAAATTTAGCTAAATCTTCCCAATAATGTTGAACTTTAAATTGATATCCCCCCGATTCAAAATAGTATTCTTTTACTTGTTTATCGCTAAAAAGATTCGCGCGTTCATCAATCAAGCTAAAAGGATCGTGGTTGCCCTCTATATAGACAGTTTTTTTATTCTTTAGTATGGGAAACAGCCTCTGCCATTTGGAGTTAATAAAATCACCAAACTTAGTATTATAGCCATCCCAAATATCGCCATTTAAAATAACTCTATCAGCTCCTGATATTATCTTTTTTAAGATATTAAATTTGCGAACATCAAACTTTTTAGATAGATGGGTATCAGAGAAAATGACAGTTTTCATAATGAAATATTCCTAATTAAACTACCACAGGATTACTCTCGTGGATTTAACAAATTGCAAGCTAAAGCTTGTCCAGATTTTACAAAGTTAGAACCAGTCTCCTCCTTAAGTTTACACCTAGTGATTAAAATTCGGAATATTAAAATTAATAATTTTACAATCCACTTCTTTAATAAATTGGTAAGCAAAACTAAGATACAAGCCTATTCCTATAAGCCAATTCCAACTACTAATGAAACTTAGCGCACCGATACTACTAATATTAGCATATGATATAACACTACGTAAGTTCGCAATGGAATCCGAACACTTTGGAAATTTAATAGTTTCTCAA
>CAZMMR010000003.1:0-9259 GCA_964567445.1 uncultured Pseudomonadales bacterium
CGTTGCACAATATCACGTTCCCGTTTATAAAAAATGAGACTATAGTTTGGATAAGTGGATTGTTCTTGAGAAAAACTGAAGGGAATAATAGTATTGCGATAGCCCTTTTCCTGAGTAAAAATGGTCAGCTTATCCAATTGTTCATCAGAAAAATCAAACAGATGCAAAATGCGTTTGATAGTATGAATACTAACTTTAGTTGGCATTAAATTATTGGTTGTTAATGGTTATAATAGTTTGGTCCGAGTAGTGGGACAATGATTCCGCAACAATGTTATTCAAATTATACACAAAGTAGATTATTTTTTATGGCTTGGCAGCAACAACTCAACCAGATTAAAGGTGTTTTAATTGATGTTGACGGCACTCTAGTTACTTCTAAGAAAAAAATTAGCGGTCAGACTAGACATGCTGTTCGTCAGTTAGAGGCTAGTGATTTTAAAGTTGGTATGGCTACTGGAAGAAGTCTGGCGGAGGTGGCTAATTATGTTCTGCCAGTTTTTCATGATCGGAGCTTACACATTGTCGACAATGGCGCTAGCATTATTAATGGCAGCGGTCATTATTTCTATCGTAAAAATGTACCCTCAGCTTTAGTTCAGCAAGTAGGACGGCTAGCTTTAAGTATGGGAGCTAAAATCTCCTTTTCGCAAAATCAAACACGCTATTATGATGTTAAATTTTATCAGGAAATTAAAGATAAAGATAAATGGCAGAAACGGATGGGTAAGATTGATGAGCTTAAGGATTGGACCACTACTAACTTAGTCATCTATGATGTTTCTTCTCAACTAGAAAAAAAGTTAAATAATTTTCAAACTCAGTTAGAAGAGTTTTGTCTTGAGTCTTGGTCTACTTATTTAGGGACGGCATTTTGTTTTAAAGCTAAAAACATAAACAAGGGAACAGCTGCTCAAGTTTGGGCTAAGCATCATCGTTTATCAGTTAATAATATTGTAATTTTTGGTGATAGTGCCAATGATTTATCTATTATGAGAAAGGCAGGATTGTCTGTGGCTATGGGCAATGCTGAACCGGCTGTAAAAAAAGCGGCTGATGTTACTATAAAGACTAGTGATAAGAATGGTATTAGCCGATTTGTACACAAGTATTTGTTATAAAATCGTGGTTATCAAAGTAACAGCTATTCGAGGGCCTTAACCTTAAGGGCTTAATTTTATGAAATTTAAAGCAATAAAAACGCCAATTATTAAAGAAGATCAAGACTTGCTGCAGTTTTTAGGTGAGGCTATTACTAATTTGCCTGAAAAAAGCGTAGTGACGATTGCTTCTAAAATTGTTAGTTATTCTCAGGGGCGGTTGGTGTCGCAGCAGACTGGAACTAGAGAGGAAAAGCACGAGTTAGTTAAGCAAGAAGCAGACCAATATTTACCTAATTCGTATTCTCAGTATGATCTCATGATTGCCGTTAAAAATGGTATGCTGGCGGTTAATGCTGGGATTGATGAATCCAACGCTAACAATAAGTATGTTTTGTGGCCGGCCAACATCCAGCAAGCCGCTAATAACATTTGGTCGTTTTTGCGCAAAAAATATAAGGTAAAAGAGTTGGGAGTGATTGTTACTGACAGTCGTAGTTGGCCTTTAAGATGGGGAGTAGTGGGTACTTGTTTGGCTCATTGCGGCTTCCAGCAGCTACATGATTATCGAGGTAGAGAAGATCTGTTTGGTAGACCAATTCATTATGTACATCTTAATATTGCGGAGGCCATTGCTTCTGCTGCTGCCTTAGAAATGGGTGAGGTTGATGAGCAAACTCCAGTTTGTATTGTGGAGGATATCCCTCATATCAGATTCCAAAACCACGCTCCTACTAAAGAGGAGTTGCAAAAACTTAAGATTTCGTTGGAAGATGATGTCTATGGTCCGTTTTTAAATAGTGTTGATTGGGTCAAAAAAGAGTAGTTTTCCTCCAGTCAGGATTATAAGTCGTTAAAAGTTTCTTCTAAAATTTCTGTTTCATTTAACTCCTGTTGAATGGTATCCAAGTCATCGTTTTCACTAACGGTAGGCATATTTTCTACATCTTGTTCTGGTTGAACAGAGTTAGTGCCGGCTTCTTGAGTATTGTCTTGGTTTGGACTTGGTGAGGCTGTTTGTATTGGGGTGGGACTGGCAGCTAAATCACTGCGACCAAGTTCAAACTGTCCACTTTGGTATTGATAATAAAGTGCGCCCAAACCTGTTACTAGTAGGGCGATAAGAACGATCAGAAAAATAAGATTGTTTTTCATAGAGATTGCTGTTTTTGATAATATCTGTAATTAATTTTGATAATGTCTGTAATTAATGTCATTAATTGCTGGTTGGTTCGACTTCTGTCTCAAGCAGTGATTGTACTGCTTGTTTCATTTGTTGCAGAGCCTGCTGAAACTCAGTTCTGGCTTGTTGAGCTGTGTCTCTAGCACCAAGGGCCATTTGTCTTTGCACTTGATATTGTTCGGGGTCGATTTCCTCAAACTGAGTAATGGCTTCTTGAGCATTCTGATTAGCCATTTCTAGGGTTTCAAAAGCATTCTGCAGCTGTGCCATAGCTGTGGTCACATCCTGTCCAGCTTCTTCCATTTCGGATAATTTTGTTTCCAGCTTATTGCCAATACGCGTCATACGTTGGTAGTAGAAGGTAAAGCGTTTGCGCAGACGCTTGGCATGAATTTGGGCTAAGTTGGTTCTTCTTTCTTGCCTTCGTTCTTGGGCATTATCTCTAATCTCTTCAATTTCATCTTGTTTTTGTTCTTGTATTTGAATTTGAACTTGTTTGTCTTTATTTAGTTCTTGCTGATTTGAAGATTTTTGCGGCGGCATGACTATAGCTTGGCTGGTAGTTGCCATCAGCAGGAAACCGGTAATAAGAGTGGCACTAAGTATTATTTTTGTCATATGTGATTGTTAGCTAATATTTAGCAGTTAACAGTTAACCAACTAGAGTTGACTACTAACTCCAGTATAAGGTCTTATTTTGAGGAAGTAAACTGGCCTTCAACTGTAGTAATAACATCTGGGTCAAAGTAGTAGTGGTTAAGGTGCTTTTCCCAGTCAGGTTGATTAATGTTAATGTCAGGAGAAATGCCATTACCTTCAATGGGCTGACCATCTGCCCTTAGCGTTAAATGATGGACTAGAAATAGAGAATATTCTTCTTGGTCACTGAGTTGATTATCTAAAGGAAAAACGCGTTCAATTGTGCCCCAACCTTTGGTAGTAGTACCCACTAAGACGCCAACATTATATTTTTTAAGAACACTGGCCATGACTTCTGCACTTGATTGGGTTTGTTCATCGATTAAGATAACCACTTTTTTGTAACGAACCAGAGAAGGTAGCCAGCCGGTTTTAGTTTTATAGTCAGTGGTTTCGCCTTGCTGAATAAACTGGTAAGCATACTGATTATTGCCAATGAAAGGGCCGAGAAAATAGGGTAGACCATCGATAGCGCCACCAACATTGCCGCGTAAATCTAGGATTAGGGTATTTAACTCAGGTCCACGATCATCTACTTTCTGGGCAACTTCAGCTAACTCTTGCACAGTAGTGGGAGAAAACTTTTTAATTTTTAAATAAAAGACTTTAGGATTTAGCAAACGCCATTCCATAGTTGGGTTTACACCGGATTCATCATAGCGGGCGCGGTTGGTTTCATCGTTTAGGGTTTGATGGGCAGCCTCGACTTGAGTTAATTGCTCTTTTGCTTCGGGAGTGTTTTGCTGTTCTAGTTCTTGTTTTTGTTGTTGATAAGCCTGATTAATCTCTTCCTGGCTAGCGTCTGTTGTTACTTCTAATGCCTGATAATGATCTACCTTAGGATCAATGTTATTAACCCGATTAGCTAACTCTTGTTTTTTTTGTTGAGAATAGAGTCGGCTGCGACTAAACGGTTTTAAGTTAGCTAACACTACATCAGCTAGTTGGGTAGTGAGCTGTTGTTTTTGGGTAGGATCTCCAATCCGTTCCAGAACTTGAATAAACTCTTGATCAAAATCAGTAAAAGATTGAAGTTGATTGCCATAGGGCTGAGCCGTCACTTTTTCTAGAGCTTTAACATGCAAATCTAAAAATTGGTTGTCATTAAGCTCTTGCCAGTAGTTATCATTAATTACTTCGCGCACCTCACGCAAAAAAGCCAAGTACTTGTTTTCGGTTGAAGAAGACTGCTGCTGCAGGCGATTAAGGACAGGAATCTTTTCTTGGTGCTGAGAAATGACATAACCACCCAGCAAACTGACTATAGCAGTCAAGATAATAATAAACGGTAAGCGCAGTTTCTTAGTAACCATATTAGTAATATAGTATACAAGACTGTAGTTAAATGTTAGTTTGAATTTGATCTAAGGAAATCAACTTTATTGATTAAGTTTAATAGCTTATACTTGCGTTATGAAAGTTTTTATTATTGCTGCTTTATCTTTAGACGGGTTTATAGCCCAGGAAAAAAGGCAGTCCTCAATTCGCTGGACTAGCCAAGAAGATCAGGAGCATTTCCAACAAGCAACTCATGAGGCAGGAGTGATTGTCATGGGTAGTACTACCTTTGCTACCATTGGTTTTCCTTTGCCCAACAGATTAAACATCGTTTATAGTTCAAAAAACAAAGCGGATTTTATTGCTCACTATGATCTTAATGAGGAGCAAGTTCAGCGGCTGTGTGTGGTTAGCCTTGAACCGACTCAGCTAATTGAGAGCTTACAAGAAGAGGGTTTTGAGCAAGTGGCAATTTGTGGTGGGAGCTCGATTTACACACAATTTTTACAAGCCGGTGTAGTTGATGAGCTGCGACTGACAATTGAGCCGCTGCTTTTTGGTAGTGGCATTAAGTTTTTTACTCAAGAATTAAAACAGAAGCTAAAACTAAAGAGCCAAATTCAACTCAATGACCGGGGTACACTGTTACTGACTTACCAACTGCAAGACAAATGAATGAAAATCAAGATTAAGCGCTTTGACACTAGCTTGCCGTTGCCTAGTTACCAGACACAAGGGGCAGCTGCTTTCGATTTGTATGCTCGAGAGAAAAAAACAATTTTGGCCCATAAAAGTGATATGGTGCCTCTAAACGTTGCCCTGCAGCTGCCCCCAGATTACTGGGCTTTATTGGCGGCTCGTAGCTCTTTACATAAGAAGGGTTTAATTTTGGCCAACGGCATTGGTATTGGTGATTATGATTATCGTGGTGATGGTGACGAGTATCACGCGGCTTTGTATAATCTAACAGGTGAGGATGTGATTGTAGAGAAAGGGGAGCGGATTGTGCAGATGATCATTATGAAGCGCGAAAAAGCTGAATTTATTGAGAAAGATGAGTTTGGTAGTGAAGACCGCGGCGGGTTTGGGAGCACGGGGTAGTAAACAACTAACAATTTCCATTTTTGCCCACAGAAAAAAAACGAGTGTAGTTTTCCTATGTCTACTTATGTATGTTAGAAGCAAATTTTGTAAAAAATGAGTAATTTTGAATTCGATAGAAAGTCTGGTGTCTTAAAAGCATTTTGTGTGGGGCCTCTCCCTTTTGCTCTTATTCAAGAAGTTGTTCGTCAAAACAATGAAAGACCATTGTGGGCTAAAAACAATGACGCAGATCAGATTATTAAACTCATTGAGGAAGAGAAAAAAGAGCTAGCTCAAGCAGTTAGGGAATACTGCACAAGTTTATATTGTTGTGATATTGGAAGCGGTGCTGAAAGAATGGATTATTATCTACTAATCAGCGAAATTGCAGACATTATTTATTACTTGATTAAATTGTGTGCGGTGCTGGATCTGAATGTGCCATCATTACAAGTATATAGTTTGGAAAATAGGCCCATTCCAGATCCAGAGCATTCCCTCAAACCCACTAGGCTTTTTGACCTTGATCAATTGGATCAAAAACTTAATACTGAATTAGACACTCTTACTGCTTCTTATAGAGATCTTCAGTCTAGCCCAGCAGCTGCTAGTATTAATAGCATGATTAAAGCATTGTTGAGGATGGCTGAGATAGTTGGCGCAAACATCTCAGAGCTAATGATATTTAAAATGGTCCGCAATGCTTTAAAGTACCCAACCTACTCTTTGCAGGGAGGAGACTATGACAAGACCACTGTAGCTGGAAAGGTCTTTTGGAATATGTATTTTGGCGACCGCGCCTTTATTGATTTCTGGCTGAATAACTACGAGATTATTGAAAAAATTATAAAAACAAATGGCGTGACAACAGGAAATGGAATAGAAGTATTAAATGCGCGCCAAGCAGTAGAGGATATTTTGTCTTTGTGGAGAGAAGAACGGAGAAAAACCTTTGTGCCTTTAAACGAAGAACAAGAAAAAGTTGAGCCAAAATTCTCTTTGGTGCTAGTTATTGATGATAGCGAAACGCAATTAATACCAGATTCATTCATTACAACGTTACAAGGTTGTATTGCTGAATACCTAAGTCTGCAGAGCAGTAAAGTGTTAGTTCATCGGATGCCCGTCTCTCATCACTTTGCAGCAGGAATGAGCATAGGTCTTGAATTTGCAGCTAAAGACAGAGTTAAGTTTGCTGAGCTAGCGTGTTTTGGAACTTATCCCTTGGTGTTAGCAGTCGCCTTGAGTGTTAACTGTCATTCTCAATCTGATATGACCACTAATGGCCATATCGGTCTTGCATTATCAGCTATTAATGGAGGTGGTAGATTTGTAGTGACGAACAGCAGTACATTGAATACAATGGCTAATGGTAATGGCAGAAATGCATTCGCAGAATTATTTAATGGAATTCCGTTATCAATTAAAAGACATTTATGTCCAAACATATCCAAACCGGCTTCCTAATTACCTTCGAGGGTGGGGAGGGTGGTGGTAAAACCACTCAATCCGTCCGTCTGCGAGACAAGCTGACCAAGGCTGGTCAAGACGTTGTAGTCTTAAGGGAGCCTGGCGGCACCGTTATTAGTGAACAGATCCGAGAAGTGACACTTTCCCCAGACAATACCAGCATGGCTTTTACTACTGAAGTACTTTTGTTTCAAGCGGCTCGAGCTCAAATTTATCGAGAAATTGTCCTACCTTCTTTAAAAGCAGGAAAAGTAGTCCTGATGGATCGTTCGCGAGACAGCAGTGTAGTTTACCAAGGTATGGTGCGAGGTTTCGGGAAAGATTTGATTGAGGAACTCAATGACCTTTCAACAAAAGAAACTTACCCAGATTTAACTATTTTACTTGATTTACCTGTTAAAGTTGGTTTAAAAAGAAGAGCTGATTCGGGCAAAATAGATCGTTTAGATATGGAGGACAAGCAGTTTCATCAACAGGTGCGAAATGCCTATTTAGATCTAGCTAAAGATGGGCAGGATCGCTGGCATGTGATTGATGCTGAGCAAGCAGTCGATCAAGTGCAAACTGAAATTTGGCAAGTAGTTAAAGACAAGATGGGTTTGTGATTATGGCTCATCAACAGTCAGACTCTCTACAGCAAATGTTGCAGGCGGCTCTAAAATTTAGATACGATCGTAATTGGGGGGAGTTTCATACTCCTAAAAATTTGGCTATAAACTTGGTAAGAGAAGTCTCTGAGGCTTTGGAGGTGTGCTTGTGGCGCAGCGATGAAGAAATTTTACAAGACGAACAGTGTCGTCAGGATTTAGCTAAGGAGTTGGCAGACACGCTTCATGCTTTACTAGTTTTGTGTAATGTGATGGATATTGATTTAGTTGATGTTTACTGGTCTAAGTTGGAGGAGTTAGATCAGCGTTATCCAGCCAAAGAGTTTAAGAATAAAACCACCCATCGATTTAAAAAACGAAAAAAACACAAACTGCAAGAGGACTAACTCCAACCAGGTCATTTCTGGATTGTGTTATGGTCAGTTATTCGATAGCATGTATTTCTATGTTTTTGTTAAGTATTACCTATTATGGCTAGACTACCGCAGGCAGTAACTAAGTTGATTGACCAGTTTGAGCGGCTACCAGGTATTGGCCCCAAGTCAGCTCAACGCCTGGTCTTTTATTTGCTCCACAACCCCACTGAAGAAATTCAAGAGTTTTCTCGTCGGTTAACTGCCATTAAAACCGACACGGTTTTGTGTTCTACCTGTCATCATGTGGCGGAGGCAGACCCTTGTAATATTTGTGCTGATGACAATCGTGATAAAAAAACATTGTGTGTGGTTGAGCAGCCACTAGACTTAATTGCCCTAGAGGCATCAGAAAAATATCATGGCTACTATCATGTTTTGCATGGATCGATTGACCCCTTAAACAACATTGGGCCAGAGCAGTTGTTCCTAAAAGATATTATGAAGCGGTTGGATGGAGTGGAAGAGTTAATTTTAGCCACTAACCCCACTATGGAGGGTGAAGCTACTGCTTTATACATAAAAGAGATGATTGATCAGTCGGGAAAATATGCCGATCTTAACATTAGCCGTATTGGTCATGGTTTGCCAGTGGGGGCAGATATTGAATATGCAGATGGTGTTACTTTGGCCCGAGCTTTAGAGGGTCGGCGCGGTCTTGATTAAAGCTGTTTTTCTCCCTGGATAATAAGAAAAACTCCTATTTATCGTTAGTTTCTTTTGATTGCCACTTTCTTTAATTTTTGCTAAAGTGTGGTTAATGGTGACTTGTCATCTTTATCACAGCCGATTACAGTTTAGTTTACTAAACTGAAGTCGGTTTTTTTATTGGCAAGTGCTAGCTTAAAACATTATTAATTTGCTGAAGGAGCAATTAATGAAAATTCTTGTCCAGGCTAAAAGCATGAAGGTAACTCAAGGAATTCACAATTTTGTGAAACAGAAAGTGTCTCGCAAAATTAGTAAACTAGGACAAAAAGTAATTGGGGTGAAAGTATACCTAGAAGATATTACTCGTAAGAAAAGTGACCCCAATGGTTCTCAGGCAAAGGTTAAAATTGAAATTCCAGGTAAAGATATTGTAGTTAGTGAAAAATCACACGATCCTTATCAGGCTATTTCTAATGCTATTAAAGCTGGGGCGCGACAGCTAAGAAAAATCAAAGAGAAAAAATTTGCTAAGACTCGTTCCTCGCGAAAATAATCTAGATATCTAGGGATTTGCTTTATTAGATTTGCTGCGATAAAGATGCAGAGCTACTTTGCAACAAGTCTATCATTTTATGTTAGGATTGAGTTATGTCAGATAACACTCAACAAACTTCAAAGCAACAGTCTCAACTGCAAAAGTTAAAACAAGCTCAGGCTGCTACGGGTGATCAGGATGGTAATCCTTTGGATGCTCTGGAAAAATTAATTAAGGAT
>CAZMMR010000003.1:9269-33868 GCA_964567445.1 uncultured Pseudomonadales bacterium
TTAAGGATGCTCAGGACAAAAAAGGACCAGGTCCTGAACAAGCCAAGCAACAACAAGAACAGTTAGATCAGAAGCAGCAAAAAAAAATAGAAAAGTTGCAAGCCCAAAAACAACAAGAAACTCAACAAAAGATTAAACAGCAGCAGCGGCAGATTGAGGATGTCAAGCATAACTCTCTAGAAATTAAAGCAAGGGAGAAATATCAGCAAGAGGAAAAAGAGTTGAGGCAAAGTAGTGGTGTCGATGATGGTTATGAGATTCGACAGTTGGATCATACTAAAATTAAGAAACAATCATGAAACTAGGCGGAAAAGGACCATCTTCTGTAGCACGGACCTCAGGCGGCTTGCGTAGTGTTGGTATGTCTGGCGAAGTTGACTCAGAACGGTTGGATCAACAGGCGATGCAGCAGGCTATGCAAAACAAGGCCCAACAGCAGCAGAGTAGTAATGCTCCAGCTAAAGGTATGGGTCAGTCTGCCAGTGGCAAGAAGAAAGCCAAGAAAAAAAAGCCACCACGTGCTATTGGTAGTCTTAAACAGGAACTTATTACTCGTCCTGCTGGTGATATTGCCGAGGGTTTAATGAGTTTTTTTGATATTGCTGGTTTGTTAGGTATTGATTCCACCAATGATACTCCCGAAGAGCAAGCTCGTAAGAAAAAGATGCATCAGCGTTGGCAGCAGCTAACTAAAGCAGAGCAGCAGGTAGCTAAGCAAAAATATCAAAAAGAACTTAAGAAAAAGCAAGAAGAAGAAAAACGCAAGCAAATGGAGAAGAAGAAAGAGGCTCAAGAAAAGCAAAAAACGATTGCTCCTCCTAGCAGCACCAGCAAGAAACCCGGTCTATTTATTGGTGGTAAGTCTAAAAAGAAAAAGGCTATGAACCGTCTTCAGCAGCAACGGCAGACGATGGGGACGATGGGAAGTGCTAATTAAAGAATTTATTTCTAAATCGAGGCTTAATTACCTGCTAATATCGAGATAAATGAGCCATTATGATATAATATGCATCTAATATGTATTAGCGACACTTATTGTATAAGAATAATATTATGTTTGATCATCTTGGCCATCAAGCCCATCAGTTCTACCAGACTCAATCATTTCAAGTGCAGCCAAGCGCACCTTTAATTCACCCTTTCTTTCCCCAAAGCTTTAATATGAGTGCTGGTCTTGTTCAGTTAGAACCTTATATCAGGAAAAAAAAGCAAGTAGATCAAAGTAAAATTGTTACAATTCAAAACTGCGTTCGTTACTACGACCAGGATGTTGCTGGTCATGATTGCAATCATTTAACTTTCTTTAAGATGTGGGGTGCTTTGATGTTGGGTAAGGACATCGACCGTAAGTCGCAAATAGAACAATTGTGGCAGTTGCTAACTCAAATTTTTAATCTTAACAAAGAAAAAATGGTAGTGACAGTTTTTAAAGGTGGTAAAGTGGGAGGCCATACCTTTGGCCAAGATCAAGAAATTCTTTCTATTTGGCAGCAATTGGGGTTGAAACAGGATCAAATATTTATGGGGGATGAAACGGAAGTTTTTTGGTTGCAAAGTGGTATGGGTCATCTTAACCAAGATAATGGTTTAAACGAACGTTTGTGTGGTTATCAAACCGAAGTTTTTTATGATTTAACTGGATCTGCCTGTGGAGCTGACTGCTCTCCCTTTTGTGATTGTGGTCGCTTTTTGGAGATTGCAAATAGTTTAGATATTCGGTGGTTGCTGGACGATCATCATAACCTTCAAGATTTATCAATTCCCGCTACCGAAACAGTTATTGGATTAGAACGTTTAGCTATGATATTAAACAATATAACTAATGTTTGGCTATTGCCACAATGGCAACCTTACTGGAGTTTATTGTCTGCTAATATTAAAAAAGAAGATCAACGTGTTATTCTAGATCGTATGAGGATTCTAATTTATCTCTCTATGGAACGCATTCCTAAGCCTGATCGAAATGGTAGGGGCAGATTGGTAAGGTCATTTTTAAGAGATATATTATCTAGGCTTTACTTGTACACCGGGGCGGATCAAGAAGTTAGGCATTCAGTAAAGAAGCTAGCAGAAACTATGGCAAATAATATCCAACAATTTTATCCAAAAGTTGCAGACACGTGGCCTTTAGTAGTCGAATCTTTGATGAGACATCATAGGGTTTATCAAGAGACTATTCGCCATGCTCAGGCTAGCATTAAGCATTCTTTACTAAGAGGAGAGATTAAACAGCTAGACCAGGTAACTAAGCTAAAATTAAGGCAGTCATTAGGCATTCCTATTTTTTTAATTGATCATTATTTTCAAAATAAGTATTAAATGGTTATACAAACTAAAAATGCCGGGTTAGTTTAATGGTAAAATGTTTTCTAGGTTAGAAAAAGAAGGATGTTCAATTCATCCACCCGGCTCATAATATGTCAAAAGAACTTATTCAGCAAGTTGCTAATCCTGATATAATTGACTCTGAATTTGGCAATCTTCATCGGTTTGATTTTGATTCGATAACTGGCTTATGTCCCACACCGGTCTATGTGCTGAGAGATTATCAAACCTCAATAACAAACAGCGACTATACACCTTCTCCTGCTGTGGTCAAAGAACATAGTCCAGCATTTATAAAAGGTGGGTTGGAGAAAGTAGTTGCTGGTTGGCAGACAGCTACAGTTGAACAACTCCAAACTATTGCAGACAAAGTTAAAAAATATCTATCACAATTAACTTTAGCAGATATTTTAAACAACTATCATGAGTTTGAGACTGGCTATAATTATGTGTGTCTTCCATTTAAGTTGCTAACAGTGGAATTCTTGATGAAAGAAAGAGATGGTCTCGCAGAAAAATGGTCTAATTTGTTAGACGCAGAAATTAGTCAGTTTCCTGAGGAATTGATAGAAGACTTAAATCAGATTGGTTTGCCAATCTTTAATTGGTTTGAATCAGTTCTAGAAAGCAATGATTCTTTTGAGCAGGCAAGAGCTACCTATCTTATATTTTTAATAGAGAATCCACTTATCAGAATTCCTGAAAATGTTAGTAAGGCAGCGAAACTCATTTATGAAAAGCAAGAAGAACTGGATAAACCTATCATTTTAGAGCAGACAGATAAAACAAAAACTCTCCGAAACCTGAGTTATTTCTTAGTTGAAACTGGTTTTGCTGCGTGTTTTACGAAGCCAAACGCTTGGGCTTATGCTCGTCATACTTGTCAAGCTATCATGGAATTGTTAAAGGATGATTATATTGGACCACGGCTTGGTCGTGATTTAGTGGCTTTAGCCAGTCACCAATCTGTTTTATTTCCACCTCAAATGTTTTTTATTTTTGAAAATTTAATCCAAATTTATTTGTCGAAATCTGATTTTAGAGACCAATTTATAAATAGATACACAGACTTTGATGATTTTGAAAGCCCCACTACTAATGATGCAATTGTTGATTACTATTATCAAGAACTTGTTAGAGAAATATTAATAGATTATTACGAATCTGGAAATTATTTATCGGAAGATGAACAATTGTCATTAAGCTATAGTATATCTGGTGTGAATCGTACTTACGAAAAACCCAAGGCTTATGAAGCAGTTGAGGGGCCTGGGACTATGTGCGTGTTGTTTTGTGGTCCATTGGGTTATGCTACTCTTAAGAGAGAGCGAGCGCAAGAAATGTTAGGTTGTGATTTAGACCTAATTACTGTAGATATGCAACCAGCGTCAGTGCTTGAAACACTTGACAATGGTGGGCGTGGCATGTTTGTTTTAAATGAATTGTTAGATTTGAGTCCTTCATCAGCTCTAACAGGTAATGCAATGGTGAGTAAGAAAGGAAAGGAGGCAAAAAGTAGTAGACACATTAAAGCTCAACTGCCAGAAGATCAAGATAAGGTGAAGCTTGCTCAAGAAAGGAAAGTCCATTGGGAAGATAATAGGGGTAGTCTTTTATATCTTGCTGGCCAAGATTTGTTAGATCATTTAACCTGGCTTTTTTCTCAACTTGAAACTGGTGCAGTTTTATATTTATCAAAAGGTATTTCCAGTTCTTTGATGGTAGATTTGGTAGTTAAAAAAACAAATAGTGGAGGCTTGAAAATTGTAGATGCTTTGCCTGGTATGAGCGCCTTAAGGTTTTCTTCTCCTCATTATAATCGACCCGTAAGGCCGTTTCCCGAAATTTCAATAATTGAAACTATCTTGAATAATATGGAGGAATCTACTATTGGTTAATATTCTGATGAAGTTGTTGATGATTTAATGATGCAACCTCACCCCTTTCTATCTAAAGAAGCAGTTTTAGAAATGTTTAATAACCTACTGATTAAAGCATTTCTTAATAAGACAGAAATTTCTTGCACAAGAACCTACCAAGAGCCTATGCGTATCTTTTCTGTTATGCCCAAACTAACTCGAGTTTTTATAGATCTTATGTTTTCTGGTAGAGAAGATGAGTTAAATTGGCTTTTAACTACAACTGATGGTTTGGTATCTGGTTTAAGGCGTTGCGCAGAGAACCATGATGAAGAGGGTTCTAATAGAGTAGTGGAGGAATATAAAGCTATAACAGTGGAAGATCATTTATTGAGTTGTGATCAGAAAAGCATGGAAGAAATTTTTAGTGACGTTTTACATAGAGTTGTTACAGAAAGTAGATATAAAATAAACGAACCTATATTTGACGCTGTTCAATTAGCTGGTATTAGTAGTTTTATCAGATTTTTGGAAGATTTGAATATTAAGACTTTTAATGATTTTGCTTGTCAGGTTTTATCAGAATTAGATGTATCTACAGCATACCAGGGTATGTTTTATCCTGACACAGTTTCTAATGCATGGGGAAAGTGGCTTAATTCTATTGGAGAAGATCGTCTTCTTTTAGAATCATATCTTAATTCGTTATGGGGAGCTATGTAGAACGACTGTTAATTTTCGGCATAATTTATGCCTAATTTTCAAAAACACATAACCACAGCATTCTTTAGAGATCTTTTTAATTTTTATTATTGTGGGTACAATGTGATCTATGAAACTCTACAACTCTCTTACTCGCCAAGTTGAGCTATTTACACCTATTAATCCTCCTCACGTTGGGCTCTATGCTTGTGGCCCTACTGTCTATGACTACACTCACTTAGGTCACTTGCGTAAATATACTATGGATGATGTTTTAATCCGCACCCTCCGTCACGCAGATTTTCAAGTAACTCATGTCCAAAATGTAACCGATGTTGGCCACCTGTCTTCTGAAGCAGATACTGGCGAGGATAAGCTGGAAAAAGGGGCTAGAAAGTACCAACTGAGTGTAAAAGAATTAGCACTTAAATTCGAGAAGTTTTTCTATGACTCAATGGATGCTATGGGTAATTTAAGACCTAATGTTAGCTGCCGGGCTACTGCCCATATCCAGGAAATGTTGGATTTAGTTAAGACCTTAGAGGAAAACAATTATACTTATGAAATAGAGGGAGATGGTATTTATTTTGATACTTCCAAATTTGAAGACTATGGGCAGTTGTCGCCTTTAGATTTAGAGCAGGTTAAAGAAGGAGCAAGGGTAGAAAAAGTGAAAGGCAAGCGTAATCCCACTGATTTTGCGGTGTGGAAATTTGAGCGGCCTGGGGAAAATCGAGCTATGAGCTGGAGTAGTCCTTGGGCGGAAAAAAGTTTTCCTGGTTGGCACATTGAGTGTTCGGCCATGAGCATGAAGTACCTTGGGAACCAATTCGACATTCATACTGGTGGGGTTGATCATTTAACGATCCATCACCCTAACGAAATTGCCCAAGCCGAGGCAGCCACTGGTAAAAAGCCGTTTGTTAAATATTGGGTTCATCATGAATTTTTGCAGATTGATGGTGAAAAAATGAGCAAGTCTAAGAATAATTTTTACACGATTGAAGATATTAGAGAACGTGGTTTTAGTCCTATGGCTTTAAGATTGCTGTTTTTGCAGAGTCATTATCGTAGCCAGCTTAACTTTACTTGGGAGAGTCTGGCTGCAATAGAAAAGAGCTGGCAAAAGTTGAAGGAAATGATTGCTAGCTGGAAACAGCAAGAGTTAGATGAAAAAAGCAAATTATCGCAGAAAGCTCATGATCTTCGAAAAAAGTTTTTCGATTACATCGAGGATGATTTAAAAACAGCTGAATCAGTGGCTGTGATGTGGGCTGTGGTTAAATCCGATTTACCTGCTGCAGAAAAATATCAGCTATTGTTGGAGTTTGATCAGGTGTTTGCTTTAGGATTGGCTAAAATTGGTTCTGAAGCTAGTCGTTTTGTAGACCGACAGTTTTTGTCTGATGAAGTAAGCGAATTATTGCAAGAGCGCCAAGAGGCTCGAGCAGAAAAGGATTGGGATACTGCTGATGCGCTGAGGGATAAAATTGAGGAGTTGGGTTTTGAGATTGGGGATGTTGCAGGAGAGCAGAAACTCAAAAAATTATCAACTTCATAAAAAAAAGCCGCCTATTTCTTGGTGGTTTAAGCTGTGCTAAAAATCTCTATCAGATTAAGAGCGTTCTACAATAGACTTTTTAAGAAATAGCTCTGCATTTCTCGCGTCAGCTAAATAATTCCATTCTCCCGAAACGAATAATAGTTCTTCTTACCTACGATCATATGGTCAATCAGATCAACTCCCATTAATTGACAAGCATCTGCTACTTTTTGAGTAACTTCTAAATCAGCCTGACTTGGTTTAAGATTGCCGGATGGGTGGTTGTGGGTCAAAACAATGCTGGCGGCGGGTAAAGTTAAAGCCGGACCTAGTAGTTCTCGAAACTCCAGAAAATTAAGATTAAAGCTGCCCATCGACAGTACCTTTTTTTGCAGTAACTCCTTTTTGCCATTGAGATAAAAGGCTACCGCTAGTTCTTGCTGTTTGTCTTTAAAATCAAAGCATTGGTAGAAGACTTTTTTAGGTGTATGAAGTGTAATGAGTGATTGCGGTTGAGCGAGCCTCTTAGCCAGCTCAAAACAGGCCAGCAGGGTGCAAGCCTTAGCTTGGCCTATACCCTTAATAGTTTTTAGGTTTTGTCTGCTTTGTTGGCTTAGTTTTTTTAAGCCGTGCTTTTTTAGTAGTTGTTCTGCTAAATCTAAAGCAGAGTGTTGGTGATAGCCAGTGCGCAACAGAACAGCGATTAACTCATGAATGGTTAAATTCTCTATTCCTAGTTTCGCCATCTTTTCTCTTGGCTTAGCGATCTGGGGTAAGTCCTTAATTAATAATGAAGATTGGGTCATATCAACACCTCAAAATAATTAACAAAGCTACTAAATAGGATTAGTAAAAAGTAGTAAGTAGACTTGGTACGAAAATTGCATAGCTTATGCATTTTCTCAGTTTCTCGACGACGATAGTAGCCATAGCTACTTGAGAAGGACCTGCCTGCCGGTAGGCAGGGAAAACTGTTAAAATGCGTAAAATATACAGTAAGGAACTGTTTCCTTATTTCGCAACAAGTCTAGTATACTATAATGAGAGTTATTGACGTTACGTTGACAGCAAAGTGTCTAGTGTGACTAGAGTAAGCTCTTTACTAGTATTGGAAGTGAGTAGAGCGAGCTGGTTACCCCAGGCTGTGCCGGGCACGGTCGAAAGTGGTCGTTTAAGATCGATAACGAAGATGAGAGGAATAACTTCATCCCGAAAGTTGTTCTTAAATGCCTCTAGTAGGGTAATAATTTGATTGGGGGCAAAGCTGGTACTAACGACAAAAAGATTAAATGCATTTTGGTTTAAAGTTTGAAGAGCGGTTTTGACAGAACTAGTGCGAATTAAATTTAGCTTTTGAGCTAAATATTGGTAAGGTTGTTGCAGATGATCGTTGGGTTCTGCTACTAGTGCTTTTATTTTTTTGGACATGAAAATTATCTAATTAGATTAGAATTATTCTACTTAAAATAGAGCCATTATGTCAAATTCAACTATAAACAAACAACATAAAAAAGTAGACTACATTGGTCAGAGGATTAAAAAAGCTCGCCTGGAAGTTGGTCTGTCACAGAAGGAGCTGGGGCAAGCCTTACAATTATCCGATAAGACTATTAGTGCCTACGAAGTAGGACGGGCTCAGCCCAGTTTGGAGAAGCTAAAGCAGTTAAGTCAGGCGACTCATAAGTCGATTAGCTATTTTTTGGATGAAAAAGACCCTAACAACCTAGATTTACAGTTGAGGGTCAAGCAAATTGAACAAGAGTTGATAGAGATAAAACAAGCCATCAAGGCTTTGGCAAGTAAAGCTTAATTCCCTTGCTGCAATCTTTTCATGAGTCGAGCATAAAATCTTAAGTTATGTATTGTAGCTAGTCTGAAAGCAGTGCTATCTCCAACCTTAAATAAGTGGTTTAAATATGCTCGGCTGTGATGACGGCAAGTAGGGCAGTCACAGTGAGGACTAATTGGACTGCGATCGTTTTTATGGTGGCCGCGACTAATATACAAATACTCGTACCAGTTATTATTGTCGTCAGCAAAATCAATTTCTTCTGGACTTTTATTAAATACATAGAGTCGCTTGTGTCGGGCATCTCTAGTGGGTAAGACACAGTCGAAGAGGTGATAACCCATGTTTGTCAGACGAACGATGTTTTCAGGTGCTCCAACGCCTAGTGCAAAGCGAAATTTGTCATTTGGCGTTAAACTGGCATTAAAACGAGCTGTTTTATAGTCAAAATTACCCTTGTCATCAAAAGGCCAGCCCCCCAAACCATAGCCATCAAAACTAATTTCTAATAAAGCTTGAGCGCATTTTTTTCTTAGATTAAAATTACGGTGACCTTGAATGGGAGCCAGCAGCAACGGTCGATTCTTTTCTGTGAAACCATGTTTTTTCAGCTGTTTAGTAAACTCAATCTTGGCTCTGTGAGCCCAGTTGATGGTGCGTTCTACACTCGTCTCTAACCGGTTTTCATCAGCATCGGTTGGCGTAAAATCATCCAGACAGACCATAATGTCACTACCGATAGCAAATTGAACCTGGATCGATTTTTCTGGAGTAAAGATCTCCTTTCTCTGCTTATGTTTACCATGGTAAATTACTAGACCTTGATTTGTAATTTTCCCCATATTAGGGTTTTTTTGGATGAGAGAAAACAGTTGAAAACCGCCAGAGTCTGAAGTAATTAAACCTGGCCAGTTCATAAGTGATTTTACTCCGCCTAATTTTTGCAACAGCTCCGTTCCCGGCTGTTTTCTCAAATGAAAGGTATTGACTACCAAACCTTGAATGCCGACTTGTTGCAAGTCGTTGCTGTCTAGAGTTCTGACAACACCTAAAGTTGCGTCAGGGGAGTAGAGAGGAAGAGCGTATTTTTTCTTAAGTTTGGCAACTGGTGAAAGTGACATAAAACAATCTCATCTATCTGGGTTTTAAATTGTGGCAATAGTGGTAATGATAATGCTTATCACCCTAAACCAAAGGTAAAATTTAGTGGCCATCAAACCTAAAAAGATCAGCCAACTTACTAGTGCTGGTTGTTTTCTTGCTACTACCACTTGTGTACCAACTAGCATGTCGTGCCAAGTGTGGTTGTCCTGTCTGCCGACCATCCACAAGTAACCCAAACCTAAGAACGAAGCGCTCACTTTTTTCACTATTATTTCTCTGACAAATGCCAGCAGAGTTGGTAGTTTTTGTTTAGGTTGATGACTGTTAATAATTTTTAGCCCCCACAATTTCTTGCCAGGTGTAGCTCCTTGATTGTAGACAAACCAGACTTGGTAAAAAATACGGAAAGTAATATAAGGCATCATAATCAGGATGGTAAACTGCAGTAGCCTCTGAAATAATTCAGTTGTACTACCAGCCATCACAACAAACAATAGGCCGCTGGTTGGGATTAAGCTAAGTATCAGATGATCGCTGCAATGAGCCATTAATCTTTGCCCAAAAGTGGCGAGCTGTTTCTTCTTAGGTTCTTGTTGGTGCGATAACTTCGAAGCAGATTCTTCCTTTACTTCTGTCTCAATGTTACCAGTTGTAAGTAGTTGGTAAACCCAGTGCCAGTTGCTATTGTAAATAACTTGGGTGCAGATACTAAATAATGACAGCAAAACAGCTATGACAATTAGGCTGATGATAAAAGTAATAATCCAGCTGCCAGTAACAATTTCCGACCACTTATTCTGTTCAAAGTTGCTTAGGTTATTGGCAAAAAAGACAAAGATAGTAATCAAAAATGGTATGGCAATGACGAAACCTCCAATGATGGAGAAGAGACCATGAGCTAGCATTTGTCCGATGATTTTCCAAATTTTGCCGGTAATTGTCTCTTGTCCGCGGGCAAAGGCCTCTTTAGCTTTTAAATCTTGATAAACAAGATGACGCTGACCTAGGGTAATGGCCATGGTTGTTTTTACGGCAGAAATTAGGTACCAGATTAGGATAATGACTGAGCCCAGTCCAGTTAGAAAACTAGCGAGGCCAGATAATATTCCGCTTTGAGTAATACTGGCTGCTCCGGTCAAGACGGCAAATAAAATGGCGGCACCTAAAAAGTAGGCTAAGAATCGAACAGTTAATTTTAGCCAAGGATAGATTTTAATCCAAATCATGGGTTTGATGTGAGCTAAAGACTGTCTGCACACCTGGCTGAGACTCCATTGGTTAGGCTGTTTGGCTTCTGCGGCAGTTTTTATGCCCTTAATTAAGGCGGTCACGGCCCAGGCACTAGTAGCTAGGGCTAAGATAATGCCATAAATTATGAAAGCTAATATTTGCAGTCCTGCCAATAAAAATACCCAGCCAGGAGTACTGTGGTAGGCTTGTTCCACACTTTGTGGTAGTTGCTCGACGATGCTGGCTAAATGTTCGAAGTCTAGATGCTGATAGTCGATAAAATCAAAATATTGGACAAATTGTTCGTTGTTTGTTAACTCTTCAACCCAATTTTTCTCAGCTTCTTCATCTGTTGCCAGATTTTCGCTGGTATCAAGCTGTGATTGGTCTGTGGAAGTGGTCTCACTTGTTTTTGTTTCAAGTTTAGTAGTAACTGTTTGAGTATTATTTTTTTGACTAGTGGTAACACTTTCTTCCGCTTGATAATCTTCAAAAATTGGATCTGGTGCTTGTTGTTCCGGAGCTGATTCTTCTTGAATTTCTTGATCTGAATTATCGTTCGAATTAAAAAAGTTGTTGATCCTCAAATTAGAGCTGGAGCCACCAGCTAAGGTTAAGACTAAAACACCTAGCAGCAGTAGTTTTGGGTTTTGTTTGAACAACGCAATTGATTTTTTAAAGAAACCGATAGTATCCCAGTGTTGGTCAACCACTCTTTCGGGAACAGGGGTTAGGTCTAAACCAGAATTAGGATTTTGATTGTCCTTTTTATTTCTGTTGGGGGTTGGTGCTGAATCTGGGGGTGTTGAATTACTTGTTTTCATTCTAGTATTTTACCACGTTTTACTCGAGAGTCTAGGTAAAAGAGGAAAAAATTGTAGAACCTACAATACCTTTTGTGCAATTGGTTAGATATCAGACTTATAAATTTTTAAAGGGGCTAAAAAATCATACTTCATCTTCACCTGATTAAATCTATGGCGTTTTACTTGTAAATTAAGGGTGCTAAATAAGACACAAGTTACAGGCTAATGAAATTGAAGTTGTAGTTTATGGTAGTTGGCAATTATAAATTGCGACATCATCAAATAACTCACTATCATTGCCATCAAAAATGGCTAACTGTTGACATGCTTGCTTAAAAGTTTCCTGCGAAAAATACTTTTCATAACCTTGATCCACGTTTTTGTTTTCGGCGATATTGGCTACTTTAACTAGTAAATACACCCCTTTTTGCGCGGCCTGTTGAGAGATTTTTTGCTTATTAATCACGCCAGAGTCAAAAAGTTGAGCATTTGTGTCGATGTGATTATCAAAAAGAGATAAGTTAGACTTGAGTGCCACCAATGGCGCTACTTCATGCGAGCCAAAAAGAGGTTTTGGATCCAAGCGAGTCACGTAATCTGCGACAGTCGGTAGTTGCTCAAACATTCCTTGGCTTTGAATTGAGTTGCGATAGGCAAGCACAGCCACTATCTGCGCTAGAAAAACAGCTAGCATGATCATTGTTGATAGTTGTTGACTGTGTTGCTGGATAAAGGCAAGACTGCTTTGTTTAATGATAGTTAATAAATCGATAAAAGTTAGCAGCATCCAAGGGGCCATAACTGCTAAGTAAAGATAATATAAGTCTTGAAAAATAATGAAAAAAGACAACCACAAAAAAATAGGTAACAACGAGCTTATTTTGTGCTTAATCTTTAGCTGGACTATGAAAGTTGTTAGGGTGGCAGTAATTAAAGTAATATCGTGAATGAGAAAAAACGAAAAAATTCGTAATTTATTAATGCCAGGCGGTCTATTAAACTGATGAACTAATAAATAATTCACTACTTTCTGAGGAGCAATTAACAGAAAAGGCAATATGCTTACTAAACCTGTAACTATGTAACTAGCGGCAGTTTTTATTAGTAATTGTTTGTTCTTTTTACCATCGTTCATCAGCAGCCACAAAAACCAGCCGATAAAACCTGGAATTACATAGAGCTTTGTTGAAGTTGCCAAAGCCCATAAAAAACCAGAAGCAAGCGGCTTCTTTTTAAAAATTACAGCAAGAACAACAAATAAATTAACAAAATGCAAGCCAGTTACATAGTCGCTGGTGGCTAGGATCAGGAAAGAAAATAAGTAAACAGCTGGTATAAATTTTGCTAATTTGGGTAATTTAGGTTTGCTGATAATAAATAGTAGACCGGCGGTAGTTGCTTCTAAAACAATGGGTAGCCATTGTAGTAGGATTATTTTTTGTCCGATTAGATGTTTGACCCCAGCTAGTATAAAAACCAAAAGAGGTGGGTCTGCCAGCAGAAAATCACGATAAGGGATTTGACCTTTTAAAATCTGATTAGCCATATAAAAATAGGCATTACCATCACCAAAGCGCCAACTTAAACCATCTAACTTAACGCCTATAAATAAGGCTATAGTTAAGATAATTATGACAAAATCAATATATTTTGATCTATTGTTTTTCATATTTACATGATTGGTTAAAACTTAATACTGGCTTGTTAGAAAAAATTTATTGTGCAATAGTCCCGCATTTTTATCGTCTGCTAAGCCATTTCAGGTTTTCTTTTTTCAAGACACAGTCGCAGGAAAAAGAGCAGGCATGAAAGGTGCTTTGTGCTTCACCAATAATTATTAGTTTTTTAAAAAAAATGCATGAGGGTAACTGCTTCTTAAACTATTATCGCAAATTTTATGAGTTATGGGAGGTCTGAATTAGGAGCAGTAGGAGAGTTCAACCTATGTTTGGTGGTTGTTGATTTGTGTGTCGGCTCAAAATAGAAATATCTGCTTATTTTTAAAGTAAAAATGCTTGCAGAAGAAATACCTAAAGTAGAAATGTTCGCCATAGAAATACTTAAAGCAAAAATGTTCGCCATAGAGATACCTAAAGTAGAAATGTTCGCTTTTGGTCTTTAAAAGTTTATGTTTTATTTACAATGGCTTTGGTTTAAAATGGCACAAGTCTATTATCAGCTAACATTCAACTTATTATGACTCAAGAAGATCAAGATCAATCCAGAAAGCCAATAATAGTAGGAGTTGTTGTGGTATTGCTTATTACTACCATTACTTTTTTTGCTTTTAGCAGTAATGGCAAGCAGAACAAAGTAGAAAGCGATGTTCATACTGAAACACAATTATTGCAAGCTGATCAGAAAACTAACTCAGCAGAAGCTGATGCCAAAACAAACAGCCAGAATGAACCCATTGTTACTCAGCAACCCCAGCCGACAGCCGGTCAGCAGCTCCAGCCAACAACCGAACCAACCAGCTCTGAACGGGATACGAAACAAGAAGCTCACTATTTATTTTATGGAGAAACTTGCCCTCATTGTCATGACACTATGGATTGGATGAAGGAAAATAATATCAGCCAGAAATTGGTGGTAGTTAAAAAGGAGGTTTACTCTAATCAGGAAAATTCTAAGCAGCTGAGCATGGCTGCAGCCAATTGTGGTGAGGGGCGAGCTGGAGTCCCATTTTTATACACCCCAGAACAAGAATGCTTTATTGGCACACCTGATATTTTAAAGTATTTTTCAAGCAAATTGGGAATTCCTAGCAGTTAGCTTGGTCAACTTTTAGCTTGGCCAACTTTTCTAGGTTAAGTTGCTCGTTAGACTCGTTACGAAATAGCTCTGCATCTTTTGGTCAGCTATTTCTTGCTATCTACTCTGTTTTTAATAATTTTTTTGCCTTTTTTCACTAAAACCACCAGTCCAGCTATAGCAAGAATGATAGCATTAGCGGCAATAAATAGAGTTAAATAAGAACTGCCTACCAATAGATTAATGAGAGTTGGTCTCGCTTGAAAACCATCTACTGATGCTGGACCCATACTGCCACCACCACTGTTTTTAGGAGCCATAACCATATCAGACGAAAATGGTCGGGTTGTTTCCATAAACCCAATTGGAATTTGTCTCCCCCTATTTGAAAACGATGTTTTATCTTGATCCTGATAGCGACTTTCATCCTCGCTGTAACGCTCTAGATCGTTAATTTGTCTTTGGTTAACTAGGGCGATATAAGAGGAGTAGGGGCTTAAAATTTGAGTTTTCTGAGACAATTTATTAATTGTATCTAAGAAATCTTTATCATTAGCGGCTTCTTTTTGGTGTTGTTGATATTGATTTTGTAGATAAGCTTGAGCTAACAGAAAACTAAGTGGGTCTTTTTGGTTCGTTTTGAGAGGAATGTTGATGTCTTGATTGGCGCTAGGATTGTCTGCCATTACCTTCTCCAATGCAGTTGCATAATTAGCATTACTTTCATCTAGTTCGTAGCTATAAAGATTATCGGTAGCAAGGATTTTTCTGTCTGCAGTTGATTCTTGTGTTTGTGGTTTGAGAGCGACTTTTATTGCCGCTGCTTGTGCCGCTTGTTGCCAGCTAGTAAAAACATTGCCGCCACTTTGCCACAAAGCAGCAGTTAAGGCAGAGTTGTATGTTGGGATTTGATTGGTGTGGACTATAAATAGGCTTTCACTAAGGCGGTAGTTAGATTTATTAAGACGACTTGTTTGCTTACTGTCACCGGTTAAAACAAAAACCAAATCATAATCTGTGCTGAGTGAATCTAGGGTGTTGTCTAGATTGCTACGGCCAAAATAAATTGGTTTTTGAAGCAATTCTTGCTGATAATTATCGCGAGTTAAAGTAACTGGCACAGAAAGAAGGTCATTGTACTGTAGCCAGTCGACTTGATTATTAATTATGAAGCTATGGTTTTCTTGCAGGAATTGGTAGGCCTCACTGATGGCTTGGTTATCTTGATTGCGGTAAGAAACAGCATGTACGAGAGCTATCTTTTTATCTCGTGTTGCTGCCAAAAGCTTAACTTGTTCCTGGCATTTGTGAGCAACTAGAAAACCAGTGCCTATACCTAGATTGGTTCTTGCTTGCAGTTGTAAATCAGTTTGGCAAAGCTGATCCATCTTGTCCTTAATGTCTTGATTAGAAATAAAGGCTTGATCTTGGTCGGCGGCTACATTTTCTCCATCAATTCTTAAGATGAAATCGGTAACTTCTTTAACATTATTTTTAAGTGTATATTGAGGAAGGGGAAAGCCTTCTTTGGTGAGAGGAGCACTGTAAGCAAATTGCACTTTTTGCCTCTTTCCGTTTAGGGTGGTGTTATCATTTTTGTCAGGGATAGGAAAGACTCTTAGACGATACTGTTTGGGACCAATTTGTTCGAGTAGAGCGGGATCACGACTTCTAGAGACCTCTCTCTCATAAGTAGTTTTGGCGGCACCGCTTGGGGCAACTCTACCTACAAACTCTAAATTAGGCCCTAGTTTTAAATCATGCATTACTGCTGGTCCGTCAATAAAGAACTCGTATTCAACCTCCTCATCTTGATAAGATTTGGTGCTATAAGTTTCTGTGATTGTGATGGTTGCTAAATATTGCTGATAGTCGGTTTTAACGTCTATGGTTCGTTTGTCTACCAAAACGTCTTGGAATTTAGAGAGGTAATCTTTGGTATCATCTTCTTCTCCAAATAGATATTTAAAATTAGTCTGAGCTTGTCGTGCTTGGCTAATATCGCCCTGATAGACGAGAGGATAAGCTGTAACTTTAAAAGTTTCTTGTAGGAGGATCGCGATATCTCTAGACAAACCAAGCTCATCTTCATAGGCTATTCTTAGACTGTCGTCTGCACGATCGAGTAGATACTTTTGTCGATAGTTTTTAATGTCATCAAAAATTCTTTTAAGCTTTTTTTCTTGGGGCATTAATTCTTGAGCTGCTTGCCGTCGTTGGGCAAATGATGTTGTTTCTTTTAGATCTGTTAGTTGTTCGATGTAATGGCTATGGTTGGGTTGATAGGAAACGAGTAATGACAAGAGAGTGGTAACAGTTATGCTTATTATAGTTAGTTTTCTTAGATATGCTGATCCTTGGCTCGCAAGCACTCTTTTGCGGCTGGCAAGATAGTTTTTTAAGGATAAGTAGAAAGCCAAAAGCGGTAAAGAAATAATGAGGCCAAAAAAGAGGAAAGCTAGCCCGCCCAACAAAAATACACTCACTAATTCTCCGGGATTATAAAAAAGATCTAGAGATATATTTGGAAAAAATTCGGCTATTAGTAAGGGCAACACAAACAAGTAAAGGAGATTGAAATAACCCAAGATTAGGAGTAGGTTTTGTTTACAGAAGTAAGCAATATCTTCTATTAAACTATGGTCAGCCATCTCCGTATTTTTTGTGAAATAATAGCTAACAATTGCTGTAAGAATACTAGCTATAGTGAAGATAACAAAGCTCGATGGTTGCCGGAATACGTTAAAAAACAGTAGACCAATCAAAATAATTGGAATCTCAAAAGTAAACAACAGTTCGCCTGCATTAATTTTTTTCTTAAGTTGAAATTTTCTCCATAAGGTCCAAGTCAGTGACGATAATGGAGTGATGATGATGAGAGTTAAAATTGTTCTTCGAAACAAATTTAGATCTGTGAACGAATTCCAGATTTCTTTTCTAAAAACGTTGTTATCAACAAAATTAATTGAGAAAATTGTACACATGATAATGTAAAGACTGTTGTAAGCCCAAAATAAAAACTGAGAGATAGCAGATTTAATGCGATCCTGATCCTGATCTGTTGCTGTGTTTGAGTCCCGACCACGATTAGGTTGTGGTGTGAGGTCATTAGTTTCTTGTTGATGGAGATGGTTAACGATTGTCTCACGGGCAATTTTCTGTGCTAAAGTTTTAAAATTTTTAGGAGTAATGTCTTGCTGTTTATGGAGGAGACTAATGTTGCCGTTTTGTTCATTAACAACAACTTCCACCTGCTGTGGTTTATCAGGGTATAGAGTTTGATAACGATCGAGAATACGACTGCTAATGTTCGCTATTAAAGTAGAATGAGAGATGTTGTGCTTAATAGCTAAGTCGATTAATTGAGAAAACTCGTTGCTTTGAGACATAAGAAGTGAATTAATTTGTTAATCTCTTTACTAATACAGTGTAGTGCTGTTGCTGCTTACAATCAACCTGAAATTGATTCTTGATGATGTTAGAATGTAGCTCATATGCATGTTTTTATTATTCACGGTGCCTTTGGCCACTCTCAAGAAAACTGGATTCCCTGGTTAAAAAGACAGTTAGAAGGGCTTGATCATCAAGTCTATGTTCCCAAATTCCCTACTCCAGAGGGGCAGAATTTATCAAACTGGCGCCAGGTTTTTAGTGAGTATGATGACCTGATTGATGAACAGACAATATTCATTGGCCATAGTTTAGGCTCAACCTTCATCTTAGATGTCTTAGAGCACCTGGAGCAAACAGTTCATGCTGCATTTTTGGTAGCTGGTTTTACCAGGCTGTTAGGCAATGACAACTTTGATAAAATCAACCGTTCTTTTGTGGACAGAGATTTTGATTGGTTGCAAATTAGAAACAATTGCCAACACTTCTTTGTCTATCAAGGAGACGACGACCCTTACTTGCCAGCTGATTGTGCTGATTGCTTGGCTAAAAGATTAGATGCAGATAAAAAGACTATTATTAAAGAAGGTGGCCATCTTAATGAAGCTGCTGGATTTCAGCAGTTTAAGCAATTACTAGCAGATATTAAAACCATAATCTAAGATCTATATGAAAATTGAGCAGATACGCAAAATATATTCTTGGTTTTGGTTGTTGTTGGCTGTCCTACTTTTTCTTATGCCTTAGCTGGTTTGGTTGTCGATTTTGGTTTTTTATTTTGGTACCTAGGTCAGAGTTTATCGAGCATTCATTAGCGACACTAATTATTAAATGATGTAATGATCGCAAAGATTTTATTAACAGCTGTTATTTTCCTAGGTATTGATGCAGTCTGGTTGGGGGTGTTGGCCAAACCCTTCTACGACAAACAACTAGCACCATTTAACCGCAGTCTAAATTTAACTGCAGCCATTGGGGTTTACTTGTTGTTGATAGCAGGTATTCTTTTATTCGTTTTACCAAAAGCTGGTAGTGATCCCACTCAGGCTTTACTATGGGGCGCTGTCTTTGGCTTGATTAGTTATGGAGTTTATGATTTAACGAACATGGCAACTTTAGCTGATTGGTCCTGGAATTTGGTGATAGTTGATATGTTGTGGGGTGCATTTCTGTGTGGTGTTACTAGTTGCTTGGTAGTTTTAATTATTAACTTTATCTCTCGCTAAAATATGAAAAGAGTCGGTTTATCTTTAAGTGGTGGTGGAGCGCGGGCTATGTGTTATTATGGTGTGCTCAAAGCTTTGCAGGAGAGAGAAGTTGAAATTAGTTGTATCTCTGCTCATAGCTGGGCAGCAGTGTTATTGGTCTATATTTTCAGCGGTCGCAGCCAAGAACAAATTTTACAAGACTTTACCCACTTTTCTATTTGGAAGTTTAAATCTTGGCGTCCGCTGAAAAATGGGGGGCTAATTAATGTGGACCGGTTAATTAATTATTTTGATGAATACTGCCATCATTTGCAGATTGAAGATTTGCCTATCAAAACCATCATTCATGCTGCGGATATAACTGATAATAATCATCCTCAGAAAATTACCTTTAGTGAGGGCACCCTTGCCGAAGCAGCGGTCTTAACAGCTTTGGCGCCACCGCTTTTTCCACTCTATGAAAAAGATGGGCGTATTGTAGCTGATGGTGGTTTTATTTCACTTTATTCTGCTGGCGATCTAAGGCGAAGGGGGGCGGAAGCAGTAATCGGTTTATTTCCTGATGCTGTTCAGTATACTAAAATGCCCAAGATTGTTTTTAATCTGACCACAGTGATTAAGTCTTTAAATTCTTCCCGCGGAGAGTTTGAAAAAGAAAAAGATCCAGTCGATTTAGAGCTAACTAATTATGAGACTAATGCTGGCTTGCGTAGTTTCAGTAAAGCAGAGGAAATGTTTGCTGCCGGGTATAAGAAAGTAGAGGAGAAGTGGCAGGAGATAGAAGAGCTATAATTATAATATATGCAAACGACTAAAGAAGCATCAGTGGCTGAAGTAGGTGGGGTCACTAAACGACTTAAAGAAGAAAGAATTCATACTCAAACATGGCAAGAGTTACGCTGTGTTATTGCTGCTGTCTTGAATTTGGTTGAACGACTAGGTTTGAATGAAGAGAGAAAAATAAAGCTGATAGAAGCAGTCAAAAAAAATCTTTTTCGATATGAGCATGGAGGCGTAGATCTAATAAATGCGGCCGTTATTTTAGCAGAGAGCGAAGGGTTAGCATTAAGTTATTGGCCACCGCCTGATTACGAAATTCCCAAAGAGCCCGACTATAGACTATTGTATATGTATAGTGTTTCATCAAAGCAGATGCCATCAGATTACTGGCCGGAAATTGCTCGATCTTTACATAGTGAATTTTCACGACAAGATGATGCTGGATATCTGACAGGAGATGTTCTTACAGAAGAGTCTCTTCTTAGGTTGATCGAACAAGGCAGTGTAATTATTGGATTTAATTATTTGGATTTAGTTGGAGTGCGGGGAAAGGAAGGGTTAGTGGTTGGTCCTGATAATTTGTCGCTATCAGAAATAGAGTATTTAGGCTATGTGGCTTACGTACAGGGTTTTGATGAAAATAGTCGGCAGGTTGTTTTGTTGGACTCATATCCTGAAATAGACGCCTTGAACTATGAAGGAGAAAGAGATCAGAATGTCTGGAAGATCCCTGTAGATAAATTATTGTCAATAATTAATAAGTTGTTGGTTATCGAAAAGAGACATGAAAAAGACAGAAGGGAAGAGCCGCCTCCTGAACACTATTATGAAGAGGCAACATGGTTGAGAGTAGAAACTTTGCTAATGGATCAATTGCCTAAATTTTACGAAGCGATAACCCATCAGTTAAACAAAGGAGCAGAAGCTATAAGAGGACAGTTGCAGCAGGTTCCTATAGGAGTGAATGAAGATTTAATGAGATATAAACGGCTTTTTCCCCATTCAGAAAGGCGAAGAGATGATCCTTTTCGACTGTTAAAAGAAAACCCGGCTAATAATTTGTGGAGACCTTTTGATGGGGTTTTACAACGCGCAGGAGCGCCTTGGCCATTTTTAGCGATTACTGCTGATGCAACAAAAGTCTATGGCTCTAAGAAAAAACTAGCACATGTTAGCAGCAGTTTGGCATTAACACATCTGTTAGAAGATAGGGAAACTTTATTACCACCCGCATTTCATGAAGATGATGACATCACCCATAAAGGTGCGGCTATTAAGCTAATCTTTAGGGTCTTGGAATGTATAGCTCCTCATTTGATTTCAGCTTCACCAACCATGCTCTGGACTGGGCTTGGTAAGCCAGACTGGGAGCAGGCTATGGCAGAGTTTGGAGGGGTACAAACAAAAGAAAATTTTGAACTGATTGTAGAGAGAATTAAGCACACAATAACTATCGCTATAACAACAGATTATAGTAGTCGAGAACAATTCTTAAAAAATTTTGGCCAACTTCTGGCTCAAGAACTTATTCATATAACAGGCGTTCGTGGTAATTGGGCAAAGGCTTTTAGACGATTCGAAGATCTATTATTAGATTTTTATGATCACTATATTGGCACCTACGAAAGAAAGGGTTTGAAATATCTACCTGACAGAATTGCTAAAGAACTCAGGATATCAACCGGCGAAATATTAAAAGAGTTTTTTGGACACTTTTTTAGTATGAGCTCTGAATTTATTTATGGGGGAGAGAGGTCTGTAGTGGGCAGGGGGCAAACTTTCATTCCAATTGTGATCAGTATTGATCCTCAAAAATATTGGGCTCTTCGCAAGGATGTTGCTCCTGTGGTTCTGAGCGATCGACCGCCTGGAAAGATTGTGCCACTAATGTCGTTTGGGCCAGGGTTGATCAAGGCGATTGATGAGGTAAGAATATTGAGAGTCCCAGAATATGAGAATTTGGGTGAATGTAGGAGGATAGAACGCTTGTGTGATACTAATGGTATTCCTGTAACTTATGATGTGCTTAAAGATGATCAAATGTGTTGGTGGCTAAGTCACTATCAATTATCCAGCGAACTTTCTCTTGCTCAATTAATAGATATAGCTAATATTGACGCTAACCAGAAACGTACGGCAGCCTGTATGGCGCGTTATCGGAGACCCGGGTCGGATATTCTAGATCTACATATTATGGCTTGGGAGAATTGGAAGCAACATATCATGACTCAGAAGCTTGCTTTATTGTTTTCCTTTGATAATAGCAGCAATATTGCTAGAGGACATACATACTTACGCAACCCACTCGTCCAGGCTTTTGGCTTAGCTCCTGCTAGAGAATTGGTCTCGCAAAGTCTGGGGCCGCAGGCTGTTTCCCATATACCACAAAATATTCTACAAAGATCCCCAATTAGGCATGTGTTAGAGCAACCCATTGCTGGCTTGTTTTCTTAATATATTTACCCTAACGGTTGCAGTTGGATTTAGAACTTGCGAAGCAATGTCATTTTTTCTGCTATGATAAAATAAGGGTGCTATGAATATCACTCAACTTCAGCAGTTTCTTAAAGACAATCACAAAAAATATTTTATCTACGATTTCGATGGTACTCTAGCCGATATTCAAATTGATTGGACTGATTGGCACGAGGGGACTGCCAGGATTATGGAAAAATATAACCCTGATTTTAATTGGCACGGAGGGAAGGTTTTCAAACAAGTTAACGATTACATTAAAGAATACGGTCAAAGAATAAGAGATGAGTTTTGGCAGTTTCACCGTGAATACGAGCAAGATTACGTTACCGGTTATTTGCCCAATACGACTCTGCTTGAATTTTTAAAAAGCAATCCTTCACAAGTAAATTTTTTATATACCTCTAACATGAGACAGACAGTAATGCCGATGTTAAAAGAAATGGAGATTGTTGATTCGTTTGATCATAAGGTTACCCGAGATGATGTTATGCTGGTTAAACCAGAAATGGAGGGGATGGAAAAGATTTATGTGCCAGGCACAGATAAGAAGGATTATTTAATGTTTGGCGATAGTCATGCTGATGAGGGCTTGGCATATAATTTCGGCATAGATTTTTGGCAGGTAGAGATGAAATAAAGTTCATGAATCATAACAGCAATCAACCACTGTCTCATCAGCTTAAATCTTTGATAAACCAAGTAAAGAGTGACTTTGGTTTGACAAATAAATTTGTGTCAAGATTAGAGCAAGGAAAACTATCTCGCAGCGAAAATCCCCACAGTCATTTTTGCGTATTTTTTGCTGGTTTTGATTCTAGAGTAAAAAAAGTATTCATTGGTCATCATATTAAGGGGGATAGTTGGATGTTTAATGGTGGCCATATCGACCAGGGTGAACTCCCTCTAGATTCAGTGCAGAGGGAAATGAAGGAGGAATGGGGAGAGCAGATTGGACGCTTTCAAATTTATGGACCTGACATCATTACTACTTGTGATATTAACAACAAACAAGTCACTTGTCGCAAGCACTACGATTTGTGGTATTTTGTGGAGCTTGACCAAAGGCAATTTCAGCCGCAAGTATCATTGTTAAATAGGGAATTTTATGATTTTGGCTGGAAAGACGTTGATGAAGCTAAAAGACTGATAACTAAAGCAGAAATTCATAAAGGTTTGGATTGGATTATTGGACACTATTTTTAGAAACATGCTTAACGTTTTAACTACTACCAAACAAGTTGTGGACCAAGCTCAAGACGTGGAGCTTAATCATGACGCTATTGTCGCTTTTCTCAAGCAGGTTGAGTCTGAGGAATTGCAAACAACTGATGTCAATCTGGCTCAGAGAGATTGGCCTCTTAACCAGTTAATTCCTCTGATATTTGTTTTCAACACCATTAATTTTTGTTTTTGGGCTAAGCAAAGTCAAACTAAATGGACGGTTAATGTATTTGGCGAAGAGCTTGATGGAGCAACAGCGTTATTCAGCTGTTTAGAAAAAGAGTTGGAGTCTAACCCAAAGATGGTTAGTGGCAAATATTTGGCGAATTTAACCCAAGAAAAACTAGCAAGGATTTTAGCAGGTAATGTAGAAATTCCCTTGTTAGAACAGCGACTGCAGTGCCTTCGGGAAGCAGGGCAGGTACTAGCAGAACAGTTTGGCGGCTCTTTTTTTAATGTTTGGTTGAAAGGCAAGAAAGATGCGCTTCAACTAGTGTCGTTGTTGGTTGATAATTTTCCTCATTTTAATGATGTGAGCGAATATCATGGGGAAAAAGTAGCTTTCTACAAAAGAGCTCAGCTTAATTCTAAGATGATTCATGACACTTTAATTAGTCAAGGTAAGCAGGGTCTGACTAACTTAGATCAACTGACTGCTTTTGCTGATTACAAAATTCCACAGATGCTACGTAAACTTAGTGTTGTGTCTTACAGTCTAAGTTTAGTGAGAAAAATTGACAGCTATCAGTTAATTGAGCCCAATTCGGCAGCAGAAATAGAAATTAGAGCCGCTTCTATTTGGGGGGTAGAGTTGATTAGGCAGGAGTTACGCAAGCAGCACGACTTTGTTACAGCAGCTCATGTTGACAGCTTGTTGTGGACTCGTTCTCAAAAAAAGTTTAAAGATGACAAACCATACCATCGCACTGAAACTATCTATTACTAATCAGTAAAATAGTTAATCTTCCAGAACGACCAAATATCAACCCCAATTAATTCTTTGTGCTCAACTCCTTGCAATCAAAATAAATCCTTGTATTTCATGATCTCCTTATTATGTATAATTGGTCATACTATGACAGCTACAGCTACCATTACCAGTAAAAGACAGCTTACTATTCCAGCAAAAATGTTTAAACAGCTAGGTTTTAAAAAGGGGGACAAGGTTTTGATTGAAGATACTGGCGAAGGTTTACATATCAAAAAAACTAAATCAGTTATTGCTAAATTAGCTGGGTCAGTTAGCGTTCCTCATGATAAAAAATCTGTTCGGTTAGATGAAGCTATCACTCAGGCTAAAAAAAGGAGCTTTAACGGACTTGCTGCGAAATAACCCTACATCAAATTATATAACCAAGGGTCTTGCCCAGTTAACTAGTTCTAAGGAGCTCCTTTAAATTATCAGAAAGC
>CAZMMR010000004.1:0-28218 GCA_964567445.1 uncultured Pseudomonadales bacterium
ATTGATTCCTCGAAATTAAACCAGGTGATCACGAATGATAGGGATTACTTGAAAGAAATTATTAATTGATAATTATGCAAAACGCAAAACAATGTCCTAAGTGTTCATCGACCAATATCTTTATTGTGCCAGGATCTGTTGGAAAACATGGGTCAGGTAATAATATACCGACAAATTTTACTATTTTTGGTTCAGTTAAGGTTACAAGATATGTTTGTGTTGAGTGTGGGTTTACTGAGGAGTGGATTGACGACAAAGAAGATATCAGAAAATTGATGAAGAAGTACGGCAGTTAACCATTATATTAACTTACCACCTTATGCTTTTCAGGTTGAAAAGTTGCAGGTCATTAAAGCTGGAAACAGTGATTGCGATAATAATAAACTGTTTAAACTTTTGCGCTTTGATCCCTACTATTTCTTTACTTTATTCCTAATCAGGTTTTTTCTAAGCTGAACAATGACAGTCAAAATAAAGATGGCGCCAATGACTGCCATTAGACCGGTGAGCTGTGGCATCAGCAAGGCAATCGGGAAAAAGCCTAAGAAAATAATCTGCAGTAGCACCCCCTTGGTTAGGGTAAACTTGACATTATATAAATAGTGGTACAAATATAAACTAATGATACTGATAGTAGCTGCTGAGATAGCTAGGCCTTGGAAGACATTAAGTTGATCAACAACACTTACTAAATAGGCCAGCAAGGGATAAAACATAATGTACAAAGCTCCGATTAGACCCCAATCAAAGACTTTAATACTCTTGTTCTCCAACTGGTTAAGCCCCCAAATGCTAGCGTAAACGGCTGTTAGCAGAATTGGAGCGAACCAGAACAAGCGGGCTACATCTTGAGAAATGTTGCGCTTGGCAAACAGTTTGACCGTAATTTCTGGACTGGTTAGGACTTGATTAAACTTCCAAGTAAGGTTCCAACCATGATCCTTTTCTTCAGTGACAGATGGTGACAAGGCTCCTTCTGGAAAGTCAACTTTTTCTGCCCCTGTTACATCAACATTAAGTTCAAAATCTTGCAGACCCTTAGTGTTGGCTAAGGCATAAGTAAACTGATCAAGACCACGGGCAGCGTAAACCACTTCGATTGTTTTTTGTTCCTGCGGCTGCAGAGTGCCAGACCAAGATAGTTCGTGGCTGGTAATAGTTGCACCTTCTTCTGAACCTTGGCTGGTAATGCCCACATTCCACACCAAGCTATTTTTGCCAGGAAGGGGGAAGTTCATGGTGGCTTCGACCTCTTCTTCATTTTGGTTTTCAATTATATACTGAGCATTAAAGTTAGTGACATAAGTCGGAAAGTAGGTCAGACCTTTACGACGATGGTCCATATTAAGTTTGGCATCTATTTTACTGCTTAGAATTTTAATGTTACTTGTTAGTTTTTGCTGGCTGGGTAGGATATAGGAAGAGGATTCTTCATCGGACTTAAGTTGATCTTCTTCTGTTACGGGTTTTCTAACTTGATAATTGCTTTTTATTTTAAGGCTTGGAGCTGTTTGGTTTAAACTACCACCCCAGTTGGAAGTAACGACATCTTTTTTTTCTAAAACCATACGGCCGACATTGCGGGCCATCATTCTGGCAGCAAAGCTCCAGCAGCCAATAGTGGCGATAAAGATGAAAAAAGCAATAAAGATGAGCTGAGAGTATTTTTTAAAAGCTTGACTAATTTTGCTAATGAGTCCCATATGATGCCTTTCTTGATTATTAGGTGGGGTGGGTGCTGGTGATGACATAGATGATACAAATATCTTTATTAAATACTTAACTAATGATAGTTATAGCTGTGATTATAACAGATTGTTAGATGGTGTGGGGATTAATGTTCTAGATTTGCGAAACGTGGTTTAACTTAAATTAAGCCAGATTTATAATCCCCAGCTAGCTCAAATGCAAAAACAGCTGTTTGATTTTATCTGGGAGCAAGCTGTGCCGATGGAGTTTGTGGATGACAGGGGAGGGGCGAGGGTTGAAGGATAGTCTTAAGACTAAGGCAAAAAGCAGTCTTAATATAAAGTCGATTTTTAGCTAATAATCAATTCGTAATTCAATCTTTCTTTTATAGTTATATAATGGATGTATTGTTGGGTTTTAACAATTACTGGCAATACTTAGCAATGAGAGCTTAAGTCGTTTCTAAAATGGTGTTTGATTTACTCATTAACAAAAGGAGATATCATGCCACAAATTTCTGCTCTTTTTCAAACTAGGCAGCCATCGGCTATTCGCCTAGCACAGATTGAGTTTGCCAAAAGAGGGGGCAAAACCAAGGCAATTAATACTGCCATTGGCAATGTCAGCTTACCGCTACATCCGGCTCTGCAAAAAAGAATGTTCAGTCTGGATCAAAGTCTGGATAAAAATACTTCGAGCCAGGAATTGAGTTCGGGGGCGGTTAAATATACTCCTACTGTTGGTTATCAAGAAACCAGACAAGCTTTTACAAATATTATTGGCTCCAGTGGATATCAGACTGATGACTTAAATGTATTGGTGACTAGTGGTGGTAGTGCTGCTATGGAGTTGGTTGTGTTGGGTGTCTGTGGGCCGGCAGGGAGTAAGCAACGCCCTTTGCTGTTAGTCGAGCCGGCTTATACTAACTACCAGGCTATGGCGCAGCGAGTTGGCCGGCCCACTATCTCTATTACGAGAAAACTTAAAAAGAATGGGCGGTTTTCTTTGCCAAATTTTGACAAAATTGATCAAGTCATACAAAAAGAGAAGCCTGGCGCAATCTTAATCATTCCTTTCGACAATCCTAGTGGCCAGTTTTTTGATCAAGAAACAATTAACCAATTTGCCCGTTTAGCGGTCAAACATGATCTGTGGCTGATTAGTGACGAAGCTTACCGCGAACTCAACTACACAGGTCAGAAGGCTAGCAGTATTTGGGGAGTAACAGATCAAGATATTCCTGGCATAGAGGGTCGTCGCATTAGTATTGAAAGTGCTTCTAAGGTGTGGAACGCTTGTGGTTTGCGCATCGGAGCCTTGGTAACGGACAATAAGCAGTTTCATACTAAAGCTTTAGCTGAGTACACTGCTAATTTAGGGGCTGGAGCCATTAATCAATATATTTTTGGTGCTTTGGCACACGAATCTCATCAAGACTTACAAAGTTGGTATCAGCAGCAAAGAGATTATTATCAGCATCTGATAACTGATACGGTCCAAGCTTTAAAAGAGGAGTTACCTAATTTAATTGTCTCTGAGCCGCAAGCTTCGATCTATTCTGTCTTAGATGTTAAAGAATTGGTTGATGAGAATTTTGATGCTCAAGATTTTGTTATGTACTGTGCTCAAGAAGGTAAGTTGGAAATTAATGGGCAGGATCTAACTTTGCTTGTTGCTCCAATGGCTGGTTTTTACAGCTCTAAACCAGGGCAGACTAACCCTGGCAAAACGCAAATGAGAGTGGCTTATATTGAAGAGCCAGGTAAGATGAAGTTGGTGCCTGAGTTGTTTGCTGGGTTACTAAAGCAGTATTTGGAGTCTCGATAGAAAGATCTTTGTTGGTGTCACTTGCTACGTAGAAGATAGGAAAAGATCGTTAGTGTTGTATGTCGCCACTTCCCTTTTTCTTTCTGCTTTGCTACTCTTTTACATAAGGTCTTAAGACCTAGTTTCTTAAGACTTTAGTATATCAGCAGACAATCTCATCTATGGCCGACCTCTTCTCAGCTAAAAAATCTTTGCAAATTTTAAACAAGCAGGCTCCTGATTTTCCTGGTCTGCTTATTACTCTTGGTAGCGGCTGGAATCACGTCCTACAGCAAGCTCAAGTAGAAACCGCCATCTCATATTCGGATTTGTTTGGGGTAGAGGCTAGTGTGCCTGGTCATGAAGGGCAACTGATTATTGCTCGGGTAGCAGGCCAGAGGGTGGCTTTTATGTCGGGTCGGTTGCATATGTACGAAGGCTACAGTGGTGAGGAAGTGACCCGTCCCATCCAAACATTTGCCAAAGCTGGTTTAAAAAGAATCGTGTTAACAGCTGCCTGTGGCGCTATTAACGAAAAATACAGGGTTGGGGAGTTCGTACTTTTATCGGATTTATTAACAGTTTTTCTGGTTTTAGACAATCCTTTGGTTGGGCCCAAGTTTCAGGATATGAGTCAAGTCTTTACTCAAAAATGGCGGCAGCAAACTAAATCCATTTTCACTCAGCACGATCTTAATTTTCAGGAAGGCATTTATGCTTATTACCATGGTCCTAATTTTGAAACTCCGGCTGACAAAATGGCCTTTAAAATTTTAGGGGCTGATGTGGTCGGCATGAGTACTGCGCCCGAGGCAATTATGGCCAAACACTTAGGTTTGGATGTCTTGGGTATTAGTTTTGTAACCAATCTAGCCTTTGTTAAACATAACCATCAGGAAGTAGTGGCTGCAGCTGAGGCCTCAGCCGATAAAATGGGTTTGCTCATGACCGAAATTATCAAGCAAAATTCAGCAGTCAATTAGCAATCTTAAAAACCAGCCAAGAAAGATCATATGGCAGACAACGTCCATATCATTAACCACCCCTTCATTACCGACTCGCTTGCTCACTTGCGGGATAAAACCACCAAGCGTAAGAAGTTTCGGTTTCATTCTGATCAGATCTGCCAGTTGTTGTTTGCTGAGGCGATTAGAGGCCTGGATTTCAGGCAGGAAGAGATTGAGACACCACTAACCGCTACTACAGTCAAAAAACTGAAAGACGAGGTGGTAGTGGTGCCTGTCCTGCGTTCTGGCATTGCCATGTTGTTTGGATCCATGCAGTTGCTACCTAAGTCAAGAATAGGTTTTGTTGGTCTAGAAAGAGATGAGAAAACTGCGGTGGCCAAAGAGTATTATTGGAAGCTGCCTAAATTAACCCAAAACTCGGTGGTAATTGTCACTGACCCGATGTTAGCGACAGGTGGCTCGATTAAGCATGTGTTAGATCATGTTTCCCAGGAACCAAATAAAAAAATTAGGGTAGTGTCTGTGGTTGCAGCTTCAGAGGGGATAGAGCTAATTCGTCAGTATTATCCTGATGTCGAAATTTTTACGGCGGCAGTTGATAAGCGTTTAAATGATGATAAGTTTATTGTTCCTGGCTTAGGGGATTATGGCGATCGTTATTTTGGGACGGACGGCAACTAGTTTTTCTCTTATTTTCGAAATTCATTATGAATGTTTGTTCCACTACTTGACATGTTTTTATCTCAGCATATAATGAATATATATTCATAAATTACAGCTTGCAATTGATTCCATTAACATTATGGTCAAGTTTGCAGGCGAAAGGATAAAATTATGCCAAATTTTGATGGTACAGGTCCACAAGGAGCTGGCCCCAGGACCGGTCGTGGGGCAGGTAATTGTGCGCCGGTTGCCGGTTGTGGACAAGGACGTGGCTTGGGCCGCAGTAGAGGAATGGGTCGCGGCAGAGGAATGGGCCGTGGTCTTTGCGGTTTTGGTCAAGGAATGGCTCTTGGTTCTGGCTGGAGTAGAATGTTTTGGACAGAGCAGGAGCAGAAAAACAGCTTACAAGAGTATAAACAGCAACTGGAAAATGAGTTGGTAGCAGTTCAAGAGCGTTTAGATGATTTGCAAGGAGAGTAGAGCCAATTCTCTTAAGTTTAACAGTCTGAGCCTGATTAGATCAGGCTCAGACTATACTAGTAGTTATTTGTTTTTTTATGCCACGTCCAAAAATTAGAAGACACCTTTGTTTTCAACCAGATGTCAAGTATTTTAAGCCTCGTGGTGTACCCATGCGCCATTTAGAGGAAGTGGCGTTAGCTCCAGACGAGATGGAGGCGATTAAACTTCATGATGTAGACCAACTGACTCAGACTCAGGCAGCGCAGCAAATGAGGATTTCTCAGCCAACCTTCAACCGGATTCTCAATCGTGCTTACCATAAGTTAGGTAAGGCCCTGGTTAAAGGGATGGCTATTCGTTTGATTGCGAAGCCATGATTAATGATTAGGATTAGGCAGCAAAATTTTTATGGTAGTTCCTTGACCTGGCTGTGATTTAATTTTAAGACTGCCAGCTAACTCTGTTTCGATAATTGTCTTAGCTAAATATAAACCCAAATGATAATGGTTGTTGTTTAAAAGGCTTGGAGGCAAGCCAAGTTTATTTAGTTGATGAATGCCGGGTCCGTTATCTGTAATAGTAATCGACGTCCCACCTTGGTATTGATAAAGAGCGATTTTAATCATCCTTCTAGTAGTCTCACTTTTCGTAACTAATGGTTGTGGTTTGGGAAAAGCTTCCACAGCATTGATAATCAAGTTGATTAATACTTGGCAAAGTAAACAAGGATGAGCTGTTGTCCCTGTGTTTGTATCTGCTCGGACGATGACTTTAACCTGTTTCTCCTCCATCTGACAAGAAACAATTTTTAAGACTTGTCTTACAATGTTATTAATGGTTGTTATTTTATTTTGTTTGCTCTGGTCTCTCAGCGGCTGGTAGCACCTCATAACATTAATTGCCAGTGCAACTTGTTGGTTTATATCTTGAACTCTTTTGAGTAGATTTTTTTGATGGCTTGACTGACGAAATCCCGGTCCTTGATTTTGGTACTGATTAACAATGTCATCTAGTTCTAAATAGCAGTATTGCAACGGCTGTTGTAGCTGGTGAATAATAGTAGCGCTTAACAATCCCTGATTGTAAAGAAATAAATGCTTTTTAAACCACTGAATTTTTGCGATCAAAGCGAAAATTAGGGCTAGCAGCAAGGTTGCGGCAATAACAACCAACAACCCGTCTGTCAGAGAAGTAATGGTTGGTATAGTTGTGCTTTCACCAGTCTCTAATAAAGACATCGGCAGAATAATGGCTAACAATCCTAGATCTAGAATTCCCCATCTTAAACACTTGGACCTCATGGTATGGGCAAAATACAGCCAACTAACTAACCATAAGATAAATGCAAGAGCAATTTGATTGAGGAGAAAAGATAAGACAATTGTAGTTTTAAGGAGAATAAGAGCGCAATTGTGAAGTGATTGGCGTTTAATAGAGCTGAATATGTATGGTGCCAGAGTAAAAAAAGTTACGACTAGAATGTAAATAGCTGCTAGACTTAAGTTCTGCCAGTAATAGCAGGCGACGATGTACAAGATGCTAGTCGAAAACAGCGGCAGCCATAGCAGACACCTCCATAATTGTTGAATGGTGGCTAGCTGATTGTTAGTTAAGGTCTGATTTAAGTTGGTACCCGAAACCATAAACTGTCTGAATTATGTTGACTCCGATTTGCTTTTTAACACTCTTGCGCAGGAGACTAATTTGACTGTCGATTGCAGAACGAGATACATAGGACTTTTGCCATACTTGAGAAATTAAAATAGATCGAGTAACAATTCGTTTCGAATTTCTAATTAAACAAGCTAGAATTAGTTTTTGCTTACGACTAAGTTGGAGAGGTTGTTTTAAGTAAGAAATTTGCCAACTATTAAGATTAAGAGTCAAAGATCCAACTTTTAGGACATTGTCAGCATATTGTTTGGGTCGTCTTAGTAAGGCATTAATTCTTGCTCTAAGCTCGATCCAAGAAAATGGCTTTGTGACATAGTCGTCGGCACCACGATTTAGACCTTGGGCGATATCTCGACAGTTGCTACAGCCGCTAATAATTAAAATGGGAAAATTTAGTTTGTCTTTTCTGATTTTTTGGATTAAATACAGACCAGACTCTTGCTTAAAGCGTAGGTCTATTATTACTAAATCGTATGATTGAGTGCGGGCAGTAAAAAGACCATCCTGAGGATTAAAGCTTAAGTCGCAAATATGATTATTAAATTTTTGTTTAATCTGACGAGCTAGATAGCGATCATCATCAACAACAAGAAAGCGCATAACTCTTTTTTTATCAATTTAATCTTTAAGTAGTCTCAACTAAACTGATATTTTATGATATTGTTTATTAGATTATGATTGATTTATCAAGGTATTAATAGAGTAAGACTTATCCATTCTAACTCGTGGCTACTAATTGTAAAGGAATTCTTACTTCAATGGCAAAACCTACAACACCTTTTGTGTAACTGACCAGCGATTGCTTAGAACTTAGTAAGAATTACAGTAGGAAAGCGAGCAAGAAGTTGGCAATGGGGTTGATTAGTTGTTCGATTGGGGCTCTACCACCAGAGAAAGGAATGAGTAACAGTAATAAAATCATAATCCCAAAACGATCCATAATGCGGTTGTATTCACGGGCGGCTTCGGTTGGCAGAAGAGCTCGCAAAACTTTGGAGCCGTCTAGTGGTTTAACTGGTATAAGATTAAAAACACCTAGATAAATGTTAATTTTAATCAGTGCTACTAGTGAAGAAATAATTACATTTGGGGCTACTAAATTTAATCCTAGTCTAAAAAATAAGGCTAAAACTATAGCTATAATAAAATTTAAAACGGTACCAGAGACAGCAATGAGGGCACTGTCTTTGATTGGATTTTTAAGATTGTAAGGATCATAAGGAGCAGGCTTACCCCAACCAAAATTTGTGAATAAAATTGCCAGTACACCCAGTGGATCTAGGTGAACTCTAGGATCTAAAGTAAGGCGGCCTTTCACTTTTGGTGTTGGGTCTCCTAGCTTATCAGCAGTCCAACAATGAGCATATTCATGAAGGGCAATGGTTAATAATACTCCAGGAAAAACAATAAAAAAGATTACGGGATTAACTGCCAATAGGTTTATCATAGTTTACATAGTATAAGTGATCTTAATTGTTAGATAAAGTCTTACTGTTGGGTAAGAAATTGATTAATGATATTTAACCAATTTGCGGTTGCTTACCAAGTTGGCAGATGTTAGAATTCATATTCTATGAAAAGCTTTGAATACAAGTTCCCAAAAGTGGCGCATATTGGCAACAATGTTTCCCACTCTAAAAAAAGAACCAAGCGCTCTTTTAAGCGCAATCTTCATACTGTGACCGTTATGGTTAATGGTAAGCGTAAGCGTTATAAAGTTCCAACTAAAGTCTTAAAGTTGATGAAGAAGCAGGGTATCACCACTCACTGGAAGAAAAATCAGAATGACGACGACGACGATCAGCAAGATTAGTGTTAGTTGCCCAAGTCTTCTTTTTAAAGCTTATTAAACTTGTTGTGAAATAGCTATACATCCTTCGTGTCAGCTCTTTTTTCATTTTAAAATGTTTTTAACTTGATTCCACTGTGCCTGTTTTTGGCCGGCAATTTTGACCTGATCTAGAATTAAATGTGGCTGTGGCTTGTTTTGAATTTGGCAGGCTAGAATCTGCATTCTTCTTTTCCCTTTTTTAGTTTGGATTTTTGTCCACAACACTGGCCAAGGTTGGAAGGCTAGGCTAGCCTGTTTTATTAGCTGAGGCCAACTACTGGCTGATTGTTGCAAAATTTTGTCTTTGAGCACGGATTTTTTTGGCCAATCAAGCTTTGTGATGGGTGGCGGCAGTTTATTTAAGCCGCTTTGTGCAGCTTTTATTATTTCCCAAGGCAGATAAGCATCATCTTTAGAAAGCCTACGAGCAATGCGGGTTGGAGATTGATCTGGCTGAGGCTGAGGCTGAATTTTCTTTTGTGCGTATTGCCAGAGCCACTGTGGTAAATGTTGGCTGGCGAGTTTGAAACTAAACTGGTAATAATCTTGACTGGCCCAATTCTCTTTAACTGTGAAAGGAAGCTGTTTGATAATAGCTCCAGTATCCAATTTTTCCTCTAATTCCATTAATGTTATGGCTGATTTTTTTTCTTGGTTAAGAATGACAAATTGTCCCGGAGAACTACCCCGCCAGCGTGGTAAAAGAGAGGGATGGAGGTTGACGGTATTAATGCTCGGCCATCTCAGCAACCATTTAGGAATAATGTAGCCAAAGTCTATTACTAACAAAAGATCAACTTTGTTTGTTTTTGAATTAACTTGTTTTACTTTTTGCTGAATGATGGCATCAATTTTTTTATCTACCAATATGGTAGAAATGTGATTTTGTTGTGCCCAGTTATGGATTGGGTTGGTTTGTAGCTTTTGCTGGCGGCCAACCTTTTTTGGTTTTGGCGTTAGTACCCAGCTAATTTGAAATCTACTAGTGTTTGCTAGGGTTTTTACTACTTGTAGAGTGTGATTGGTCGAGCCAGCTATGGCTACAGTTAGTGGTTGTGTAGTTGTCATAAACCTAATAAATGTTAAAGATAGATCGATCCTGGACTTCAACTAGATGATCAGCTTCTGCCATGTAAATCGGTGATTCTTGCTCGAGAAGATAATCGGTAAAAAGAATACCGTCTAAGTGATCGGTTTCGTGCTGAATGACTCGAGCTGAAAAACCTTCGTATCTCTCTCTTTTATCTACTAGCGAGCCTTGCTCTAGCACTTGATACTCAAGTTCGATCCAATCCCACCGTAACACTGGTCCATAGACATTAGGAATAGACAAACACCCTTCTAGATCTGGCTGATTGTCATTAACACCAGTTTCTTTCTTGGAGCTATGTTTAACAATGTGGGGGTTAATAATTGTTTGTGGTTTCTCATGCTCATTTTCTCTATAAACAAAAGCTCTCAATGCTTTATCTACTTGAGGGAATGCTAGTCCTACACCAGGCGGATTATCTTTGTTAATTAAGGTGCTTTCTAGTTCATGAAGCAAGCTAGTTAAGTGCCGATCGACGTCAGTAATTGCTTGGGCTTTTTTTCTTAAATTTTGATTAGGTACGGTAATAATTTTCATAAATAAAGTTTTACAAACAAAGTAAGATTTTAAGGTAATTATTTTACCACAATATTATATCCTTGTTAGCTGTAATATGTAGTGAAGCAGCTAACTGTTAAGAATTAAAGTAAGACTAAGGTGTGTTGGAAATGGGAAGAGAATAGGCTGTAAGTTTTGTAGTTAAATCTTTTAACTTCTTATTAGAAAGTTTCCTTAAATTAAATTTCGTTTTTTGGTTAAGTTGTTCTTCTAACTGTAGACATTGCTTGGTTCTTTGCTCAACTAGATTATTTTGTTTCCAATCTAAATCTCTATCTTGGTAGCGATTTTTTAAATCTTGAATTCGTTCTTCTACGTTCGCGAGTCCGTTGGGTGTAAGTCGCAAATCTCCGTAAAAAACAATCTTTTCTTCCCAATTCTGGCTGCTTATAATTTTTGGTAGTTGCTCAAAGGTGTGATTTTCCAAGATTTGAATAGACTCATTTGGTAAATGCAGCTCCTGCAAAATCTTAATATTAGCTTGGTCGGCACGAAGACCGTATCGATCAATAAAGGCTTGTTGCAGTTTTTCCCAATAGTTATGATTTTTTTCTGTTCGAGACAGATTTTTTCCTAAAGGATGAGATAAATCAAACTTAATAATATTACCCATATCATGGGTTAATAGAGTAGTAATGATTAAGTCTTTATTCAACTTGGTTTTTCCGCACTTTCTCCAGCTCTTGATAATAGTTTGTCCAACAGCAGCAGCCAACAACATATGCTGTTGCAAATGTTGAGGGAGATGATAGTGTTGATAAACATCTTGGGCCGTGATGTGGCTTGAGTTAGAAATTAACTTATTAGGATTAAGTTTGAACTGAAACGGTTGTTTTTGACGTATATTCATTATTCTTGTTCTACTTGCTGATTAATTTCTTGGTTTAACTCTTCTATTTTATCTGGTAGATAGGGATCATTGGGTATGAGGTAATCAAGGATATACTGATATTGATCCAAGGCCAGTTGGTACTGTTTTTGTTGTTCATAAATTTGACCTAGTTTATAGCGAGCTTGATGATAATTGGGCTTCATGTCTATGGCTTGCTTAATGAGTTTGATTGCTGTCTTGTTATTGCCCAAACTATGGAAAACCAGGCCCTCCTGATAGACTAGTTTGGGATGAGTCGGTGCTAATAGCTGGGCTGTTTGTAGGGTGTCGTGGGCATTCCTTAGGTAGTCTTCATTAACTACAGCAAGTTTGCTATAGATGGCAGCCCGGCTTTGATAAAAATTAAGATGACGAGGGTTGATGGCCAGAGCTTCGTCACTGGCCGCGATGGCTAACTGAGTATATTGTTGAGCGGCTGCTTGTTCTTGAATAGTTTGTAACTGCGAGGCAACATCGGCGTAGAGACTAGCCAACTCGTCATAATACAATGCTTCGTGAGGAGAGAGAGCAATTGCTTGTTGAAAATAAGTGATAGCATCTTGATATTCTTGCGTAGCGGTTAGTGATTTTGCTTTGGTAAAGTAATAGTCGGCCTGCCAAATACTAGCCACTTTTAGCAGTAAGTGCAGTTGAATAATGATGAGCATGATAGCCGTTAAGATTTGAATTAAGTTGGCAGTCATTTTTTTCTGCTTTTTCTCAAGAAAATAGCCATCATTAGCAACAGCTATATTGGCTGTCATGATTGTCCACAAAATAGTTACCATTACAGTTGAAAATCCAAGAAAATTAGAAACATGAAGTGCTAGCATTCCAGCCATGAGACCTAATACCCAGTTTTGTTTATCCTTATTGTTAGAAGAGTTTTGAATATATTGCCATCCTAAATAGAGACTTGTGCCAATTAGCCATAAATAGGTAAGTAGTCCTACCAGTCCAGACTCGGACAGATAATTAAGCCACTCGTTATGAGCTTTGTTATAAAGAAAATCCCATTCTGAAACTAGGTTGTGCTCCTTGGGTCGGTGCTGATAGTAGCTATAAGCAAAAGTGCCAGGACCAGAACCCAGTATTGGATATTGCCGCCAAATATTTATGGCACCGTGCCAGACAATGAAACGAATTTCTTCTGAAGGAGTGATATTGATATTAGGGTTGCTATTAGTTCGATCAGTTGTTTTGTTAGTTGTTTGTGGTTGAGTAGTAATATCAGACTCGGCTTTTTGTAAAAGAGTTGTTCCTTTTAATCTAGACCATAACTGTTCTAAATTGGGGGTAAAGTCTGTACCTATGACTAGAGTAATAGCTATCATAATAGCAATTACTTTTGATAAATAGTAAAACCCATCTTTCTTAATTTTACTCGCATGTTTGTTTCTTACTTTTTTAATCAATAACCAGCTAAAATAAAAAGTAAGACCCATGCTTAAACCTAGTAAACCTGATCGAGAGTTGGTAAATAGAAGTGCGGTAAAGGCAAGTGCTATCATCAGCAACAGCCAGCCACCAATTGATTGTTTCTTTTGATTATATTTGTTGCTTATATACAAACTAATTCCTACTGGTAGGAGGGTGATAAGATAGGCTGCCAGCCAGTTGGGTTGACCAAAAGTAGCAAAAACCCGACCTCTAACGTCTTGTACCCAACAATTAACATCGAAGTTGCCCCTAATCATGAGACAACTAGGGGAGCCACCAAAATGTTCTGGAATAGCATAGAGGCTGATGCCAACTGCTGCCAACAGAGCACTGAGTAATATTTGTTTAATTTGTTTAAAATTAAAGTTACTAACCACGGTCCAGTACAGTAGGGCGTAGGTAATTGTAGATAGTAAACCGCCATGAAAACGAGTGTAATAGCCAAAGACAGAAGTTCTTGAGTGCAGAGAAAAGACAGTTGCCAGAGCTTGGGTGATTACAAAAGCTAGAAGAGGTCCGTCAAGCTTAGTTCTTTTAAAGATAGGGCGTTGGCTAACGATCATTCTTAATAACCAGCTACCAACAATAAGGACGGTGAGAACGTAAGCAAAGAGCATTTTATTAAACTCAAACAGCTCCTCGTTAACCCAGGTAAACAAAAACGGTGTAATAAGCACCAACAGGTTAAAGAGAAAAAAAATTGCTTTTTTTAGTTGTTGGTCGATAGTTTTGCTTTTAGTTTTCAGTTAGTTCTCCCTCCTCAATAGAGTTAAATTCTGCTACATTAATAATGATGCCTAAATAACGACGCTTAACAAGTCTAACCAGTGTCCATTATTTTACTAATTATAACTTTATCTACCTATGTTTGTTCAAGACGATCCACAAAACAACCAATCTCAATCAAAACCCCAACAGCAACCGCCAGCTGTAGATAGTCAAGCTGATGACCAACAGTCTCAGTCTCATGACTATGTTAACACCTATCAGCCGCCCCAGAATGGTCAACAAACTCAAAGCCAGTCTGAGCCGGAAGTACAGCAGGTTAAGCAAACTGTTTCCTCTCCTCAAGAAAATCAGCAGGAAAAAAGTATGCAAGCTGATACTCAGCAGCAAACTCCATCGGAGTCGATTACTATACCCAAGAATAATCAGGATCAGTCATCAGCTTCAACCCAGCAATCTCATCAGCAACAAAATAAGTCTAAGCCAACAGTTTCTCCTGATAAACCTTCAGCCACTATGGATCATAACCAGCAAGACCAGCAGGCTTCGGTACAGAAGAAAACTGCTCCTCAAACGGAGCAGCCAACAGAGCCATCGGTCTCAGAAACGTTAGAAGATCAGAATATTTTTGTGTTATTGGGGGTAGATGACGGCAGCACCCAAGAAAAAGAGCGATTTTTAGATGAACTACAGCAAGTTATCTGGGAGGATTTCTTGGAGAATGATGTTGAGTTGCTGGTAACCAGCCAAGAAAAAGAAAAAGTGGATGCTATTTTGAATAACAATGATTTGTCTGATCTAGAAAAACAGGAGCAGATTATTGTTTACCTAGAGGAGCTAATTCCAGATTTAGAGGAGATTATGTTGGAGAAAGCTTTAGAGTTGAAGCAGGATATGGTTAAGGAGCGCATTGAAGGTATGCGCGAGTATTATCAGGATGATAAGCGGGCTTTGAATCAAATTAATCAAGCTAGTCGCAATTTTGCCCAAGGCAAATGGGCTAGTGGAGCCGAGATTTTAAATAGAATTAAATAATGGAGGCTTGCTGAGCTTGATTTTTCTTGTAAATTATAATTGTATACAATTATAATGTTGTCTATGATGTTATGAAACTTCGCAATAAAGACATTTCTATGAACATAAAGAGTGTTATTCTTCCAAAAAAGCTTGAATTGATTTTTGTTTTCATTGTTCTAATCTTTGCATTACTGTTAGGTTTGTATTCCTTAAAGAAAAATCAAGATATCAGAAATCAAGCTAGTGGCCAGAGTTATGAATATCAAATACCCCAAGTTAAGAATGCAGAGGACTATATTAAGTTTGACGTCAAATACATCAATCTGACTGAGCCTAATGAAGGTAATAATTCGTACCTTCCTCATCAGGTAGTTCATCCAGATGTTGTTTATATCAAAAATGGTTGGAATGGTTACAAATATTGGTTGTCGGTATCTCCATTTCCAAACTTAAATCCTAAATACGAAGATCCTCATATTTTTGCATCTAATGATGGTTATTCATGGATAGAACCAAGAAACAAACCTGTGGTTCCATTAATTCATCCAAGACAATTTGAATATAGTGATGCTGATTTAGTTTTCGATAGTAATAAACTTTGGTTGTACTACAGACTAAACAATAAAAATGGATCTTTTGATTACGCAGATGACTCTGTTAAGTTGTATCGTATTAGTAGTAGTGATGGAGTAAATTGGACTATACCAGAGGCAACAAATTTACATTTTTTGCCCAGTGGATCATTTGCTTCACCAACTATAGCAAAAGATGGTTCATCTTTTGTTCTATTTTATGTTAACACCATTAAGGATGAGATGCATAGGTTGGAAAGCAATGATGGCATCAATTGGTCAAAAGATGAGGTCGTTTTTTCGCTCCCCAAAATCTGGCATCTGGATGTGTTTAAACATCAAGATACATACATCGCTTTGATCAATGAAGGGCCACAGGCGAATAAACCTAAAATATATTACCTCACTAGTAAAAATACCTATGATTGGGAGAATCAAGGTATATTATTAATGCCTTCTGCTGAGGGGTGGGATAGTACGCGTTTATATCGCTCTACAGCGTTAATTGAGGGTAGTAGATTCAGACTTTGGTATTCAGCTTTTCAAAATAACTTAGGTCGAACTGGTTATACTGAGGATAACAACTTTCAATTTGTCAAAAAGAAGGTTCCAAGTTGTAAATCTTGGTCAGACGTTCATATTAACAGTTGTGACTCTATTGATAAAAGTATGGGTAATGATGGGGATTGCATAAGCGATTCTTTAGATGTAGTTATCAATATTAGTAGCTCTAACCAACCCACCCATATGAAGATCATGCGTGCAAGTCCTGAAGAATGGTGTAGTCAAATTAATATTAATGATTATCGTTGGAGCAAATTAGAAGATTATAAGACTCGTAAGACTTGGTCTTTTGATCAGTGGGGAGAAAAGAAAATATGTGTAGCTTTAAAAAATGAAGGAGGTTGGGGGGTACCATGTGGGGGTAGTATTTCTTTAGTTAACGAGAACAAACCAATTTCAAATACTCCTGAACCAAGTGTGACAGAACAGCCTACACTTCCCCCAATTTCAAATACTCCTGAACCAAGTGTGACAGAACAGCCTACACTTCCCCCTCCCTCTGAGCCTCCTATTTGCAAGTCCTGGTCTGATATTTATGTTAATAATTGCAATACTTATGAAAAGTTTTCAGAACGGTTTTTTGGTTGTATAGTTGATTCTAAAAATATAACCCTTCACATTAATGCTATTAATTCACCAAAGAAAATGAAAATAATCAATGTTAATCCTGAAATATGGTGTAACTCCCTTGAAGTCAATGATTCTCGTTGGTCTCAAGTTTATGATTACAAATCTTATTTTAACTGGGTATTAAGTAAAGGAAGTGGAGAGAAAAAAGTTTGTGTTGTGATGAAAAACGAGCAAGGTTGGGGGGATCCTTGTGGGGCTAAAATTATTGTTGAGTAGTTGTGGCAGAAGAAGGCATTTTATTTTTTTGGGGCTTTAACTAATTTGTTTTTGAATATTTTTCTCTTCTCAAACTTTAACTTCTAGTCTGCTACTATATACTAGTTAGCAGATAATAACTTTATGAGTCGTTTTAGCAATACCCTTTCTAATCTCTTTAGTTTTTCCACTATTAGTCGTCATCAGGTAGCTCTTGATCTAGGGTCTTACTACCTAAGAGTGGTAGTAGATGACCAATTAATAATCAATCAACCCAACTGTTTCTTGTTTGATCCTGCTAGTCAAACTGTGGTGGCAACTGGGAACAAAGCCTTTCATCTTTTTGGCAAAGAACCAGGGCATACCCAGGTAATCTTTCCGTTTAAAGAGGGGGTAGTGACTGATCTTAAGCCAACACGTCTCTATTTAGAAGCAATTCTGGCACAAGTTAAAGACAAGACTAAATTGTCATTACTCACGGCTTTAATGACTGCTTGTGCTGTTTCGAGTTTGGCTACTGCTTTAGATAAGAAAGTGCTAAAAAAGGTACTACAGCAAGCTGGTTGGGGGCAGGTAGAGTTGGTTACCGCTAGTCGTGCTTTGTGGCAAGCTTTATCATATCAGCTAAAACATGATCATCAGGCTCTAACAACAAAAAATAGCAAGCAACATACTCAGTTAACTCACGACAAACGTTCTCAGGTGGGTGTTGAGCATGCTGTGAAAGCTCGATTTGATTTTAAAGTTGATGGCGTTGATAAGGACGAAGTGGCTCGAGATTTAGTTGTGATTGATTTGGGTCATTATTTAACTGAAGTCGGCATCATGTCTCAGGAGCGGGCTAACTATAGCCACACTCTTAATTTTGGGGGCCATAATCTAACTGAGGCTATCCGCCAGGTACTTAAACAAAAGTTTCAAATTCAAGTTAGTTATCAGCAGGCAGAAGAATTAAAAAGACAGTTGCCCGACTTAATTAATGACCAAACTCAAACGGCAAAAACCAATATTAGAGGGGTAGATACCAGCCAGCATCTAATTACTACCAAAACTATTAGTACTCAGGAATTGGCAGTCGGGGTGCGGGCCCATATCGACAAACTATTCCACTATTTGCAACGTACCTTTAGCCAAGTAGAGCCAGAAAGATTGTTAGCAGCTTTTGATAATGGTGTTTATGTTACTGGTGGCGCCAGTCGATTGGCCGGCATTGATAATTTTTTATCACGACAATTGGAGGTAAATATTATTACAGCCGATAATCCCTACCTAGATATGGTGAAGGGATTGGCTTTAATTAATCGTACTTAGTAAATTTTACAAACAATGTTAAGTTTTTTATTTCCGCACAGACTACAACTTAAGATCAATCGATGGTTGCTAATTGGTATTAGCTTGTTTTTACTATCTTTAATGCAAGTGGCTAACCTCAATCAAGCATTAACTACTCAGGGTCGGCAGTTAGTGCAACCTTTACTTAAGATAGAGGTTAGAGTTGCTACTAGTTTGTATCAATTGGTTGATAGCTTTCAGCGATGGCGTACGACGGCTAGAAGAATCCAAGATTTAGAGATTAAATTGGCAACAGCTTTAGCTCAGCTGAGTGAGTTGGAACAGGTTAAGCAAGAAAACCAGAGGTTAAGAGAGTTGCTTAACAGTTCTGATCGGAGTCTAAAACCAACAACTTTAACCAGCCCCATTTTATCTTTATCGCAGCCTGCTGCAGGTCTGCCCCAAGAAGCAAAAGTAAGAGAGGGAGCGGCTGTTTTGGTTCAAGGAACTTTAGTAGGCTTGGTGGCCGAAACCAGACTCAACATTGCCTATATTAATCTCTTGTGGCAGGAGTCAGCACAACCAGTTTTAGCTGAAACTCAGACCGGGGTGCAGGGGATTGTTGCTGGAGATGGGAAAAATGTTTTATTAACTGAGGTGTCTATCGAACAAGAGATACAGGTTGGTCAACGGGTTGTTAGTTCTGGACAAGAGGGTGTAGATAAAGGTTTGTATATAGGAGAAATTAGTGCCATTAAAAGTGGGCAGTCGGCAGCAGTAAAAACTGCCATTATTCAACAATATGTGTCGTTTTATGAAGCGACAGTAGTGGAAATTAGATGAATTATCACTATTACCAAAGTCTATGATTAAGACCATATTATTAACTCTTTTCCAGCTGCTGGGTTTAATCTTACTTATGACCGCCGAACGTGTTATTGGTCTCCCATTCTTATCTTTGCTGCTGGGTTTAATTTGGTTAGAGCATGTTAACCGTCAGACTTACTTTTACCCGGTGCTCTTACTCTTACTTAGTTTTTTGTTGGCTGTTAGTTATGATTTTTCTTGGATTATGTCTTACTTGCTGTGGTTGGGGGCTAGCCAGGCTGTCGCGGCAGGAGAGAAAGTGATATTGGATAAAAAACGCAGGTTTTTGATAGTTGTTATTACAATAAACCTACTATTATTGTGGTGGCTGCAACTGGCTACTGGTTATTTAAGCCTCATTCAGTTTATTGCCAGTTATCTTTTAGTTACTTTGTGGCTGCGAGTTTTTGATTTAAACAAACTGCAGGCTTATCATGAGTAATTAGGCTTGTTGGTATCTATGCCAGAGATAAAAATTTATGATGCAACTGTCGACTCAAACTAAGATTAAACTACTAATAACTCCTGTAGTTGCTGTGTTTTTTTTGTTGGTGTTACGATTGGGGCATCTGCAAGTGGTTCGAGGTAATTATTATCATGATTTGGCTGATGAAAACCGTTATTTTCGTCAGAAAATTCCAGCTGCTAGAGGGGTAATATTCGATCGCTATCAGCAGCCTTTAGTCAAAAACAAAAAGTTTTATTTTCTTAATCAAGATGACTCTCTTTTCTCACAAAGAGAAGCAATTGCTAATGATCAGGCGTTGGGTTTAATGACGCATGATCAGGATGCCATCAGTTACGAGCTGCGTCGTTGGTATCAGTTTCCTTGGTCTTTAAGTCATGTCTTAGGTTACACGGCACCTGCAGACAAAGATGATTTGCTGGCTCACGACTTTTTGCAGGTTAATGATTGGATGGGGCAGATTGGCTTGGAACAGGAGTTTGACTCGACGTTGAGAGGCCGAGATGGCTACCGCTTGTATGAGGTTAATACTTTAGGCGAGAAGCAGCGCTTAATCAGAGAGCAGCAGCCAATCGTGGGGCAGGACATTAATACCAGTCTTGACCCATACCTTAATAAGATTCTTTACCAGGCAATGTCTGATTTTATTGGTTCGGCAGTGGTCTTAGATGCTAGCAATGGGCAAGTTATGGCTTTAACTAATAGGCCGGCTTTTAATGCTAATGATTTAAGCTTTTCCTTAACTGATGATAATCTTGAGCAGCAACGACAGCTCAATATTCAAAACTATCTACATGATGAACGGCAGGTTTTCTTTAACAGAGCAATTTCTGGTACTTATCCGCCAGGTTCTATTTTTAAAATTGTGACTGCTATGGCTGGCTTAGAATCTGGAGCTTTTAATGAAAATAGGACAGTACTTGATGAGGGTGTGTTGAAGGTTGGAGACTATGAGTATAAAAACTGGTATTACACTCAGCGCGGTGGTACTGACGGCGAAATAGCTCTAATTAGAGCTATTGCCCGTAGCAACGATATTTATTTTTATAAAGCAGCCGAGTGGACAGGCCCTAATAAGATTGCCGATCAAGCCCGTGATTTTGGTTTAGGCCAAGCTACAGGCATCGAGTTGTCTCCTGAAGCTAGTGGTCTAGTGTCTGATCCGTCTTGGAAAGAAAAGCAGCTTGGTGAACCTTGGTATTTAGGCAACACTTATCATATGGGTATTGGTCAGGGTGATATTTTAGTGACACCGCTACAGATGGCGCAGTTAGTACAAACAATGGCTAATCGGGGTGAAAAATGTCAACCTAGGCTAACTCAGGACAATTTAAGAGAAAATGGCAGCAATCATTGCCAGAGTTTAGGTTTAAAAGATAAGAATGTAACACTAGTTATGGAAGGGATGCTTGACGCTTGCCAGCCTAAAGGAACGGCTTTTCCTTTATTTAAATTTAGTGAAGGTCTTAATACTGAACAATTGGCTTGGAAGCAGTTTAATCAAGGTGCTATTGGGTGTAAGACTGGTACGGCTGAATTTGGCGGTGAAGACGAACAAGGGTATCGTAAGACTCATGGCTGGCTGGTGGCGGTGACAACTGTTAATCAAGAAGAAATGTTAGCGAGCTTAGAAAAAAAGATTACAACAGATAAAGAAGGAGGTTACTTAAGCCAGCAAGAGTTGAAGCAGTGGCGATCTTTAATACAGGAGCGCGGTTTTCCACAGAAAGTAGCAGTGGTGGTGTTAGTAGAAAGCGATGATAAGGAGCCCTTTAAAGAAGGATCGAATCATTCGGCACCGGTAGTGGCGGAGATGATGGAGTATTTGAAGTAGGAGGGTTGTTAAGCTATTTCGCAACAAGTCTATTTATAAAAATGATCTCTTTCTTTAGCTTTAGATAGAGAGTACTTGTTTAATTTATGTAATCTTAAATTTGTATTTTAATATTGCATAAGTTAGTATATACTGATTGTATGATAGCGAGAAACATTACATCCAGAATAAACAGGCTTGCCACCCAATTTCCGGTGTTAGCGGTTACGGGACCACGCCAAGCTGGGAAAACAACTCTACTAAAAGAGATGTTTCCAGATTATGACTATTTTAATTTAGAAAACCCAGAGACATTATCCACCATCGAAAACGATCCGGCCACTTTCATAAGAGAGCATCAAGATAAGGTCATTATCGATGAGGTGCAACGAATTCCAGAGCTTCTTTCATATATTCAGGTTACAGTTGATGAAACCAAAAAACTAGGAAGCTTTATTATTTCTGGTTCAGAGAACCTACTTCTCTCAGAAAAAATCAATCAATCGCTAGCCGGTAGAGCTGCATATATTACTCTCTACCCACTTTCGATCCAAGAGTTAAAATCAGCACAACTTTTAAAGCCCAACTTTTACGAACAAATATTTACTGGTTCATACCCTTTTCTTTACGACAAGAAGACCGAGGTAGTAAGTTTTTACGAACAATATATTGCTACTTATGTAGAAAGAGATCTAAAACAAATTAGCAACATTGCTAAATTAAGTCTCTTTAAGAAATTCTTGGCTCTTTTGGCAGGAAGGGTTGGCCAATTAGTTAACTTGACTACATTGGCCAACGATACTGGAGTATCTGTTACGACTATTGAAAATTGGATTTCTATCCTAGAAGCTAGCTATTTAGTATTTAGATTGCAGCCTCACTATAAAAATTTTGGTAAAAGATATATCAAAAGTCCAAAAATATATTTTACTGATACAGGTCTAGCGTGTAGATTGCTTAGAATCTCTTCAGTGGAAGAAGTAAAAAGCCATTACTTAATTGGAGGATTGTTTGAAAATTTGATTATTATGGAAGCAATGAAGCATTTTGCTCATCATGGGTATCACTCTGATTTATATTTTTTTAGAGATAGTAATGGACAAGAAGTTGATCTAATTGTTGACCGGGGTATGAAGCAAATTCCTATAGAAATTAAATCTAGTGGAACTTTTAATACTGATTTTCTTAAAGGGATTAGTTATTGGCAGAAACTGACGGATAAATCTAACGAAACAACTCAAGAACGTGGGTTTGTTGTTTACACAGGCACCCAGCCTCACCAGGGGCAAAAATATTCACTTCTAAAGTGGAATGAGCTTGACCGACTTTTTTCTCAAGTCTCAAGATAAAAGCCATTGAAAATGTCCTTTAACTCTTATTTTTACAACATTACTATATTCAATCGTCAACGAAACGTCAGTTTTACCTGCTAGCTTGGTGCTAATAATAATTTATCAGCATTACTAATGGTAGCAAAAATTTCACTTAAACAAAAACAACACTGGGCAGCTTTAATTGGGTTAAAAGGGGTGGGGAACAAGACCTTTTTTACCATCGAAAAGTACCTGAAGAAAAACCGAATAGATTTTAACGATTTTTGGGTAGGAAGAAGTGGGTTATGGGCTAAAATTGGTTTAAATAAAAATATTGTTAAATCAATTAAAAAGTTTAAAAGAGAGTATAGTTTAAGCTCATATTGGCAGAGGTTAACGACCAATCAAGCTTCGGTTATTAGCTGGCAGGAAAAGAGCTATCCGAGTTTGCTACAGCATATCGACGACAAGCCACCGATTTTATTTGTTAGGGGCAATTTAAAAGCTTGCCAGGAACTACCAATCGCTGTTATCGGCACTCGCCATATGACTGCCTATGGTAAATTAGTTACCAAAAAAATCACAAGAGAATTAGTTGATTATGGAGCTACGATTGTTTCTGGATTTATGTACGGGGTGGATGTCATGGCTCAGATGGCAGCCGCTGATAAAGGGGGAAACACCATGGGTGTCTTAGGTTCGGGTTTTAATCACATTTATCCTAAAAAACACCAGTCGTTGTGCGAACACCTTTTGCAAAAAGATAAAGTGGCTTTTATTAGTGAGTATCCTCCCTGGACTGAACCAACTAGGGGTACTTTTCCGAGAAGAAATAGATTAATTGCTGGTTGCTCTTTAGGTTTGGTGGTAACTGAAGCTGGAGCCAAGAGTGGTACTCAGATTACAGTTGGTTATGGATTGGATTATGGTCGGGATGTTTTTGCTGTTAGTGGCCCTGTTACCAGTCCTTATCATTTAGGAGTGAAAAAGATGCTTAACCAGGGAGCGATGTTAGTTTCTTCTGGGGCAGAAGTGATGCGCAACCTGTCTGCTTTAAATTGGCGGGGGATGGCTGCTGTTCAAGATTTAAGTTTAGAGGGAGGGCAAAAAAATCAGCACTTAGGTTTAAGTAAACTGCAGCAAAAAATTATTAAAACCTTAGCAACTATGCCTCTAACGGTTAAGCGACTGCAACAAGCTGTTTCTACTCAAGACACAGCTAGTTTTAACAGCAGTTTAGCAGATTTAGAGCTCAAAGGTTTAATCAGTCATTGTCAGGGCCAATGGTGTTTATCGGATTGAGTGATAGACTATATTAGTTAGCATCTGCTTTTTACAAATGATAAGTTTATGGTATCCTATTACAGTTGTTAGCCTGGGGATGGGAGGGTTGCTTGCAAACATGCCCTTACTAACTTTAGTATTTATCGATATAAAATAGTATTACTCTTATTAATCTAAGTTTATTAACCATAAGAAAGATTTATGAAACTAGTGATTGTTGAGTCACCAACCAAGGCCAGGAAATTAACCACTTATCTAAAGGATGGGTTTAAAGTTGAGGCCTCTGTTGGCCATGTCCGTGATCTGCCCAAGAGTAAATTAGGAGTGGATTTGGAAGATAATTTTGAGCCTACTTACACTATTGCCAAAGATAAGAAAACAACAGTTAAAAATCTGCAGAAATTAGGTAAAGAAGCTGACGAAGTTTATTTAGCCATGGACCCTGATCGAGAGGGAGAGGCAATTGCCTGGCACGTTAAGCAGTTGTTGGAGGAGTCTGGTCTAAAAGATGACAACTTTAAGCGTTCTACTTTTCATGAAATTACCAAGCAAGCAGTTTTAGCTGCTATTGAAAAACCTGGTAGTGTCAATATGGATTTGGTCGATGCTCAGCAAGCCCGCCGCATTTTGGATCGGTTGGTTGGTTATAAAATTAGCCCCGTTTTATGGAAGAAAGTGCGTCGGGGTCTATCTGCTGGTCGTGTTCAATCTGTAGCTTTGCGTTTAATTGTAGAGAGAGAGCGAGCCAGAGAAGCTTTTGAACCAGACGAATATTGGGAGATCGATGTTGCTTTAACAGGTGAGGAAGAGAAGCTTAAACAAGCTTTTACTGATGGTAAAGAAGTGGAGGATTTGCCTGAGTCTGTTTTTATCGCTAGCCTCAACCGTATTAATGGTGACAAGATTGAGATTGACAGCGAGGATAAAGCCAAGCCAGTTATCTCAGATTTAAAAAGCGCAGCCTACGAAGTGGCAGATGTTAAGCGCAAAGAGAGGCGCCGTTACAGCCGCCCACCCTATACTACCTCGACTTTGCAACAGGATGCCTCTTATCGTTTAGGTTTTTCTGCCAAGCAAACTATGGTTTTCGCTCAGCAGCTGTATGAGGAGGGCCTAATTACTTATCATCGTACTGATGCGGTTAATTTAAGCGAGAGTTCCTTAAAAATGGCTCGGGATCTAATTGGCAAAGAGTATGGTAGCAAATATCTACCCAAGAAACCACGAGTTTTTAAGGGTAAATCTAAAAATGCTCAAGAAGCACACGAGGCTATTAGGGTGACTGATGTAGCTGTGGGCAAAGATGAAGTCCCCAGCAAGGGTAGTAAGCTCGGTAAAAAACATGCTCGTTTATATGATTTAATCTGGAGGCGTTTTGTTTCTAGCCAGATGACGCCAGCAGTTTATGACCGAACCACCATTTTAGTTGATGCGATTAACTCCAAAAACAAAGATACTACTTATCGTCTGCGCAGTTCGGGTTCGATTATGAAATTTCCGGGATGGAGAAAGCTATTCCCAACCGGTAGTGATACTCTTTTACCCGAAGTTGAACCAGGACAAGATTTAAACTACTTAGATATTAATCCTCAGCAAAAGTTTACCCAGCCGCCTGCTCGTTTTAACGACGCTTCTTTGGTCAAGGAACTGGAAAAGCGAGGCATTGGTCGTCCCAGTACTTATGCTAATATTATTTCGGTTATTCAGCGGCGCAAATATGTTAACCGGGAAAATAAGTACTTTATCCCGACTGTTATTGGTGAAACCGTTAACGACTTTTTACTCGATCATTTCCCGACCATTATGGATTATGATTTTACGGCTGAAATGGAGGAAGATTTAGACCGGATTTCGCGCGGGGAAAAAGAGTGGCGCAAAGTAGTCGGCGTCTTTTGGGAGCCGATGTCAGACAAGATTGAGGATGTGGAAGAAAATGCAGAGCGAGTCCAGATTCCAGTGGAAAAAACTGGCGTAAAATGTCCCCAGTGTGGGGATGATGAGGGTGGAGAAGTGGTGCTTAGGACTGGCAAATATGGTAAATTTAAAAGCTGCAGTCGTTATCCCGATTGTGACTATACAGAAAACTATGTTGAAACTTTAGATGACCGCAAGTGCCCGTTGTGTAAAGAAGGTGATATTGTCATTAAAAGCACCAGATGGGGCAAGAAGTTTTATGGCTGTAGCCGCTATCCCAAATGTGATTGGGCCAGCTGGGGTAAACCTAAAGAAGGGTTGGATTTAACACAAAAGGAATGGGATGCAATTCAAGCTAAGAAAAAGAAGAAAAAAAAGAAATATAAGAAGAAAAAATAGTTAGCTTTTGTTTTGGCGAATTGTTTAAAGCTAGTAGGTTGTGTTTTTCTTTAAGAAGCTAATTTAAGGGCACAGCAAAATGATATTTATATTTGATAAGATGACAGCATCTTCTCTTGTTGCCATATACATTATGAACTATAATGTATAACAGTTATCAATCAAACAATCTCTATGAATCGCTATCAAGTTTATCTCAATCAGCATTCGGTAAAAGTAATTGATGAGTTTGCAGAAAAAAGCGACTTTTCTCGCTCTAAGTTAATTAGAAAAGCAGTCGATAAGCTTTCCCACAACTTGTCAAAGATATTAGCTAAATCTGACAAAAGAATTACCTACAATTCATTAGATGATCTGGTTGGTGCAATTAAGTTATTGGACAAAGGACAGACCAACTATGCCGCAAAAAATGATAGGGACTATTTGTAATGATTAGAGTTTTGATCGATACTAGTGCTTTTATTGCTAATTTGATTGAAAACGAAAAATACCACGACTTAGTAAAAGATCAATATCAAACGTATCGTAGGCATAGGGCCGAGTTTATTACAACCGACTATGTATATGATGAGTTAATAACTAGGGTTAGATATGATTTTGGCGTTGATCAGATGAAGGAGGTTATGAATTTGATTACAAGATCGTTAAAACGTCAAGATTTAACTCTTTTGTGGACTGATAAGCACATTTTTCAAGAAGCTCAAACTATTTTAGCCCGTTTCTCAGACCACGCGTTGTCTTTTACCGATGCTACTTTATGCGCTTACTACAAAGAAGCAGAGATTGATGACTTGTTTACTCTCGATCAAGATTTTACTAAAGTTGGATTGAAAGTGAGACCACTAATTTAAACTTATGAAAATCTGTATTTTTGGTGGCGCATTTGATCCTCCTCATTTAGGTCATCAGCAAATTATTACTGACGTACTGCAACAGAAACTGGCCGACCAAGTGTGGTTGGTACCGACTGGTAAGCATGATTTTGATAAACAGATGTCTGCTGATGAGCATCGGTTGCAAATGTTACAATTAATGATTGCTGATATCGAGCATAAATTTCCTAATCTGCAAAATAAAATTAAAATTAGTGAAATCGAGCTGGGGTCACAGCAGGTTAACCAAACTATTGATACTCTGGATCAATTAGCCCAGGTAAATTTCCAAGATGATTTTTTCTGGCTGATGGGTTCTGATAATTTGGCTCGTTTTAGTGAATGGGATGGCTACCAGCGTATTATCAGCGATTATCAGACTCATATCTACCCACGACTTGGGCATCAAGACTACTCTTTGTATCCAGGTTTGGTAGTATTAGACAAGGTTGAGCCAGTGGCAATTTCTTCCACTTTGGTAAGAAAAAAAGTGGCTGGTGCTGTTAGTATCGCCAAGGTAGTTTCCCCCTCTATTCAACAGTACATATATAATCATAATTTATATCAAGTAACTAGAGCGGAGGAGTAAATGGCACAAGCTAAGTACAAGCAGTATTATCAGCAGATGAAGGAGGAGAATCAGGATTTGTTTGCTGAATTTAAAGAAGTCCATGACGACTACGAACAGAACCCAGACGAATTACAAGAACAGTTTAATCAGCAGGGTAAGCCAGTAGTGAAGGTGATTCGGGATTGGGAGCGGCGTTTATGTCGAGCGATGGGCAAGGGTAAATACAGCAAATATACTCAGAATTTATCGGAGAAGTTTTGGGATTTAGTCCGAGAGGAATTTGCCAAGATTGATATGGTTGGTTTAAAGATTGAGAAGTAGTTGCAGCCACGATAGAATTAATTACTAATTACTAATTAAAAAAATTTCTATGGCAGACAAACAACAAACACCAGTCGATGGCTATTATTCTGACGAGGAACTTAATTTGGACAGCGATGAGCTGGACTTGAGTTTTTTAGATGATGAGGAGTAGTGAGTAGCTGCTTTTTTTAGGAATTCACGGCTCTACGAGCTGTTTTCGCTTGACTTTCAACTAATTACATTTTATATTAGTAAATAAACAAATTTGTTAATTTACTAATATAAATATTGAAGATGAAGCAAAACCATAGGCAGCAGTTGCAACAGCTTAGCAAACTTCCATATTTTACCACTGCTTCTTTAGCTAGTTTATTGGGGGTTAGCAATG
>CAZMMR010000005.1:0-25700 GCA_964567445.1 uncultured Pseudomonadales bacterium
GTATTTGGTCCCAACTTAAAAAAGAAATTAGTACCGATGAGATAGTAGTTATTACTGGTCCTCGCCAGGTTGGAAAAACTACTACCATCCATTGGTTATTAGAGCAAATTCCAACAGACAATAAGATCTATTTTGATTTAGAAAATTTGGTGGATCGAGAGCTGTTTGAGACCAAGGATTATCAAGCTATTATTACTCAACTAAAAAGACAGGGCCTAAATGTTGAGCAGAAACTTCACTTAGCACTTGATGAAATTCAACTAGTGAGTAATCTGCCCAGTATTATTAAATATTTGTATGATCATTATCCTATTAAGTTTTATTTAACTGGCTCTAGTTCTTATTACATTAAGAATAATTTTAGTGAGTCGATGGCTGGTAGAAAAGTGATGTATCGCATGAAACCGCTGTCTTTTCAAGAATTTTTGCATTTCAAAGATCTTAACTTTAACTTATCAGACACGTTAGATTTACAGGGTCATTTTGCTAGCACCACTTATCAGAAATTAAAACAATATTATCAAGAATATGTCCAGTTTGGTGGTTTGCCGAAAGTAGTGCTCACAGAGGCGGCAACTCGTAAAAAACAATTGCTTGAGGAAATTTTTAGCTCCTACATTAATCTAGATGTCCAGTCTTTAGCTGATTTTAAATCGATTAAAGACTTAAGAGTAGTGATAAAATTGGTGGCTGCTAGAGTTGGCAGTAAACTAAATGTGAGTGAAATTGCCAATATTGTCGGTATTTCTCGCGCGACAGTTGAAAATTACTTAACTTTTTTGGAGCAAACATATCTATTAAAGCTAGTAGAAGCCCATTCGCAGTCTCCAGATGTAAAAAGTCGGTTGCAAAAGAAACCTTATTTTGTGGACACTGGCATTGCCAATGTTAATGCTGATTTGTCTTATGGCAGTAAGTTTGAAAATGCTATTGCCCACCAGCTCTCTTTTTATGGAGATCTTGCCTACTACGATCAGGGTCAGGGTGAAATTGATTTTATTGTTCAAACCGATGATAAGCGTATTGGTGTGGAAGTAAAGGTTCATCCAGTCGCTAAAGATTTGAGTTCTTTAGAGAGAAGAGCGCACAGTTTAGATTTAGATGAGTTTGGAGTGATTGGGGCTGAATCCTCTCAATCTTTTAATAAATTTCTCTGGGCTGGTAGTATTAAGTAATTTTTAAGTAAGGCTTATGGATTAGATTGATATGGATTTGAGGTTAGAGTTTTGAACATAGTTATGCAAATTTCTCCTAGACAAGTTTTTATCTTTCTTTTAGATTAACTTTAGGTTGGTAGCATTTGCTACCCAACTGTTTTAAGCTGTTATCAATAATAAATAATCTTATGCCTATTTCATCAGATTTCTCCAACCAAGATCTACCGACTTGTTTCCCGACTTTGCAAATGATTATTGCTGTTAATACGGGCAACCGCATTACTAATGTTACTCCGCAGGCTGATTTGGCCGTCGATTTAGGCATGAATCTGAACGTTGATTTAGCTGAAATTATTTATAATCTTAACCAAGAGTTTTCGCAGGATAAAATTGATTTAGACCCAGCTGAAGTGCAGCAGGAGCTAGAGGCGGTAGAACCAACTGTGATAGAATTGGCTCGCATTGTGGAAGAAGTGCGAGAGCTTGGTTAAAAAGCTTCATCAGCGTTTTTTTTATTAGGCTTGGTATGAGAGATGCAGAGCTATTTCGCAACAAGTCTATTTACCAACAATCTAATTAATTGCCGATTGGTATTATGATCCCTAAATTTAGTAATCCCGACTTACTCGAAACTGCTCTCACCCATCGCAGTGCTCTTAATGAGCCTAGTTCTGGCACCAGCTCTAAAGTGTCTAATGAACGCTTGGAGTTTTTAGGAGACGCAGTTTTAGAACTGATTGCTACTCGTTTTCTATTTGATCACTTACCTCAAGATCCAGAGGGAAAATTAACTAATTACCGCAGTGCCTTGGTTAGAACAGAAACTTTGGCTGAGGTGGCAGCGGAATTAGGCTTAGGAGATAAGTTGTATATGAGTAAGGGTGAGGAAGCGACTGGCGGCCGCAGCAACCCCAGTTTGTTAGCTGATACCACGGAAGCGATTATTGGTGCTATTTATTTAGATCAGGGGTTTAAAGTAGCCGAAGAGTTTGTCCAGGAGCACATTATTCCTAAGTTTAAGACAATTAAAGCTAATAGGTTGTACAAGGATGCCAAGAGTTTGTTGCAAGAAACAGTCCAAGCTCAGGGATTGCCGACACCCACTTATCGGGTCGTTAAAGCTGAAGGCCCCGATCACGATAAGACTTTTACAGTGCAAGTTGTAGTGAGTGGTAAGGTTTATGGTCGTGGGATTGGCCCTAGTAAACAAGCTGCTCAGCAGCAGGCGGCTCGTTTAGCTTTAGAGAAATTTTAATTTACTGACTAGCTTAACCGCCGTTATTGTTCGCTGGCAGCCGGGTTTGAGAAAAAGAAACAAATGCTGTAAAATAGGCATTCTGCTGCAGACTTTTGGGCAGTAGTTTTATTTATTTAACACTAACTAATTACCAAAGAATATCAAAGACATTTATGCTAAAAATAAAATTAGTTCAAACTGGACGCCGCAATCAGTCCCACTTTAGGATTGTTGTTAATGAAGCTAAAGATAAAAGAGATGGCTCTTATGTTGAAATGCTAGGTCATTATGCACCTGCTGTTCAACCAAAACAATTAGAGTTAGATCTAGATCGTTACCAGTATTGGACTGAGCATGGCGCCCAGCCAACTGACACTGTAGCTTTTTTGGCACAAGTGGCAAAAAATGGTGGCAAATTTCCCAAGAAGAAAAAAAAGAAATCTAAGAAGCAACGAGCCAAAGAAGCTCAAAATAAGCAGGGTAAGAAGGAAACTGATGACAAGTCGGCTAAGAAGGAAACTAATGACAAGTCGGCTAAGAAAAAATCTGTAAAAAAAGATAAAAGTACAGCTGAGGAGAAACAAGAGAAAAAAGAAAAGAAGGCTGAAGATAAGAAAGAAACAAAGCAGAAAAAGACAGACAAGAAAAAAGAACCAAAAAAAGAAAAAGCTAAGAGTGATAAAAAAGAAAAAGAACAAACCGTTGATAAAAACGACAAAGACAAAAAAGAAGATTAATAAACTTACTTTACATAACCTATGAAACATTTGATTGAATACCTCTTAGTTCACTTAGTCAAACACCCTGAAGATTTAACAGTGGAGGAAAGAGTTGGCGATTACAAGATTACTTATGTGGTCTCAGCTCATGAAGATGACATTGGCCGTATTATTGGTCATCGTGGTAAGACTATTAAGGCAGTTCGCCGGGTGGCCTCAATTCTAGCTATGGACTTGAATGAACGATTTGAGATTGATATTGTTGATTAGCTATCATTTTACTTCTTAAGCTTGTTACTCCCTAATTTTGCCTGACAGCGGATCTGTCTGTCGTAGGCAAAGGCCTATCTAAGTTTTACAAATCTGTCCGCTGTTTATGAAGCGAGTCTAACTTATAGCTCAAAGTCGAATCCTTCAATTCCAAACAAATCCTCAACATCACCAGTCTTAATATCGGTTGGTTGTTCAAACTCAGAGGGCCTGAATTTCTGAATTGTGTTAAAAACTTCCATTTCTTCATCTCCAACCGATGGTAATGTCGAGCCGACTTCAGTTTTAACTGTTCCAATGTAATAAAAAGAGTGTAGAATTAAATCGGCTGAGACTTTGCGGTCCTGTTGCTTTTTTTCATCTTCTCGATCGTCCGTTGCAAAATTATTACTAGGCTTAAAGTTATTGTTGATTTCTAGTTCGGTAATACTGCTAAATGGAGCCATTTGTTCGATGGTTTTAAAAAAATTATCTACTCCTTGCCCAGTGCCGGAAATCGCTAACTCTAGTTCTAGCTGAGAGTAACTCATACTGCTTGCTGTTTCTTTGGCTTTCTCTTGAATGGCAGTGCTAGTAGTTTCTTCATCATTCTTATCAGGGATTAGTCCTGGTGAAATTCTTAGACTATCGATTTGAATTTCTTCTTGTTGAGCGGCCTGATTAAGGTTAAATAATAAGGTTAGTAGTGGTTTGTGAGAGGGTAAAATTTCATCAACTTTTTCTTTATTCTCGAAGTCTTGAGAGACTTTAATTTGTTTAAGCTCGGTTACTTTTTTGGTTAGCTCTTTTAATTCCTGTCGGCTTACATTAAGCTTATCTCTTATATTAAATAGTGCTTGCAATTGTGGTTTCGCAGCAAAGAATATCAGTATCAAAGTGCCCCATATCAGTGCTACAGCCAGCAACAAATGTTTGCGAGTATTAATGAATAGTTTAAAATTGAAATCTTCTTGAGTTTCTAAAATTGGCATAATTAGTTGCCTCCTTGATCTTGACGATCTGCTTGACCTTGACGATCCGCGTTATTACTGCCTTGCCCGTTTGGTCGATAATCATTTAGCCCGCCGGTTTCTTCAATTAAATCTGAATCTTCCTTAAAACTGACAGTTAGATTAAAAGTATATTGGGCTGTGATTGAGCGTGACAAATCAGTTTTACTCATGCTGGAAAAGTTTTTGCCAACGGCTGGATCCTCTAGTACTTCCAAGGCTTCTTCAAGATAAAAAACATGAGGGCTACTAACTCTAAGCGACAGAATACCTTCCTCCATATTATAGGTGATGCCACTGATGGTGATGTTGGGCCCAAATAGATTATTAAAGTAGCCCATGGCTATCTGCTTGCTACTTCTTTGTTCAAATAATTCTCTAATCACTTTTAGCTTGTTTACAAAAAATAAATAGTCGGCTTCTAATTGCTGGCTATTATTAATCTGTTTAGTAGCTTGACTAATTTGAGCTTTTACTCTTTTAGTTTTGTATTGAAAATAAAACCGCAGCCCAAGCAAAATAGTGAAAATGATAGCTACAGTACCAAAGACAATGGCAGCATATTTAAAAATGCGCAGGTCTTTTTTCTGTTGATCTGAAAGGCGTAGATTTTCTTGTGCTAAAAAATTGATGTTTTGCATTAATGTTATTTGTTTTGTGTGTAACCGTTTCTTTTTCTAACCATCACCATTACTTCCTCATCATTAGGCCCATAGTAACGATATACTCTTGTTGGTTTTCTTGTGGAATATTGCCACTGGCTGGGGCAAATGGTGAAGCTCTGAGTACTTCAATACCAGTTAGTTTGGTGAAATATTCAATCAAACCTGGTATATTGGCGCTACCTCCACACAGAACAATACGTTTTACTAACTGATTTGGGTATTGATTATTATGAAACTGTAAGGCTTTCTTAACTTCCTGGCCGATTGAGTTGAGACCTGGTAAGATGGCTTGTCTAATTTTGCCCTGTAGTTGATTTGCGTCCAGACCATAGGCATGTTTATACTCTTTTGCCTGCTGACGTTCTAGATTTTCAATTGCTTGCTGAATAGCTCTGGTAAAAAGAACACCGCCACCAGTTTTACTTGATGCTAAGGATATTTCTGTTTGGTTAATAATGGCTAATTGAGTATTGCTGGCTCCAATGTGAATAATCATGGTGACTGGATCTTCTGGTTCAAAGCCTAAAGCTCTAACCATAGAAAAGATTTGAGTTTCCATGGTTTTAGGTTGGATACCAAGGTTGAAGAAAATATCAGTATACAGCTCTACTGTATCACGGTGAGTACCAACTAATAAAACTCGCATAGGCTGATCTTTTTCTTTTTTTGGAGGCCGGTACAAAACTTGGTATTCTAGGGATAAGTTTTCCAGTGGAACAGGGATATGTTGTTCTGCTTGCCAGTCAATGGCAGAGGCTAACTCAGCGTTGGTTAGTGGTGGTAAGTTAATAATTTTGGTAGTGACAATTTCCTCAGGCAAACTAAGCCGAACATCTTCTCTTGGCAGCTTATTATCACGAAAAACTTTATCTAAAGTTTGAAGCAACTTCTCGGCATCACCCTCGTCTTTAGCATAAGCTAAGCCGGATTGATTGGGGCTGATGATAGCTTTTTCGATTTGTGGTTGAAGACCGCCTTTTCCAGTTAAGGCTTTAATTTGCTGGGTTCCAATATCGAGGGCAGTAACGGGCATAGTGTGGGCAAAATAATTAATGGTTTAAATTATGACTTATGTTTGTGATCGCTGATTATTACTTGTGTGGGCTAATTTGCTAATCTTATTGATTGATATTATTAGTAAGTTGGTTGTTAATGACTAATGTTATTACCACTAACTAGAGTAAAATCCATAAAACCAGGAGCACCTAATCGCGAGCGTTTAACGTTAATTGCTTTTGCTACGGTTCTTTGTTCAGTTTGAGCTCGAGCGTTAACAGTAAATTGGGCTTTATCGATAGCGTCGGAGCTAATTCGTACACGAGTGCTGTTATAAAGTGGTCTAACTCTGACAATTGTATCATCTGCATCCACAGCCACTTCATAACTATAGCTATAGCCGTCATTACCGTTACTGATTCCTTCATCGAAATTGTTGTCGCGATTGGTGGCGCATTTATCAAAACCAAGATGGCGGGCTTGATTATTGTTGCTATTATAGATTGAAACTAGTATTGCAGCTGGTTGGTCGTTAGCACAAACTGTGCTCTGCTCGTACCACCACTGGATTGTGACATCACCATTACTATCAGCAAGTGGAATTTCCACTGTCGAGTTCTCTTCTACGTACATCTCAAAAACACTGTTGGGGTCAATACTATACTGACTGGTGGTATTAGTGTCGTCGGTAAAATTATCTACAACCCGATCATTTAGTGTTATTCCTTCAGACTCTATCTTAGATAAGGCTTGTTCTACTCCGCTTTCGGCGGCATTAAAAGTACGAACAGCTTCATCCTGAGTTGTAGCAATTTGCTGCTCGGTGGTTGTTCTTTGACTTAAAGAAATAGCAATTGTGAGAATGACTGCCATTATTAATAAAGTAATAATGCCTATTTGTCCGGCTTTAGATTGTCTGTGTGCTCGTTTTTGCTTGCCAGCCTGTTGCGGCTGATCGCAGCAAGAATTGAAACAGGCCAAAATAGTATTCATATATATCCATCATAATTAATTATTAGCAAGCAGTAAATAGGACGGCGAGATTGATGGTACGAGCAACGATGGAAGTACTGCGGAGAACGGTGGGAGTAGGAAGGTGAGGGAATCGGTAGGAGTGACCGGGCAGGAGTAGGACGGCGAGTGTGGGTGTTGAGTGTGGGACGTTGCCTATGGGTGGGCAGGAGTAGGACGGCGAGAACTTAAATAATAACAGCGGATTTTTATAAGTAAGCTTGTGGCAATGCTGGGTGCTTTTGTTGATAAGCAGAGTCACCAAAATTTGTTAATCTGTGTAGGTAACCGCGCAGTTTTCCTCTATCCAGGATCGATATTCAGGCTGGCAGTACGGGAGCTCTATCTTTTCATCAGAAATAATCGGCATACAGTCGACCCGTTCTTTTTGTGGACACTGATAGTCGTTGTTATTGTTGGGGCTGGGCGTAGCTGTAACTTGAGTTTTTTTTGGTTGCTGAGTTGTGTTTGGTCGGGGTTGATGTGTAGTGGTTGGTGTGATTTGTTGTTGATTTTGTTCTGATTTAAAATTGAGTAGTTGCTGCCAAGTAGAAGGAATATTTGGTGTGTCGCTTTGGGTAGCTAATCCGACAGTCATAGTGCCCACAATCATTAGACTAGCTATCGCGAAAAATACCAAAAACATTATTTGACCCGAATTATTTTTGGTTTTGATGTGAGTAGGTGTAGAGTGTTGGTGCATCGACATGGAATAATTGCTGAATTTACAACTAGTTGGCAGCTTTTATCTTAACCTGTTCTTCTGTGGTTATTAAGGGTTGCCAGTCGACGCTGTTATTTTGGATCTGTTCAAAAATTGTTCTTGCTTGAGCTATGAGCTCTACGTTGTTCCAAGAAGCAAATTGCAGTTGGTCTAGTCCGTGTTGCTGTAAACCAAACAAATTCCCTGCCCCTCTGTTTTTTAAATCTAGTTCTGCTAGTTTTAAGCCGTCCGATTCTTGGCTAAAAAGCTTAAGCCTTTTCTTAGTTTGTTGAGAATCGCTACTGCTAAATGTTAAGCAATAGCTCTGCTGACCTTGTCGGCCTACTCGACCGCGGAGTTGGTGCAAGCTGGCCAGACCATAACGATCCGCCCCCTCAATAACCATAATATTAGCTTGAGGTAGATCAACGCCAACCTCAACAATAGTGGTAGCGACCAGCAGATCTATTTTTTTGGCAAACAGTTTCTTGATTGTTTCTTCTTGAGCTGCTGACTTTTGCTGACCGTGTAAAAGAGCAATTTCCAGCTGGTCGCCATACTTATCTTTTAGCTGTTGATAAACTTGAGTAGCTGCCGGCACATCTTTAAAAGCTTCGTGTTTTGAGGGGTTAATAAAAGGACAAACCACCAGTGCTAGCTGTTGCTTGCCATCTTCTAGTTCTTGCTGCAGTTGCTCCACTACCCACTGGTAGCCGCTTTCCTTTTTACTATTTGGTACAAACCAAGTATCCAACGGCTTTTCACCAAACGGCATTTCCTTGATGATGGATACATTAAGATGAGAAAAAATGGTTAACATATAGCTGCGGGGAATAGGGGTAGCAGTCATGGTTAAAATGTGAGGTTGAGGCTGATTTTGTTGTTGCTTACTTTTTGTACTACTCTCCCCTGCTCTTTGGGCAACGCCAAAACGATGTTGTTCGTCGTAAACAATTAAGGCCGGTTTAATTTGGGCTAAATCGTTAATAACAGCATGCGTGCCAATGAAAAGTGTTGGTTGTTGAGGTTGGTCTGTAGTTAATGCTGATCTGGTTTTAGCAGTGAGCAATTGAGTCTTTAAGTTAGGGAAAAGCTTGGCAAAAGTGGCTAAATGTTGCTCGGCTAAGATTTGAGTGGGAGCGATTAAAGCGGCATTAAAACCCATCTGGATAGTGTGCCATGCTCCAATGCCGGCTACGACAGTTTTGCCAGAACCAACGTCACCAATCAGGAGGCGATTCATTGGGTGTTCTTTTTTCAAATCCTGCATAATATCTGCGACTGCCTGTTGTTGATCATTAGTTAAAGTAAACGGGAGGTTGTTGGGAATTGTTTCCCCCTGTGGCTCTATTCGTGCTTTGGGTTGTTGCTGCTGCCAACGTATTTTTACAGCCTGTGATTGTTTCATTAAAGTTAGTAACTCTTCTAAAGCCAATCTTTTTCGAGCCTGAACTACTTTCTGTTTTTGATCGGGAAAATGCAGTTGTTTTAAAGCTTGGGTTTGGCCAATAAGATTGAACCGTGTCTGTAATTCATCTGGAATTAGAGCAAGATGATCGATAATTTCTTTAAGAAAACGTCTGAGATTGCCCTGCTTAATTTTTAAAGTTTGTGAATATAAAGGCACTAAACGGCCAGTGTGGATTTGCTCCTCTTTTACCGCTTCTACTTTTGGTTGAGTTAAACTGCGATACTTGCTGTATTCACCAGAAAAGAAATAGGTTTGATTTTTTTTAAGTTGATGTTTGATGTAGCGATTGTTAAACCAAATACAACGGGTGCGGCCAGTGTCGTCAGCGATAGTAGCGTTAGTAATGCGAGTCCGATTTTTAAAATACTCTTTTTTTGAAATTACTTTAGCTTTAATAGTATTAATTTGATTTAGCTGCAGTTGCTTGATGTTGGTGATGTGAGAGCGGTCGATATAGCGCAATGGTAGGTATAACAAAAAGTCGCGGACAGTTTCTATGCCGGCTTGTTGGAATTTGGCGAATGTTTTCTTGCCAATACCTTTGACTTTGGTTAGAGGATCATTGAGTGAGTACATGGGTATCGTTATGGTATCAGATTGTGACAGCCAAGACAGTGATCGGGAGTTTGTTATGTAGTTGCTTGTTCTATAGTTGCTTGTTCTATAGTTGCGGTCTTGACCATTAAAAAGTATTAAGTAACAGCATAGCTCTGATGATGCTGGCTACAACCATACTGGCGATGGCGATAATGGCAAAAGTTTTGGTAAGACGTTGGCGTTGTTTTTTGGTCATAGGGTTCATCTTTTCTGCTCGTTGCTGATAAGCCTTGAGTTAACACTCAGGTCTTAAAGGCTGCCGAGTAAGAAAAGATCTCACTTTACATAGTTTATGATTTTTGTTGCTGACACCACTCGAGTTTGCACTCGGGTGCTGAAGGCTGCCTCAAAGAAGTAAAACTTGATTGCTAATTTATTATTCGTTTACTTCTTGAGTTGGCACTCAGGTGTTGAAGACTGCCTCATAGAAGAGGCAATCAACCACATTGGTTTGTTAATTCTCTGTAGAGATCTTCTTTTCTGCTCGTTGCTGATAAGCCTTGAGTTAACACTCAGGTCTTAAAGGCTGCCGAGTAAGAAAAGATCTCACTTTACATAGTTTATGATTTTTGTTGCTGACACCACTCGAGTTTGCACTCGGGTGCTGAAGGCTGCCTCAAAGAAGTAAAACTTGATTGCTAATTTATTATTCGTTTACTTCTTGAGTTGGCACTCAGGTGTTGAAGACTGCCTCATAGAAGAGGCAATCAACCACATTGGTTTGCTAATTAGTTATCTCTTCTCTCAATTCTAAATAGTGTTTTTTTCTAATTTGTAAACCGTGCTCATCAATAATAGCTTTAGCCTGTTGTAGGTATTGTTTTGCTTGTTCGGGCTGATCTTCCTGCAAAGCCTTGGCCAAAGCTAATAGGGCTCCGCTTTGCCAGACGGCCAAGGTGTAGCTATCGTAGTCTCCTGGTTGTTTTTTAATTAAATTTAAACCTTTTTTTATCTTTTCTAAACCAGTTTGTTGTTGTCCTAATTTGTATTCAATCGCGCCTAAATGATATAGATACCGACCTCTGAGTCCATCTTGTTTTTGGTAAGTGGCTAAGACCAATTGGTAATGTTCCACAGCTTGCTGTAGTTGACCGTTTTCTTTAGCAATTTCTGCTAATAGTTGATGGCCGTTGGCTACCACCACCTCATCGTCATCTAATTTGGCTAACTCTAAGCTAGCTTCAGTCATCTCTTGAGCTAGATCTAAAAAGTTGTCTTGCTCTGTAACTTGATAGAGATGCTTGTAAGTCAAAGCACTACCCTGTAAAGCGCTAGCAGCTTGAACGAAATCTTCGTTTTTTAAATATTGATCGACTGCTTGTTGATAGGCTTCGAGAGCTTGTTCAAACTCCTCCTCTTCTCTAAGTTGTTCGGCTTGGCTGTGAATGGCTAATGTTTGAGGCATAGTTATGATAGTTGTAGTTGATAATAATTTCTTTTACCAATTTTAATGACTTGCTCGTCTTCTATCTCTATTTCTTGATAAGGATCTGATAACTTTTCATCTTGTGGCATAAGGCGGACAGCACCTTGTTGGCACAAACGCTTAAGTTGGCTGTTGCTGGTTTTGCCTTGGCAGAGGTTAAGTAAAGCTAAGATCTGAATGGGATTATCTCTAACTGCAACCATTGGTATTTGAGTTGGTAAATCATCACCCTGGATCGTTTTCTCAAAATATTTTTGCGCTTTTTTGGCTGCGGTTTGATTGTGTAGGTTAGTGGTAATATTAAAAGCCAGCCCTTTTTTAAACTGCATTGGATTTTCTCCCGCAGCAATGGCTTGTTTAATTTGTTTGATCTCAGCCATTGGTATATCTGTGAGAACCGTAAAGTAGGTGGTAATAAGCTCATCTTTAACGCTCATTATCTTGCCGTACATTTCTTTTGCATCATCAGTTAAAGCCACATAGTTATTGTAGCTTTTACTCATTTTGCGGCCATCAGTCCCCTCAATAAGTGGCACAGTTAAGACCCATTTTTGATGGTTATTGTAGATTTTCTGCAGGGTGCGGCCCATCATCATGTTAAAGGTTTGGTCTGTGCCACCAATTTCTAGGTCGACATCCATGGCTACACTGTCGTAGCCCTGTAAAAGTGGATAGATTATTTCGTGGCCAAAAATTGGTTGCTCATTCTTAATGCGGCGCTGGAACATATCTCTTTCCAGTAACTGTTGCACAGTCACTTTGCCCAGTAGCTTAATCATATCAACATAAGTTAGATCGTCCAACCAGTCGCCATTGCGCCTAATTTCGATCATGTCAAAATCTAAGATTTTGCTGGCTTGTTGTTTCCAGTTCTGAAAGTTAGATTCTATTTCTTCTTCAGAGAGCATGGGTCGACTTTTGTCTTTGCCAGTCGGATCGCCAATCTTAACTGTGCCGTTACCAACCAGCAAAATTACCTGGTGACCTAGCTCTGCAAATTGTTGCAGTTTCCTTAAACCAACAGCATGACCTAAATGTAGCAATGAACCAGTGGGATCGATGCCTTGATATAATTTAATCTTTTTTTGCGTCATTAATTCTGTCAGGGTCTTTTTATCCGGCAAAACTTCTGCGACACCACGGGCTAAGACTTGGTTGATTTTGTTTTTATCTTTGGTTGGCATAAATGCTTTCTATTGTTGATTAAGTCATGAGCGCGCAATATGATCGATGACTAATTGAATTTTATCAGGAACTGTCTGATTTTGTAGTTATTGATGACTTAATTAATGGGTGAATCTATAAGATCTTTCACTAATCTTGGCAATTCTGGTACCACATTTCTGTTTTTAATCGATAAACACTTATTCAGTCTCTGAGTTAATTTTTTTTGTGGATAATCTGACACTCGTTGTTTAACTTGTTGCCTCAACTTTTTCTCTTGAAAATCGATATTGAGATGATTAAGTTTAGCTTTAATCAAATTTGGTTGCCAGTTGGTACCGCTATTCAGCAGCCACCATAAATCATAGATGTCTCTAGCCTTATTCCTAGTTAGAATTGCTCCTACTTTTTCAGCCAAAATTTCTTCTCTAGTCATTGCTCTAATCAAAGCAAAGTTGCTAACAGGGAATTTGGTTTTAACTGTGGTTTGATTGTAATCTAATATTTTTTGTCTAAAAGAAAAATCCATCTTAACAGTTAAGTCTTGCTTGCTTATCTCTAGAGGTAAATATATCTTGGCTGTTAAGCCCAACAGACTTTTTGGGTATTTAACATAAATGTGTGGTATGTGTTGCCTAATTTGAACGAAAGTATCATCTAGCAGTTGTTTGGTTGTCTTGTGGTCGCAGTTAGCGTTAAAATCTAAATCTTCTGAAAAACGAGGTGATTGGTAAATTAGTCTCAAAGCGGTTCCACCTTTAAAAATTAAATCGTGGCTTGCTTCTAATTGATATAACTCATTAAGTATTACTAATTGCAAGTATTCTCGATAAATAGAATATAAATCGATATTGTGAATATCTGCTAGTTGCGTGGCTTGGCTTTGTGAAATCATGTTAAGATTGAAGATTGAATAATTTGTGTTACCGCTGATTGATCGAATCTTTTGTTTAGTGTTTGCAATCGTTGTTGATTGATATCAGCTAAATCTAATTCCTCTAAATCTAGACTAATGATGCCTTTGGACAATAAGTAAAGACTGTCTAACAAGGCTTTTTCCGGCTTAGCTATTAAAAAATCATTTTGTTTTTCATAACCCCAGAACAAATCCGATTTAATTTGGCTATAAGCAAACTCTTGTTTTGCAGTGGTTATTTTTTTAGTTTTTTTAGGAGAGACAGAAGTTGTAGTCCGGGTAAATTGAGACAAAATTCCATAAAAAGATAAGGCTGATTCCAAGCTAACATAGGACGGCTGATATAGAAAATTGGCTATTTCAAAAGTATGTGGTTGTTGATCTTGTAACAAGAACTTGCCGCCACCATTAAGAGAGGCGATGAGGCCACTTTCTTCCATTCGGGATGCTAGTTTATACAAGCTATTTTTGTTGCTGAGACTAGTTACCTTTTTTAACAAAGCATAATCTACAAATTTGACTTCCATTTCTTTAAGCTGTTGATAAGTTTGAATCGAAGTTGATGTCTGTGATTTTTGTTTTGAGTTTAAGTTTGATTGAGTTGACGTTTCCATAATTAGTACAATTCTATACCAATTTTGGGAATGTGGCAAATATCGCATTTCTACCTAACGTTAACTCATTTCTAGGAACCTATCTATTCATTAGCTCTTTTGCTATATAATAAACATACCTTATGGAAATTAATCTCAGCCAACTCTGGCGTACTTTAACTGCTCCTCTTGTCTGGATTTTCAGACAATTGCAGGCTTTGTATTTTAAGATCGACGCCTTTTTAAAGGGAGAAAAATCAACTCGTTCCTCTAGTCATTGGGGTTATTTGTTAACTGGCAAACGTTCCTATTCTTCTCGTAGTAAGGGTTGGTGGAGTAAGATTAAAACTTTCTTCACGCAATTAATTTCTGGTAAAAAGACGGGCAAGCGTAACTCATCCTACGACAATGCTAAGAAACAGCTGTTGCGGGTAAAAATTATCCGCTTTATTGCTCTGGGTATGTTTGCCATGGTTGTTTTAGGAGTTATCGGATTTTTTGGTGCCTTTGCCTACTTTTCTCGGGATCTTCCTCAGCCGGGACAAGTGGTGCGCAACGAAGGTTTTAGTACTAAGATTTATGATCGTGAAGGTCAACTTCTTTATGACTTATTTGATGAAGAACGCCGAACGCCTGTTGCCATCGATCAAATCCCACAGTCTATGCGTGACGCCACTGTTGCTATTGAAGATAAGGATTTTTACAGCCACCAGGGTTTTGACTTCCTAACAATTTTGCGCATTCCCTACAATATTGTTATGCGCCGCAGATTAGTTGGTGGCTCTACTCTTACCCAGCAGCTTATTAAAAATGTTTTGCTTACTAACGAAAGAACTGTTTCGCGTAAGTTTAAAGAGCTGGTGTTGGCGCTGCAAATCGAGCGCACTTTTTCCAAAGACCAAATTTTAGAAATGTATCTGAACGAAGTGCCTTATGGCGGCACTGCCTGGGGAGTGCAAGCAGCAGCCGAACTTTATTTCAACAAGTCTGTAACAGAGTTATCAATGCTTGAATCTGCTTTCTTAGCAGGTCTCCCTCAACGTCCTGGTGTTTATTCGCCTTACAGCGGTAAGAAAGATAGCGACGGTGAGCCTTTGTGGCAGGTTAGAACTAAGGGTGTATTACAGCGGATGTTGGATTTGGGTTATATCGATAGCGATGAGTACAACCAGGCTATTCAAGATTTGCCTAATGTGGAGTTTGAGCGAGGTAAGTTAGAGATTAAAGCTCCTCACTTTGTTTTCTATGTTAAGGATCGTTTGATTAAAATGTATGGTGAAGATTTGGTGGAAAAGGGTGGCCTAAGTGTTACTACCAGTTTAGACCTAGAATTGCAGGAGGAAGCGGAAAAGATTGTAGCTGAGGAGATTGAAGCTGTGGAAGATTACCATATTACTAATGGGGCTTCTTTAACTATGGATCCAACAACTGGAGAGATTCTGGCTATGGTTGGTAGCCGTGATTACTACGATACAGAAAATGGTGGCCAGTTTAATGTGGTCACGGATGGTCGGCGGCAGCCTGGGTCTTCGATTAAACCTGTTACCTATCTAGCTTTGCTTAAACAGGGTTATACACCAGCTTCAATGTTGGTCGATGCTCCTACTAATTTTAAACGAAATGAAAACGAAAAAGACTACACTCCTCGCAACTATAACGGCACTTTTCAGGGTCCAGTTAGTGTCCGTAATGCTTTAGGCAGTTCTTTAAATATTCCCGCAGTGAAAGCTTTGTCCTTGGTGGGTTTGGAAAACTTTTTGTCTTTAGCACAGGAGATGGGTTTTGAAACTCTTGCTCCCACTCAATCTAATCTCAAACGTTTTGGTTTAGCCGTTACTTTAGGTGGGGCTGAAGTTCATTTAATCGATACCGTTACCGCTTATTCTGCTTTTGCTAATGGTGGCGAAAAAGTGGAGCCGGTGGCTGTGCTGGAAGTGAAAGATCGTAGTGGTAATGTTTTGTACCAGCAGCGGCAGGTCCAAGGTCAGCGCGTTATGACTCAAGGGGAAGCGTTTTTAATCAATAATATTTTGTCTGATAATAATGCTCGCTTACTAGCCTTTGGCGCCAATTCTCTGCTCAACACTGGTCGTCCGATTGCGGTTAAGACTGGAACTACCAATGATATGATTGATAACTGGACTATTGGTTGGAGTCAGGAAGTGATTGTTGGCACTTGGGTTGGAAATAACGATAACACATCAATGAAACGGGTTGCTTCTGGCATTACTGGCGCCTCACCTATCTGGCGCAAAACTATTTTTGCTGCTTTAGATTTAGGCTACCAAGCGCCTGAATTTGAAAAACCGGGTGAAGTTGAAGAAATTAAAATAGATTCTATTTCTGGTTATCCAGAGCATGATGATTTTCCCAGTCGCAAAGAGTATGTCATTCGTGGCACTCTACCTTCTTTACCAGATCCTATCCACAAAGAGGTTAAAGTTTGTGAGGATGAGGGCGACAAACTAGCCACCGAAGCTAGAATTGCTAGAGGTGACTATGACAAGAAAGAAGTGATTGATTTGCGCCGCGATGATCCTTTGAGTGAGGATGGTAAAAATCGCTGGATGGAAGGTATTAGGCAGTGGATTGATTCCCAGGATGACTCGCGCTACGAAGTACCGACGGAATATTGTGGAGATGAAGATGAAATCTCGGTAAAGTTGGAAGAACCTGATGACAAAGAGTCTTATGATGAGGAGAAAATTGAAATTAAGATCCGAGCTGGTAGCAACTATGGGGTGGAAAAAATTGAGTTGTGGGTGGATGGTGATAAGCGGGAAACGATTGAAGGTGACAAATATGATGGCGAAATTAAGTTAGAGGCGGGTCAACATAAGCTGTGGGCTAAGGCCTATGCTCGTAATGGCGAAAAAGCCGAAAGTGATAAGGTTAGGATTGGTACTGGTGGCGAACCTTGGGAAAAGCCAGAACCAACACCCACACCAAAACCAACTGAAAAACCAGAGCCAACCAACACTCCCGATCCGACACAAGAGCCAGAACCAACTCCAGAGCCAACGACTGCAGAAGAGTAAGTTAGTTAGAATCTCTTAAACTTTGACTCAGCCATAACACCAATAACAATTGTCCTGTTTGCAGGGTGTAAAGATAGTGGTCTAAGACCAGTAAGGGACTGATGACCAACAAAGAGTAAAGCAACTCTTTTTTTCGACGATTTTTTGCAATTACAATGGCCATCAGCAGTAAGCCCAATACTCCAGTTTCTGTCAGCCACAAAATACCAACATGATGAACTGGTTGGACAAAACCTACTACGTCTTTTGTTAATTTGTCTTGCTCTACTCTACCGGCAAATTGATTAAGGCCGGTACCAAGCCAGGGCTGTTTGCTAAATAAAGTTATTCCAGCTTGATTAAGATGACTTCTTCTTTGCCAGGAGGGATTGTGGGGAAAATAGTAGGCGCTGATAGCTACTAGTAAGGGAACAGCAAGCACAACACTTGGGAGAGCGATTGCTAAACTTTTTGTGCTAATTTTTTTGAAGTTGTTTGATATTTTTTTGTAGAACATCAACAGTAACCCCAGAACCAATGTTAATAATGCTGTCCAAGACTGGGTGATGAAAATTAAAATAAGGCTGGCAGTTAAAGACAAACCCTGTAGAATTTTTTGCCAATTCGGTTTAAAGTTACTTTTGCTGAAACTCTGCCACAAGATTAAACAAAATATGGCTCCAAAGCCGGCTAGAACGTTAGGATGAGCGGTTGTGCCGTAAGCTAGAATTCTCTCCCTGCCTAGTAAAAACTGGCGGCTAAGGCGGTAATAGGGCCTGAAGTTAGGTTCGCCTAAAATGTGGTAAGGAAATAATGGCTGCTGAAGTAAGAATTGGTAAATACCAAGTGTTGTCTGAATCAGCAAGCTGAAACTGATGCTAATGAGCAATGATAAATTGCGAAGCTGTTTTTTTCTTAAATAAATAAATAACAGCCCCATGAGAGTTAACTTGAGCCAAAAGTAAGTCCCTGCAATGACAAAATTGGTGGTAAATTGATAGGCCAGTATCAGTAGCCATATGGTAAGTGCTAGCCAATTTTGGCGAAGGTTTGCTGATAGTCTCTGTCCAATATTTTTCAGGCTGTGCTTTGCTAAAGACCTAATAAGAGCAATGGTTAGCAGTAGCAAGACAATAATATCTGTGGCGAAAAGCTTTGGTAGTAAGTAATCGATTTGCAGGCCGTTAACATACGATTGTTCTAGCCCAAATTTTAAAAATAAATTAGAAGGAATGAGTAATATCAGGACTGCCAATAATAAGTTTTGCATCATATATCTTTTGGCAGGCAGGAATAGTTGTCTTGGCAGGCTGTGATTAAATTGATCCGACCAGATTAACACCAAACTTATCTTCCACAGTTTTAACTATCTTTTCTCTAATCGGGGTAACGTCCTCGTTAGTTAAATTTTGCTGATTATGCTGATAATGGATGGTAAAAGTGTGATTTTGCTGATAAATATCTTTAAGTTTGACAGCTGTTACTAGCGGCGACACATTTTTAATGGTGGTCATGACTTGCCCAGCCAAAGTATTCGGCTTGAGGGTAAAAGTTAAATCTTCGATAATAGGTGTAGTTTTTAATTGCGGCTGATAATTAGGATATTTTTTAGCCAGAGAAACAAGAGTTTCCAAGTCTAGCTCGGCTCCGACTTGATTTTGCGGTAAGACATAAACACAGCCTAGGTCGTGTTGCTGTTTATCTTCAATAACCATAAGTTTGCCTTGTTGCAGATAGACACTGTCATCATCTAAAGCAACGGGTTCGACTGTAATATCATTTATATAAAACTGATTGAGCAGAGCTTCCAGATCTCCCCGCATTTTGCGGTAAGGTTTGTGCGACAGCATGCCCAGCTTCATTTTTTGCTCTGGGATTTTATTGTCTCTGGGATGATAGATCTGAGCTAATTCGAAGACCGATAATTGTTCTTGATTGGGATTACTGTCGACGGCTGCGGCTAGAGATGGCATGAGACTACGGCGTAAATAAACTTTGTCTGTAGTTAAAGGGTTGAGTAGTTTCAGGTGTTCTTGCAACTGATATTCAGATTGTTGAGCTAATGTTTCACTAACCAAAGAGTAAGTATAAACTTCCTGCCAACTAATATCGCTGAGAAAATATTTAATCCGGTCCTCAAGTTGGAAGTCTGATTTTTTGGGGTAATTAACGGGTAACTTAGTAGCCATGAGTTGGCTGGGTAACTCTTGGTAACCATAAATGCGAGCAATTTCTTCGACAATATCAGCGGGAATTTTTAGGTCGGGGCGGAAAGTCGGCGGCTGAATGGTGTAGCTTAAACCATGATCTTGAGTGTCTGGCTCGATTTCTACCTGGCAACCCAACTTAGTTAAAATCTCTTCAACTCTTTCTGTATTTACTGTTAGACCTAAATAGTTTTTGATTGTGTCTTGTTGAATTTGTACTGGTTCTAATTGTCTGGTTCCAGGAAAATCATCATAGATTTCGCTGGCTATTTTTGCTTTAGTTACATCCTGATAAAGCTGGATTGCTTTGAGCAAAGTTGGTTGTCCTAAATGAGGATCAACATTTTTTTCGTTAAGCTGGGCAGCTACAGTCCGAATCGCATGCTGCATGGAAGCCTGTCTTACTTTCTGTGGATCCAAATCTTCAATCCAGAGCAAAATGTTTTTGCTGTTTTCATCAACACTGCTGTTTTTAGTACCAATAATGGCGGGTAAATCGATAATAGTGCCGACATCGTTGGTAAAAACAATCTCTCCCCCTACAGTTTCATACTCTTGGTTATCAAGAGTAACAAATGGTTTACCTGCTTTAGCAGTAGTGACATTAATTATGCCCCCCAGTTCCATAATTTTGTCATAGTCAAAGGCATGACAAGGATGGCCTAAGTCGTGGGTAATGTAGTTGGTAATGTCGATGACACTATCATGTACCTTCATACCCACTTGTTTTAGTCTTTGAGCCATCCATTTAGGAGTGGGAGTATGCTGAACATCAGCCAAAACTACGCATAAGATGCGGTTGCAAAGTTGTTCGTTGTTGTTAATTTTTGGGAGAGGCTTTGCATCGGCCTGAAGTTTAGCATCTTTCTTTAGTTGTAATGGTTTTAACTCAGATTTAAAATCATATCGTTCTAAAATGACAGCTGCCTCGCGAGCAATGCCTCGGACACTCATTGAGTCAATGCGATTAGTAGTGACTTCGACGTCATAGACACGATCACCATCAACCTCTTCGATCCGTTCCACGCTGGGTCCAGATAAGGACAGATACTCTTGAATTTCTTTTGGTTTAGCCTTGGTTTGTAAATGATCTTGCAACCATTTGTGAGGAATAAGAATGTTCATAAGTTTTACTTAGGTTGTTTAGTTTAGTTTCAATAACTTGGTTTAAAATTGTTGTAAAAATTCTAGATCAGCACTATAAAGCAGGCGGATATCGTCGATATTCAAACCCTCTCTGAGCGTGTAGGTTCTTTCTACTCCCCAACCGAAAGCAAAGCCAGTGTATTCTTCTGGGTTTATGCCACCGGCTTTAAGGACGTTGGGATGAACCATGCCGGCTCCTCCAACTTCGTGCCAGCCCGACTTGCAAAATTTACAGAGTTGTTGTTTACCTTGCTCGTCTTCAATTTGGCCAGTGCCGCCACAAATATGACAGCTAAAATCAACTTCGAAAGATGGCTCGGTAAACTTAAAGTGGAAGGGCCTAATTCTGCTTTTCGCCTCTGGTCCATAAAACTGTTGAGCAAAATGATCGATGGTGCCTTTTAGATGTTGAATGTTAATACCTTTATCGACTACTAAACCTTCAAACTGATGAAACATCTGGGTATGAGTCACATCCTGCTGACGGCGGTAACAACGGGCAATATTAATCATTCTAATTGGTGGTTTGCCATACTTATCTAAGACGCGCTCCATTTCCCGGACTTGGCCATTAGAGGTATGGGGGGTTAAAACTAATTTCCCTAGCTCTGGATGTTCCTCATGATCGATAAAAAAGGTCTCCCATTCATCTCTGGCAGGATGGTCTTGAGGCATATTCAAACTTTCGAAGGCGTAGTGATCCCAGTCTGCTTCTGGGTAACGAACTCGAACGAAGCCAATTTTTTCAAAAATATGGGTGATTTCGCTGATGGCCTGCGAAATAGGATGAATGTGTCCTACGTTAGGCTTAAAGCCAGGTAGGGTTAAATCAACTTTTTCTTGACTACTTAGTGGTTCTTTAGCCTGCTTAGCTAAATTATCTAAATATGATTGTAAGTCTTGTTTTAAGTGATTCAAGACTTGGCCAGCACGTCTTCTCTCTTTTGGTTTAATGTCGGTAATCTTTTGAGACAGTTGGTTAAACAAGCCCTTTTTGCCAAAGTATTGTTTCTTTAGTTCTTGAACATTGGTAGTTTCTTGCTTAATTTGTTTTTTGATTTTATCAGCTTGGTCCATAAAACTTTGCAGTTTAGGTGAGATTGTGGGCTGACTGGTGGACGCTGATGAATTGGAATTTGTTGACATAAAGTTTATTGTAACACTTGCTAGTAATAGTTACTGCTAAAGTTGAAATTTGCCTAATCTTAGCACTGTTTGTTTGTCTAATTCTACAGTTGGTTTCAAGATTAAACCATCGGTATGAAAATTGGCTTCGTTGTCTCCACCCATGCCAATATTATCACCAAAGGCAACATGAACAGTGCCAAAAGCTTTTTCAGATTCTAAAATATCTGCCCTAACTCTGGCTAAGGGGTTAACGCCAATGCCAATTTCAGCTGCTATTTTGGCTTGGGTTCCAACTTGTTCCATAGCAGTTAAAAGTTTAGCAGCCGCTTTGCCTCCAGAAACTTCTACGGCTGTGCCATCTTTGACAGTGACAGTAACGGGTCGGTCTAGGTCAATTCCGGCTAATGAGCCATCAAAAACAATTATGCCATTAGTTTCCAATTCTATGGGCGCTATATAAGCTTCGCCGGCTGGCAAATTACTAAAGCTACCAGCTTCGATCAAATTGCCGTCGTCATAATGACCTGTGCGATCTTTAATACTGGCAGTAAGTTTGGTGCCGGCTGGTGAAGTAATGGCAATGTTATGACTGGCTGTTAAAAGATTGGCTAACTGGTGGCTTTTTTTTGCCAACTGCTGGTAATCGGTTCCTAAAGCAGGAAACATACTAGTGGTAAGACCAGGCATGCTAGCAATTCTACTACCAGACTCTGTGGCCTGGGCTCTAGCTCGAGTATGAGATAGAGAAAAGTTAGTGATGAGCAAACAAACATCAGCCGCCTCCATCATTTTTGTAACAGTGGTTGGTGGCTCTTGGGCATTCTCCGTCATGTCTTTGATTAAAACCATAGCCGTCTGGTGCTCTGCCAATTGGGCTGCTTTAAAAAAAATGCTAGCTTCAGATTTTTTATGCTTATCGGTTACGATTAGCACTTTTTCCTTAGGCTGTAATTGAAAGCACTGCTGATATACTTTTTGGGCTGTGTCTAAATCGGAAGGGTCGACTGTTCCTACCGACTCGTCTTGGTTAATGATTTTGGCGATTTTCATGATAGTCGCTATTATATCCTGCTTAAACCCGCTGTTTAAGGGATTATTCCTTGTAAAATTTCAATGGCTTCTTTTTTTCTGACCTCGCAATTATCCATAATATCGCTAAGAGTCATATCTAGTGCGAGCTCAACTTCCTTTTTAACGTATCCATTTAAACCATGGGCCTGATGAATTTTGCTACTAGCAAAAGGTGTGTTTTTATATGCTGACAGGGTTAGGCGATCTTCTCCTTTTTGAAGGTAGTAAGGTGGATGTTTGAGCATGGTTAAGACTGCTGCTGACAGCTGCCACAGATTGTCATCTAGGGATGTCAATGTTAGCAACTCTTTCAAGTTTTTTCGTAGTTGGCAATATCAATTAGCCAGTCAATAAACCTTTTTTCACTGCTAGGGACTAAAAAGATTGGGGTTGTGTCCTGATTATGAGAAAAGACTTCTACTAGTGTCTGATTGTTGTGAGGCCAGTTATAGACAGCAAAATGCGCCAAGAAGTAGGCTGTTATTTTCCCTCTGTCCGGTTCTTGGCCGTTTTGATGGTTGCTGGCCATGGCTACAAGCTCATCCATGATGTAGCTAGGAACAAGATTGTGGGCTTTATTACCTAGCTCTAACAACTGGGAAACTCCTCGTTTTTGGTCGGTTACTAAGACTGGTTCAGGTAACTGTGAATGGACTCTCTGTAGGTAGTTAGTGGCAAGCTTTAGGTATTGGTGGGCGGTTTCTAGATTGCTGTCTGGATCTACATTGTTAACAGCAGCATTAATATGTACGGGGCACCAGATTTCTGGATGTTGAAGACTATCTGTGTTTAGGCAAGAAGCTAGCATCTGTCCCATTACTACTATTTGTGCTAGCGATCTCAGTGGTAAATCACCAGACTGTGGTGGCCCCAACAAAGTGACCTTAGCCCGTCCTGATTCAAGAGCCTCCTTCCACTCCTTTGGTGGCAATCTACTTTGCTTGTGAGTTAGAACTGGTAATTGGCTGTCTTCCTCCAAATGATAAGCTGAATAAGCTGGCCTCATCCTATCTACTGCTCCTACTGTTTCTTGAGGATAGAGAACGATCCTTTGGCCTAGTTCTCTGTATCCTCTGGGTTTTTCTTTTTTCATAGTTTCAATCAATACTTTTAATAGTTGTTATTACTTGTTTCAAGTCGTCAGGATTAGGGATTGTTATCCTGACATAATCTTGCTGTTTTATGCCAAGGGTTTGATTGAGATTGGTGGTGAGGATACCCCTGTTTTTTAGTTGCTGATGCAAGCTTTTACTAGTATGTTTGGCCATGACAACATTAGTGTGGGAGTTAGGGATAACTTTAATGTTTTCGTTTAGATTTAAAGTAGTGACAAGCTTTTCTCTCAGTTGCTTTGTTTGTTGTTGACTATTTTGCAGCCAATTTCGATCAGTAATGGCAGCTTGTGCAATCTTTTGTGTGACGGCAGAAGTCATAACCAGACTTCCTAGATAGTCTGAAATAAGACTGACATTCTCGTGATGGCTGATGAGATAACCAAGTCTTAACCCAGCCAGCCCGTAGGCTTTGGATAAGGTTCTTAGTACAATGAGGTTTTTATGTTGCGAAATTAGGTTGGTGCCAGAGTTTTGATAGTTGGGATCGTAGTACTCCCAGTAGGCTTCATCGAGAACTACAAAAGCCTTTGTTTTTGATAGCAGTGATTTAATTTGATCAAGATGAATGATTTTACCAGTGGGATTGTTGGGATTACAAAGCCAAATAAGTTTTATACTTGGTTGAGTTGCTAATTCCTCTAGTTTCCGCCAGCTATGATGATAGTCAAAATTGGGTGGTTGCAAATTATGGATAACATTTATTCCTCCTGCTTGCAGAGTTGCTTGGGTAAAGCGGAAAAATGAAGGGCTTATAGATAAAGCTTTGTCATTAGGTTCTAGGATTAATCTAGCTATATAGTTGATGAGGTTGTTGCTCGACTCCGAAATAAGGACGTTTTCAGATTTGATGTGATTAACTTGGGCAATCAACAGTCTTAACTCTTGGGCAGAGGGATTTGCATATCTATTGAGATCAGTTTTGCTGAGGCTAGTAATTGTTTGGTTAACTTTAGGGCTGTAGCCTAACAGATTTTCTCCAAGGTCTAGTCTAATATAGTCACGGTCATGATTATGATCATGGTTAGAAACGTAACCTTGGTGCATATGGTTAAGGTAATGGTGTGCAATGGTGTTTATTTTCATAAAAAAAACTCCCTTCTTGGGAGCTGGAATAGATCTCTGTAATTGATAGAACTACCGCTCCCTCCATTCTGAATGGCTAAAGAAAAAGTTGTTATGATGGTGGCTGGTAGTTCGTACTGGCACGACTTTCTCTAGTGTAATTGATATCATGGGTACTAAAAAACCCGCCTGTTTGGCGGGTCGCAAATTATCTGTTGTTAATTAAATCAGCAACCCACCTTTTTTAGCTGGTTAAAAAAGAAGAAGCTGGTGTCTGCTTTAGTATGTTTCATAATTTTTGACATTTTGATAAAGTTAACTCACCAATGCTACTATCTCTTTAAAGACATCGATGTCTGTTACGACCAAGTCGGCTAACATTTTGCGGTTAATGTTTACGTTATTTTCTTTAAGAGCATGAATAAAGCGAGAATAGTTAAGATCAGCATCAATGGCAGTTAAACCAGCATTGATTCTCATGATCCACAGTCTGCGGAAGTTTCTTTTGCGTTGCTTGCGACCAACATAGGCATATTGCCCAGCGTGTAATACAGCCTCCTTGGCTCTCTTAATTAGGCGGTTATTGGTACCTCGAAAGCCTTTAGCTAGCTTTAAAATCTTTTTGTGTCTTTTGCGGCGAACCTTGCCTGTTTTTGCTCTTGCCATATATTCTCCTTATGCCAGTCCTAACATTTGTTTAATTTTTTTAGCTTGTTTGCCAGTCACCTCTACATACTTACGGTAGCTGCGACGAGCTTTTTTACTTTTATTACGGCGACGATGTCTGGAGTTCTGCTTACGGCGCAGGACTTTGCCAGTAGCGGTAATTTTAAACCGTTTGGCTGCAGAGTTTCTAGTCTTGTGCTTAACTTTTTTCATAAATATCCTTAGTGAGTCTTGCTGTGAGGCTTGTTGCCTGACATAAGAAAACTATTTTATCGTACTATCTGGGTCTTTGTCTAGTTGAGTTGGTTTTTATCTAGTTGGGTTGGTTTTTATCTAGTTGGGTTGCTCAGAAGCAATAGTTCTTATTTAAGTAT
>CAZMMR010000006.1:0-23297 GCA_964567445.1 uncultured Pseudomonadales bacterium
ACTAGAAGAGTTGTTGCTTAAACAACAAAAACAGGGCAATCTCAGCTTTACCACTAACTACCAACAAGCAGTTTCAGATGCAGATTTGGTGATTGTAGCAGTTGGCACTCCCTCTAAACCATCAGGAGCAGTAGATCTAAAATACATTTATAGTGCTTGCCAAGAATTGGGGAAGCATATTAAACAAGAGGTTATCGTAGCGGTTAAGTCTACCGTGCCACCAGGTACCTTCAACCAAATTAAACCTTTAATTGCCAAACAAACCAACCATACCTTTTATCTTGCCGCTTTGCCGGAGTTTCTCAAAGAAGGAACAGCCGTGGCAGACACTCTTCATCCCGACCGGATTGTAATTGGTGTCAATCAAAAACAAGTTGGGCAAAAATTAGAAGAACTTTATCAGCCTTTTAATGCCCCAATCTTAATCATGTCGCCAGCGTCCGCCCAGATGGTTAAATACACCGCTAACTCCTACCTTGCCACTAGAATTACCTTCATCAACCAAATCGCGAATCTATGCGAGCACAACGATGCCAAGATAGAGGAAGTCATTACTGGTATTGGTCATGACCAACGTATTGGCGATCATTACTGGTATCCTGGACTTGGCTATGGAGGCTCTTGTTTTCCTAAGGATGTTAAAGAGATGGCACATTATGCTCAAAAAGTTAAAGAGGATAATAATCTGCTCATTACCATTAATCATCTCAACGAGCAGCGTATTCCTAAACTCATGAGCCAATATAAAGAACTTGTTGCCGGCTGGCAAGACAAGCAGGTAGCAGTATTAGGCCTATCTTTTAAACCCAATACAAATGACACGCGCAAAGCACCAGCCAAACAGATTGTACCAATTTTACTGGAACAAAGGGCTAAAGTCCGCGGGTATGACCCTAAAGCTTCTTATCTGCCCGAACAAAACCAAGATCAGTACCAACAAGTCTCGTCTCTTGCGCAAGCCTGCCAAAAAGCAGATGTCATTTTTGTTTTAATTGAATGGCCGGAGATTATTGAGTATGATTTAATTAAGCATAAAACCAATAAGAAACAGTTTGTGTTTGATACTCGCAATCAGTTAGATGGTGCTCAATTACAAGAGGCTGGCTTTATTTATCAGGGCATTGGTCAATAATTAGAAACTAACTATTTTATGACACAAACATCTCCAGTTATATTAATTACCGGCGGCACTGGTTTCGCCGGCTCTCATTTAACTGAGTATTTACTGAAACACGACAAAGGTGAGGTCCATGTCACTAGCTACGGCAGTGAGACTGATTTTGCTAAAAAACAGCTAGATTCAGAGCATGTTCACCAAATCGACCTCACTAATTATGATGACACGCTACAGCTACTAAAAGAGATTCAGCCCGATCATATTTACCATTTAGCTGCTTTAGCGGCAGTTGGTTCAAGCTTTGACAAACTAAATCGAGTCTTAAACATTAATACCCAATTACAACTAAGTGTGTTAGCAGCAGTTACTCAAGTTTGCCCCGATGCTAGAATGCTAACTATAGGCAGCGCGCTTGAATACCAACCTCAGAACCGACCCTTAAAAGAATCTGATCCTTTAGGTCCAGTCAGTCCTTATGGTGTGTCTAAGGTCACCCAGGATATGCTGGCTTTTTCATTTAGCAAACAACACGATCTAGATATTGTGCGAGCCCGTTCTTTCAATCATATTGGAGAACGACAAGCACCCGGTTTTGTTGTCCCCGATTTCTCTTTACAAATTGCTCGCATTGAACAGGGCAAGCAAGATAAGATCAAGGTTGGCAACTTGCAAGCCATCAGAGATTTTAGTGATGTTAAAGATGTAGTCCGAGCTTACGCTTTACTCATGGAAAAGGGTAAGACTGGTCAAGTATATAACGTTGGCTCTGGCCATGGATATAAAATTCAAGAGATATTAAACTTACTAATCTCGTTTGCCAAAACTGACATTGAAATCGAACAAGACAAACATAGGCTGCGACCTATAGATGTTAAGCAAGTTGTAGCTAACAATAATAAAATCAAGCAGTTGGGATGGGAGCCGACAGCCTCTTTTAATGAGACTCTGAAACGAACACTAGATTATTATCGACAAAGAATTTAATTAATAAACAACGGAAACTCTATGAAAAAAGCATTTATAACAGGTATTACTGGCCAAGATGGATCATATTTAGCGGAGTTTTTACTAGAAAAAGGTTACCGTGTTTATGGTTTAACTAGACGCACTAGTACACAGAATTTTGCACGTATTAAACATATTATTCATAACGATCATCTCGAACTTATTTCAGGAGACTTAATCGATCAGCACTCATTAACTGGAGCGGTCAATGACGTCAAACCAGATGAAGTTTATAACTTAGCAGCCCAATCTTTTGTTCAAGCTTCTTGGAAGCAGCCCGTATTAACAGGCCAAGTAACTGGATTAGGTGTCACCAGAATGATCGAAGCCGTACGCTTGGGAGCACCAAATGCCAAATTTTACCAAGCTAGCTCTAGCGAAATGTTTGGTAAAGTTAGAGAAACTCCGCAAAATGAAGAGACACCTTTTTATCCTCGCTCTCCCTATGGCGTCGCCAAAATTTATGGTCATTGGATTACCATTAATTACCGCGAGTCGTATGATTTGTTTGCTGTCAGCGGTATTTTATTTAATCACGAATCACCCCGCCGTGGCCTAGAATTTGTAACTCGTAAAATTGCTAATGCCGTTGCCCGCATTAAATTGGGTAAACAAGATTATGTCGAATTAGGGAATCTAGACTCTAGGCGTGATTGGGGGTTTGCCAAAGATTATGTTGAGGCTATGTGGCTGATGCTACAACAAGATAAGCCTGAAGATTATGTCATCGCCACTGGCGAAACTCACTCAGTTCGTGAATTTTTAGATTTAGCTTGCAAAGAAGTTGGTATAAAAGATTGGCAGACTGTCCATAAACACAACCCTGCCTTCGACCGCCCAGCAGAAGTAGACTATTTAATTGGAGACGCTAGTAAAGCCAAGAAAAAAATTGGCTGGGAGCCATCTGTTTCATTTCAAGAATTAGTGAGTTTAATGGTCCAGGCAGAGCTTAAAAAAGAAAGCCAAACATGAAACGAGCCACCGTCATCATCCCTACCTATAATGAGCGCGGTATTATTACCCAGACAATAGAAGCTTTAGAAAAGATTTTTGCCAAGGTTGAAGATTGGGAAATGACAGCTTTAGTTGTTGATGATACTTCTCCAGATAAAACTTACCAACTAGTTAAAGAACTACAAAATAAGTTTTCATTTCTACATCTTTTAGTTAATAAAGAAAAAGCTGGTCTGGGAGCCGCTTATTTAAATGGTATGGATTATGCTTTTCAAGATTTGAAGGCAGATGTCGTCTTTGAGTTTGACGCCGACTTATCCCATGATCCAACAAAGATACCCGAGATGCTGGCCAAAATTGATGAAGGTTACCAGCTAGTAATTGGTTCTCGCTATATTGCCGGCGGTAGTATTCCTGATGACTGGGGCTTGCACCGCAAATTTTTAAGTGTAGTCGGTAACTTAGTTATTAAAATCATCCTCACTAACTTTTCTGTAGCCGATTGGACCACAGGTTTTAGAGCCATTACCAAAAAAGTCTATAATACAATTGGCCCAGAAATGCGCGATCAGCGCTTTAGTGGCTATACATTTCAGGTTGGCTTTTTGCACAAAGCCCTGAAAAATAAAATTAAAGTAACCGAAATTCCTTTTCATTTTAAAGATAGAACTGTTGGGCAAAGCAAAATTGGCCCAGAGTTTATTATTAATAATCTTATTTATTTACTGAAAGTAAGAATGAAAGAACTCCTATCCTCTCGTATTTTTAAGTTTGTCATCGTAGGCGGTACCTCCGCTTTTACTCAGATTGTCATTGAGCAACTGCTCATCCAGCTACTCAAACTGTCATATTTACCCGCACACATCATAGCCATCGAATTAGCAGTGATGCTTAACTTTGTATTAAGCAATATGTGGACTTTTGCTGACCGCAAACTTCAACAAAAACAGTTGCTGTCAAAATTTATTCAATTTAATCTTAGCTCCGGTGGTTCAATTCTAATTCAGATTATTTTGGGAGCACTTGGATCCAAGTATATTGGTATTTTCCCCTTGTTTCAGTTGCCGCTTATTGCTTTAACTATCGACACCGGCATGTTAATTACAGCCACCGGTATTTTAGTCGGCATGTTCTGGAACTTCTTTGCTTATAACTTCTTCATTTGGAAGAAAAAAGATAATAAATAATATGCTACAAAAGAAGGTACAAACACTGTTCTTGTGGCTAAAAAATAGATCTTGGCACTGGTATGCAGCAGTCGCCATTACCGTCATAGCGGGTTTCTTGCGCTTGTACCGCATTCCTCAAACTGTCATGTTCCAAGGTGATCAAGGGCGAGACGCATTAATCGTTTCCCAAATCTTTAAAGAGCTTGATCCTGTTTTTATTGGACCAGTGACCAGTGTCGGTAACATGTATTTAGGGCCACTCTATTATTACTTTATGCTCCCCTTTTTGTGGTTGAGTTATCCCAGCGCCCTCGGTCCAGTTTATGCAGTGGCTGTTTTGAGTACTGCCGCCGTTTTCTTAATTTATTTATTAGGAAAGAAAATGTTCAATTATAAGGTTGGTCTGCTGGCTAGCTTTTTTTTAGGCTTTTCTGCTGTAGCAATCGATACTTCACGCTTTAGCTGGAATCCAAATTTAGCACCTTTAGTGTCGGTAGCAATGATCTATTTTAATTGGAAGGCTCTCAAAAAACCTCGGTACTGGCCGATCGTTGCTTTATGTTTTAGCATTCTAATTCAGCTTCACTATTTAACACTCCTAACTGGAATCAGCACAGGCTTACTGTGGCTGTATCAGCTTATTAAACGCTGGCGTGAACACAAACAAATCAATAAAACCATCAAGGTAGCAGCCATTAGCCTAGTCATCTTTTTGCTTTCTCTAACTCCATTAGTTTTGTTTGATATTAAGCATGATGGACTTAATTTCCAAGCTTTTAAAAGTCTGCTCTTTAAAGAAAAGACTTTTGCCAGTCAAGAACAATCACTTGCTCAATCTCTGGTTAGTATCATTCAAGAAACTGAGGGACGAGCTATGCATATTTTGTTTGAATACAACCTTAACCAAAGCCGACAAATAGACCGCATTCTTAATATTACTTTTTTAGGAATTTTCTTATGGCTGTTACTTAAAAGTCTTAGAGAACAAAAACAAGATCATGCATATTTAACAGTAGCTACTTACCTTTTTGTAGGTATCTTAGGAACCGCTGCTTATCAACATACAATTTTTAATCACTACATTGCTTATTTATTTCCTGTCACGGCTCTAATCTACAGCTTAATCCTCTACCAATTTTTATCTAAAAAAATCTTGTGGTTAATACCAGTCGCCTTTATCAGTATTTTCCTTAAGCACAACATGCAACAGCTGCCACTGACGCCCAATTATTCATATTTGCGTGTCCAGCAGACTGCCAAACAAATTTACCAAAAACTAGACAGCAAGGAAAAGTATGATTTAGTGTTACTCTCCGAATCTAAAGATCTTTATGGACAAAACTACCGTTATTTCTTGTCTACCACCGATACACCACCGCAGAAAAAAGGTTTGGGACACGTCCCCGACACTTTAATTATTATTGATGAACAAAAACAAGTAGAGGATGTTACGCAATTGCCAATTTATGAGATCACAATCTTTCCAGAGAAAAACGTTGATTTGTTGCTGAAAAATGAAGAGTTGCCAGATATTTACTTTTTAAGAAAGGATAAATAGTTATCGCAAGCAGCGCTGTTCACATTTGCTTCTATTTTGAGTAAGATAGTTCTATGTCAAACCAACCATTTTTATCCGTCGTTATTCCCGCTTACAATGAGCAACAGAATCTACAAAGATCTGTTTTAGATCAAGTTGTTTTATATCTAAAACAACAGCAATATTCCTGGGAAATTATTTTGTCCGACGATGGTTCCACCGATGGAACACTGGCAGCATTGCAGTCATTTGCCGCCGACTATCCGCAAATAAAAGTTAAGGCCAATCCTCATCGCGGCAAAGGCCCAACCGTAGCTGCAGGAATGCTAGATGCCAGGGGTCAGTGGCGTTTATTTACCGATTTTGATCAATCGACTCCCATTGAGGAAATCGAGAAGTTAATGACTTTTACTAATGATTATGACATTGTCATCGGATCCCGAGAAATTAGCGGAGCTCTTAGAGATAAAGAGCCGCTGCACAGGCATTTAATGGGTAAGGTTTTTAATCTCATTGTCCAAACATTGGCGGTTCCTGGCATCTATGACACTCAATGTGGTTTTAAGTTGTTTTCACAATCAGCCACCCAACAACTCTTTCCACAACTTGTGATTTATGGACAGCAACAAACACAGCATGATGCCTTTACTGGCGCATTTGATGTCGAGCTACTTTTTTTAGCTCGTAAATTTGGCTTTAAAGTCAAAGAAGTTCCAATTAGGTGGGAGCACTTTGCTACCGATAGAGTCAATCCTATTAAAGACAGCTGGAGAATGCTGAAGGATATTATCCGTATCAGGCTAGTCGAAGTTCAAGGTAAATATTCCTGATTTCATTAGTTATTTTTGATAAGTTAGCTATCATGCCAAAAAACCTTAGCGTTAGTATTTTTTTAAGAAAAAATTGGCAGCTACTTACTTTTTATTTTTTATTACTAACAGCCTACACTTGCTTTAGTTTTGGTTTAACCGCTCCCAACCTAACTTTAATCAATCAAAGTTGGTTTGTTTCTTTTCAGCAACAGATGTGGCAGCTGTTTTTTAACAATCGATCTCTAGCCACCACTGTTTTTATCTTGCTAATTAGTGTCTTATTTGGCACTTACTTATTACTGATAAAAAATGTAGCCAAATTTAATCAACAACAAAACACTTGTTTTTCGTGGCAAACCTATCTAATACTACTGCTGATGCTAGCTTTACCCTTATTGTTTAGCTACAACGCTTTATCTTACGATGTTTTTAACTATATTTTTAATGCCAAAATGGTGGTTGAATATCAAGCTGATCCTCATGTACAAACAGCCATCGAATTTAGCGGCGATCCTTGGACACGCTTCATGCACAATATTCATACCCCTGCTCCTTATGGGTACGGCTGGACTGGTCTATCCCTACTCCCCTTCCTCTCTGGTTTTGGAAAATTTTTAACCACTTGGTTAAGTTTTAGATTATGGAGCATACTCAGCTTAATTCTGACTGTTCTACTGATTGCTTACTTAAAAAAACAAGTAAGCAAAAAACCTTTTAACCTTAATGATTTAATTTTAACCTTCTTTAACCCCTTAGTCTTAATTGAGATAGTGAGCAACAGTCACAATGATCTGTGGATGATGGTCTTTGCTCTTTCTAGCTTAGCTATGCTGTTTAAAACCAAATTTATCAAGAAATCCTTCGTGAACCGCTTGCTAATAATTGTAAGCTCAATCATATTACTAGCCTTTTCCATTTCCATAAAATTGGCTTCGCTAGCTCTCATACCAATCTGGATCCTACTTTTTTTAGAACATGTTTGCCTACTGAAACTACAAATTAATCACTTACTTAAAAAAATTGGTTTAGAAGCAACAAAAGAGTGGCTTTATAATCATTGGCCTTTCATTGCCTCCTGTTTAATGTTTTTACCTTTACTGACTACACGCTCCCAGCAGTTTCATCCTTGGTATTTAACTTGGAGTTTAGTGTGGTTACCGTTAATTACAATTGAGTGGTGGCGACAATTGCTGATTGCTTTTAGTTTTACAAGTCTACTGCGCTATATACCATGGATAAAAGAGAATCAGTATAATTCACAGATAATCATGAGACAGAAAATAATTACTTGGTCAGCACCGCTGTGGACGATGTTAGCGCTGGTGATGAAGCGGCTTTTAAAACTTGCCAAAACAGATAAATAACAAGCTATACTACATGATGAGCTTATGAAAAAAAGAAACAGCAAAAATTTTCTAATTCCAGCTACAATAATAGTCCTTTATCTTATTCTTCACTTAATTAAATTAACTAATCTGCCAGTTTTTGCTGACGAAGCCATTTATATTCGTTGGGCACAACTGATTATTGATGACTGGCAGCAGTATCTTTTTTTTCCTTTAAACGATGGTAAGACGCCGCTCTTTATTTGGCTGTTGGTTCCATGGCAATTTGTCATTAAAAATCAGCTATTAGCTGGCCGTTTGTTGTCGGTGCTAGTAGGTGCAATTCAGGTGGTAGTTATGGGACAGCTAGCTTATGTTTTTACTAAACAAAAGCAAAGCCGCTGGCTAACAATGCTGTTAACTAGCATTTTGCCTTTTTTCTACTTTCATCATCGTATGGCCTTAATGGATAGCCTACTCACTCTGTTATTATCGCTTAGTTTTTTAATGATGATTACAGCAAAACTAAAAATGAGTATTAAGCAACCTTTGAACTTAAAAGAGGTTGCGTTAGCCGTTGTTGGTTCTAGCTTCTTCTTTGGCTTAAGCATGCTAACTAAGATACCCGCCCTACTATATATTCCAGCTCTAGTGGCATTTATTATCGTCAGTCGCCATGCGTCGCTATTCCAACGGTTTAAAACATTAACTCTTGCCAGTTTAACCATAATGATAGGCTTGGGAATATTCTTACTTCTGAAACTTCATCCAGCTTTTGGCCAATTGTTTAACCGCGGTAATGACTTTTTATTTTCTTGGCAAGAAATCTTTCTACAAGGGAAGTGGCAAGATACACTGCCAAGTATTAGCACTTATCTAAATTATCTAGGGCAATACCTAACTTGGCCGCTATTATTACTGAGTGTGGCTGGTCTATTTACTAAAAAAGCAAGAACCGTTTTGGCCTTACATTTAGCCTGGCTTGGATTTGCTGGACCGATGTTCTTAATGGCGCGTGTTCTTTATCCACGCTATATTTTGCCAGTCTCTATTTTTGTCACTCTGGCCGCAGTTATTAGCTGGCAGCAACTACGCAAAAAGTCTCTTTGGTTAAAGATCGCAGCCAACAGTCTGATGGCAATTACCATTATTTGCTCTGGTCGTTTCATCTATTTTAATGTCACAGATGTGAGTCGCATTCCTTTTGTAGCGGCTGATCAAGTCCAATATTTAACCTCTTGGTCGGCAGGCTATGGAGTAAAACCAACAATAGAGTTAGTGCGAGAAATTTCTAGAAATAAAAGAGTCTTAGTTTTGTCAGAGGGGTATTTTGGTACTTTACCAGATGGTCTTTTGATGTATTTACATCAGACTAACGTAGAGAATATTAATATTACTGGCATCGGTTATCCTATTAAAACAATTGAGGTTCAACATAAAACAATGGCAAATCAATATCAAAAAGTGTTATTGGTTGGTAACAGCCATCGCTTGCAACTAGATCTAAAACAAGCTACACTTTTGAGTGAGTATTGTCGCCCCTTTAACGCTCCTTGCCATCAAGTGTGGGATGTGACAGACATGGTAAAAGATTAACGTCTTTTTAGTAGTTTTCCATTTTAAAGATTTTTTAAAGTTTTGTTGGCTATAGTGATTGTATGTCGCTAAGCAACAACCTCAATCATCAGCAAAAGTTTTTCTCCAGTCTTAGAATCCTACGCCACGCCAGTGCTACCCCAATCACCAACATTATCATTAATCTGAAGTTACTAGATCAAAACATAAAAACAGAGTATCAAAAATCTAATAATCAGTATTACTTGCACAGAGCCTTACTATCCGCCAAATATTTAAAAAATGTCATGAACCAAACTCATTTACGCACCCAGCAAAAGAAATTTTTACTAAAGGAAGCAATTCAAGAAGTTTTAGCTTTATGCCCCCGACCCAATCAGAGTGGGCAATTAATCCCATTCATCAAAATAGATCGACAGTTACAACTTACAGGCAACAAAATTTACTTTCAAGAGGTTCTCATCTGCTTGCTCAACAATGCTTTTCAATCGTATCAACAACATGTAGCTAACAAGCTGGTGGTTTTATCGGCTAAAAGAAAAAAACAAGAGATATGTATCAAAATTGCTGATGGCGGTAAAGGCTTTAATTGCCTGCAAGATAAACCTATTCCCTACCAGGTCTCCAATCAGAATAATGATCAACAAGTTAAGTTCGGAACTGGTTTAGAGTTTGTAAAACAGGTTATCAACAACCATTTTTCAGGTCAATTTAAAATTGAATCCCATCCTCCTAAAGGCACCACCATTCATTGTTTGTTGCCGCTGTCTAAATAGTAACCACAACAGCGTTTATTTCTTAAGTATGAGGCATATTTGCCCATTTTACGCCGGATACGCCTAATATAAACCTCTACCGTATTGTGATGTGGCCTATGATCGAGATTGGGCCAAATTAGATTTAATATTTTTTCTTTACTAAGTATGACAGGACTGTTAATCATAAGCAGTTCAAGAATCTTTGTTTCTTTTGGTCTTAAATCTATTTCGTTTCCGGCTACTACCAATTTACTTAGTTCTGGATATAAACGCAGTTGGTGCAGCTTAATTACTTTGCTGCTCGGAGTTTTGTAGAAAGCTAATAGTTTGCGCATCAACACTAACAACTCCTTGGTGTCGAATGGTTTTGGCAAGTAAGCATCTGCGCCGAAACGATAGGCCTGCAGACGATTGGTAACTTGATTTTTTTGAGTTAGCATTAATATTTTTGTTTGCTGATGAAACTGTTTAGCATAATAAACCACGTCTAAGCCACAATCACAGCCTAAAATCCAATCTGCAATAATAATGTCAAACGTTTCCTGATCTAATAGATTAACCCCATGTTGAACTTGACTAACCCATTTAATCTGGGCTTGTAACTGCTGGTGCAAAAGGGTCTGGAGAGTATGAGCTAAAGAGCGATCGTCTTCTAAGATCATAATCTTATGCTCTTTTTCTAACATGTATCTTGATTGTAAAACTGCAATCTTTAGAAAATCTTGAATTTAACAATCATGTTCGAATGCCACTGCGAACTTATAACGGCTCTATGAACCGCAGTGTGATAGAGCATTTAATCAGTTATGCTATAATATATCGTTCTTGAGGTTTTAACATTCATATTACTCCCGGGTAGTGAAATGGCATCACCACTGTTTCTGGAACAGTTATTCCAGGTTCGAATCCTGGCCCGGGATCATATATTTTGCAACAAATCTATTTTAAAAAAATTACAACTTCTTATTACTGCCGTCAGCAAAAGATAACTTTTGGCTTAAACTATGAAATGGACTAAACAACATTGGATTATTCTGCTGATATTGTTAACGGAAGTGCTAGGCTTTTCCCTCATTCTTCCATTTCTCCCATTCTACGCTCAAGAAATGGGGGCTTCAGCTTTTCAGGTGGGACTGTTGCTAACTGTCTTCTCGTTTTTCCAGTTTATTGCAGCTCCAATTGCCGGCCGATTGAGTGATATTTACGGGCGCAAACCGCTATTAATCATATCTCAACTGTCAACTACAATTAGCTTTGTCATTCTGGCATTATCCAATCAGCTTTGGATGTTATTTGCTTCTCGCATTGTCGATGGTTTTTTTGGCAGTAACGGCACCATTGCTCAAGCCTACCTATCCGATATCTCCAACAAAAAAAATCGCAGTCAAGCTTTTGGTTTAAGCGGAGTGGCGTTTGGCCTAGGCTTTATGGTCGGACCACTGCTAGGAGGAACTTTGTCTCAAATTAACTACGCTGTTCCCGCTTATTTAGCGGCTAGTATGAGCTTTATTTCTATTTTGCTAACAGTTTTTCTTCTACCAGAAACAGTCAAAAGTGACGACAAACAACAATTGGCAAATTTAAAAATCAAAATTATTGATTGGCAACAACTTAAAAAATACACAAGTCAGCCTCAGATTAGACAGCAATTGGTGGAGTTTGCCGCCTATGTCCTGGCTCATGTTTTGTGGGCGAGCAACTTCTCTTTGTATGCCAATCAGAAAGTCGGTATCAATCCACAAAAAATTGGCATTGCTTTGACAATGGTTGGCGCCATCAGCATCATTATCCGAGGTTTTCTTTTACCTAAATTAATTAGAATAAGCAGCGAAAGAAGGTTGGAGAGGATTGGAGTCATTAGCATGACTATTGGCCTGATCCTCAGTGCCGTTGGTAACAGCTGGCAATTTTTATTATTAGCTGTCTTGTTTTTTGCTGCTGGAACTGGTTTAACCAGACCACTAATGATGGGTGATATTTCTCGCAGTGTTAGCAAGCAAGAGCAGGGATCGATTATGGGAGTGGCTAGCTCTATTAACAGTCTGGGTCAAATTATTGGCCCATTGGTCGGAGGCTTTATGCTGAGCATTTTTTTTATCGAAAGCCACATCCTACTCTCAATTGGAGTCATGCTGGTAAGTCTAAGACTCCTCTTCAAAGAAAAGAAACAGTATTAACGCAATACACGGCTATAACTAATTTCTCCACAGATAATATAAACCCATTTTGGGAGGCATGATGTCTTGAGTGAGATTGGCGGTTAAGGGTAACTGTAAGCTGCTACTACTTAAAAGACCAGCCCAAATTCCTGGTCCAGTCTGATATTCAATAATACTAGGATCATCAAGCTCGGCTAACTGCCGTGCCAGGTTAAATGCATGATCTAAATCACCAATCTCATCAACTAAACCATTATCTACTGCCTGCTGACCAGAATAAATTCGGCCATCTGCCAATGCTAAAACCTGCTCTTCTTCTAAGCCGCGCTCTTGTACAATCCGATCCACAAACAGCTGGTAAGAATCCGCGATGACGCTATCCATTATTTCTTTTTCAGCTTGCGTAGCGGAACGGTTGGGAGATCCTAAATCTTTGTAAGGACCGGTTTGATAAGTCTCGATTTGAATTCCTAGCTTGTCATACAAACCCGAGAGATTGGGGTTAAAAGCAATGACACCAATCGATCCGGTTAAACTGGGAATGTTAGCCACAATCTTGTCTGCAGGTAAGGCAATATAATAACCACCAGAAGCAGCTACATCAGCAAAATGGACCACCACCGGTTTAACCTGGGCCAACTTCTTGATTTGCTGATAAACCTCTTCACTGGCAGCTACTGAGCCGCCCGGACTATTAATTTCTATTACCACTGCTTTAACTGGATCTGCTTTTTCTAAGTGTGAAAAAACTCTTCGCGCCCGACTAGGAGTGATAACAAAAGGGTTGAATCCTAACAAAGAATCATCACTCATCTGGACAATCTCGCCATAAAGTTTAACATAAGCAATCTGCTGCTCACTACCCTTCCTGAGTGTAGTTTTTGCTTCCCAACTAGAACCACTGCCGTCAACAGCAATAATGAAAACGATAATCACTAACATTAGAAAAAGAAGTAATGAACCCAAAGCTAATGCTAGACCTTTCCATATTCTAACTAACAATCGTCCTATTTTTTTGGAAAGATTTAAGATTTTTTTCATAGTCATTATTATGATGGCAAACATCTAATAACTAAAGGTATAAATTTGTCCAGGTAGATCTCTAAGCTGAGTCTGCTAGATCCCTAGGCTTGGTCCGCTAGATTCTTTAAACTTGGTCTGCTAAATCCCTAAGCTGGGAGAGACTACGAGCAACTAAAAGAAAACGCTGGCGCTCAAACTGATCCGGCATAATTATAAAACTATAATCTTCAGGCAAAGCTAATGACTTCCTATTAACTTCAGAGCGCTCGTCTACTTCCAACAACAACAAACCATCGTCCTTTAAAGAAGGCAGCGCTTGCGAGATTAATCTCTTGATTAATCTTAAACCGTCTGGTCCGCCATCTAAAGCTAGTTGCGGCTCAAAATTAATTACCGACAGCGGCAGTTCCGATAGGAAAGCACTAGGAATATATGGCAGATTGGCAATAATAATATCTATGTGTTGCTGAGGATAAGCTTGCAATAGGTCAGAGTTAATAAGCTTAATGTTTGACTGGTAATTCTTCCCCACTAATTGTCGGCAATTATCTGCTGCTACTAAAAGGCTATCTCTACTAATATCGCTTAGAATTAATTCGATATTGGTGGCGGGCATCATTTGCTGTGACTCCAAAAAGATAGATAGACCAATCGCTCCAGAGCCAGTACCAACATCAGCCATTACCACTCTTTGAGTTTCGGAATTATTTTTTTGTAAATTTTTAATTTGATCTAACGCTAATTTAACTAAATGTTCAGATTCCATTCTTGGTATTAAGACATGCTCATTAACAGCAAAGCGCCGAGAGTAAAAATGCGCCCATCCAGTAATATATTCTACAGGCTGCCAACCGAATCGATCTAAATTATTTAAACCATATCCGGCTGTTATTAATTGATTTTTTTCGTAAGCTAGCCAACAGCGTTGAGATTGATTCATATTGTATAAATGTATATGGTATGCTTAAATTTTAGATACGCCACTTAATTTACCAATTTATTAGCACTTAATAAATATTAATTACTCTAGAAAGAAATTATGGCTAAAAAGAACAACTTTTCTTTCGCAAGCTTTGTCGGCTTTGTTAATGAGAATTTTACCATGCTCCTTCTCATTACAGCTGTCTTTATTGCTGGTTTCAGCTTCGGCTCTATGTGGAAAGAAAATAAAATTTTAGGAAGTAAGACCGATCTTAAGCCGGTTGCCGCCGAAAGCGACAAGCCAGCAGCAGATACCAATGCTAATGATGCTGCCAATCAACAGGCCCAACTTAAAAATACTCCACAAGTAACGGAGGAAGATTTCATTCGGGGCCCACAAGACGCAGCAGTAACAATTATTGAATACTCAGACTACCTATGCCCATTCTGTAACAAAGCTCATCCAACCATCGAAAAAATCATGGAAGAGTATCAAGGACAAGTAGCTTGGGTTTACCGACACTACCCGCTAGATGCCCTTCATCCAGACGCTCGTACTGTTGCGCAGATAAGCGAATGCATTGGTTCATATGAAAGTCAAGATATGTTTTGGCAATTCACCGACGAGCTCTTTACTCGCTTAGCTGAAGATAGTTCAGCAGGCGAAATGGAGAATGTTTATAGCTTAGTGAGTGAAATTGGCGCCAACCGCAATCAAATCGAAAGCTGTGTTGAAAGTGATGAGATGACTGATAAAGTTGCCGCAGATCTTAAAGGCGGTCAAGAGGCTGGAGTCCGCGGAACACCTGGGTTTGTATTAGTTTCTGATGATGGTGAGTATGATTTCCTAGCTGGAGCTGCTCCCTATGAAAACTTTGCTAATAAAATTGACGCATTGTTAAATTAACCTTAATTTCCAATGTCCTTAAAACCCCGATTGATACAATCGGGGTTTTTTAATTGTGATTGCTTCTATCCTTCATGGCGACTTATAGAGCCCCTCATAGCTTTAGTCTTTTGGCTTTAGTCTTTGATCACTTCTGATATAATATATATTATTATGATTGAAATTAGGAAAAAAGACCAAGAGTGGATTATCGACATTAATCTTAACCAGGTTATTAAAAAAATCTTAATTCAATTGTGGAATTTTTTGTCTTTTGTTATTTCTGCCCTTAACACCATCACCTATAACCATGCTCTACTAGGCATGACTATTGCTTTAGGTCTAGGAGTTGGAATTGGCATCACTGTCTTCCGCTCTCCTGATTCACTGGCAGCTAGTAGTAATCTCTTCAATAATCAGCAAAATATCGAAAATAGCTCGATTAAATACGTAGAGTTTACAGATTTTCTTGTGGTAGTTAAAGACGACAAGAAAAAATTAACTGGCTTTTTACCGCAATACAAATTGCAACAAATTAACCTTAACCAAAGCCAGCAGACTTATCTGCGAGCAAATTTAGCTTTAACCAATCGTCTACAACAACTTAATATTGGCAGTCAGGCTACGCTCCAATATAAAAATGGACAAAGAAAAAATATTACTTTAATAGAGGTTAAAACTGTTGGAGCAGAAAAAATTCTAACTGCTAGCTATCAGCATTCTTTGCAATTTATCATTTACAGCCCAATGACACTTATCGGCGATCAGATCTGGATAGGAGTCTTCAGATAAATCAAAGCTTAATATCTTTGAGCTTTAACTGTAACTTGGTATTGCCCTTCCAATGATTGATGTCTAGACTAAAAGCAATATCAATTTCGGTTCCTTCTTTCAGGTTTTCTGCCTTTTCAGCCATATTCCAACCAATAGCTGTTAGTGTCTGATAGTCACCTTCATTAATTCTAATCAATAGACGAAGGTGGTTGTTGTCACGCCCCATTGCAACTGTTTGCACCACTCTAACTTTTTTAAGAGCGAAAACAGGGCTGCTATTGCCTATGCCAAATGGAGCTAAGCCATTGATTTTTCTTGCTGTTTTTAAATTTAAAAATCGATCGGGAAGCATCAAGTCTATTTTGAGCTTAGGTTCTAGACTATCATGCGATACTGTCTCCAATGCCTGCTGTTGCAAATTGTCTCGAACCGCTTGTAAATTCTCGACCTTTAAACTAAAGCCAGCAGCTTGTTTATGACCGCCAGCACTTAAGAGTAAATCTTGTTGCGTACGAATTAACTTCGTAATGTCAACTCCTGATACCGAGCGCGCAGAAGCCTTGGCTTGATCTCCTTCAAGAGCGAGAGCGATGCTTGGCTTATAAAATTTTTCTGTAATTTTGCCAGCAATTAAACCAATTATGCCCTCATGAAATTGTTCGGAGGCAGTGATAATTAAGTTTTGCTGTAACTGATCTTGAGCTTGCTCGAGAGCTATATCTAGCTGAGTTTTTGTTAAAGCTTGTCGTTCTTGATTGGTCTTCTCTAATTTTTTTGCGATTTTTTTTGCTGCTGAAAAACGAGCAGTGCACAAAAGCCGCATTGCCTCAATACCCTGACTAATCCGACCAGCTGCATTAATTCTAGGCCCAATTACAAATCCAACAGTATAACTAGTAATTTGCTTCGGATTAATATTTGCCACATCATATAAAGCTCTTAGCCCAGCTTTCTGTGTCTGCTGTAAGTAATTAAGGCCAGCAATGACTAGACTGCGATTGACATTAATGAGCGGCATTTGATCGGTAATGGTGGCTATACCCACTAAATCAATTAAGTTTAATGAAAAATCAGGCTGTAACTGCCTCATTAGCAACCAAGCAACCGCAGCACCGCAAACCCTAGTACTATGCACAATTGCCTTAGCTGGAGGCAGTTTATCTTCGGGCTGGTGATGATCCGTTACTACAACATCAATATTTTGTTCTCTAGCCCACTCTAAAGGCTTGTGCGCCACAATGCCGTTATCGACAGTAATAATAAGATCTGGCTTATCTGTAGCCACAATTTCTTGCAAAGCCCTAATCGATATCCCATATCCATGTTTATGTCGGTCTGGAATAAAAGGTTGTGCCTTTAAGCCCATGTGGCTAAGTGTTAGCCAAATGATACTAGCAGCAGTAATGCCATCAGCATCATAATCTCCGAAAATTACTACCTTGTGCTTAGCGGCAACCGCTTGTTTGATACGAGCTACTGCTAATCGTAGTTGCTCTTGATCAATACCAACTAGCTTGGGAGTAATATCCTCTGGCTCAGTAGGATTAAAAAATAAATCAGGATTTTCAATGTTGCGATTGTCGAGAATTAATTGCAATAACTCCTGAGTGGAACTAGGTTGTTGAGAGTTTAAAATATTCCATTTCATCTAATTAAGTTTAAACAACCAACACTAAACTGTGAATGGTCAACTATATTCCTATCTGGGCTATGCATAAGTTGTTATAATCAAAGTATGAATGAGCAATTAGAAATACCATTTGAAGTTTTATATATATTCTGGCGACTCAAAGCAGCTGGCTTTGAAGCCTACTTAGTAGGTGGAGCCGTACGCGACCTACTAATTAATGCCTTTAATGGCTTACAAAACAAAGGCCAACGTTTGCAAATAACCGATTTTGATTTTACCACTAACGCCACTCCTCAGCAGATACAAGATGTTTTCGACGATAGTTTTTATACTAATGATTTTGGAATGGTAGGGATTGCTTACAAGCGCCTACTAGCAGAAATGGTGGCTAAGGGTTTTGATTTGCCTGATAAAAATTTGGCTGTTGATTTAGGCGTAACTCATGATCAAGACAGCTTAATCAATTTGGCACAGGCTTCTAAAATTCACCAGTCTCTACAAAAACAAGTTGAGCAATTTCAGCACAAACAACAATCCCCTCACAAAAATAATCCACCACCTTTCGAGATTACTACCTATCGTTCTGAGGGGGTTTACTCTGACTTTAGGCGGCCAGATAAAATTAACTGGGGAGATTCTATCGAACAAGACTTAGAAAGAAGAGATTTTACCATTAATGCTTTAGCTCTAACTGTTAAACAAAGTTTTTTAAAAGAGTATTTTAATAATAAAGAAATTGCCAACAGCGTCACCACCATCGGCGCCAACGATTATCAACTAGTTGATAATCATCAAGGTTTGATCGATTTAGCCAATCAAATTATTCGGACTGTCCGCAGCCCAGATGAAAGATTTAAAGAGGACGCGCTCAGAATGTTAAGAGCCATTCGTCTAGCCTGCCAACTAGAATTTGAAGTCGAACCCCTAACTTTAGCTGCTATTGGACACCATAGTAACCTGATCAAGAAAATTAGTTGGGAAAGAATTAGGCAAGAATTTTTAAAAATGCTTGTCACCAATCAACCCGATAGAGGAATCAGACTCCTTAATAAAACAAAGCTGTTGGATCATATCATGCCTGAGTTACAAGAAGCTAAGGGAGTTGAACAAGGCGGCCACCATGATACTGATGTTTGGACTCATGCCTTGGCAGCTACAAAACACTGCCCGTCTCAGGATCCCATTGTAAAGCTAGCGACTTTGCTGCATGACATTGGTAAACCAGCCACCAAAAGAATTAGAAATGGCCAAATCACTTTTTACAATCATGAGATAGTTAGCTCTAGAATGGCAGATAAGATTGCTAAGAGACTCAGACTGTCCAATGACCAAAGACAAAGATTGTTTGAGTTGGTACGCTACCACATGTTCTACTATCAACCCTATCACACCGATGCTGCCATTCGCAGATTGATTAAGAGAGTCGGTTTAGCCAATATTGATGACATCCTAGATTTAAGGGAAGGCGATCGCCTGGGGAGCGGCGCTCGTAAAACTAGCTGGCGTTTAGAGGAGTTAAAACAAAGAATCGTAGAACAACTTAATCAGCCTTTAACCGTGACTGATCTAGACATTAATGGCCAGGATCTGATTAATGAATTAGGGATGAAACCAGGACCACTGATCGGTGATATCTTAGATAACTTACTAGAAAAAGTGCTGGAGAACCCGGAACTAAATCAAAAGCAAAAACTTTTACAAGAAGCCAAACAGATGCTATCGCAAAAAAGATAATAAAAACTACTTTTTGCTTGTCCTAGCTTTAATCTCATCCCACAACACTAGTAGCGGTACTGCAGTAAAAGTACTGGAGTAAGTACCGGCTACAGCTCCAATCAGCAAAGCGACACTAAACCACTTAATGGTCACTCCCCCTAACACAACCAGTGCAAGCAACATAAAAATAATAGTTAGGGAGTTGTTGATCGACCGAGCTAATGTCTCTAAAATTGCTAAATTTGCAACCTGAGAAAAAGATAGTCGCTTTTCTTTCCGACGCAAAGCCCTTATGCGATCATAAATGACAATGGTGTCATGAATAGAAAATGAGAGGGTGGTTAATAAAGCTGTTACAAACAAAACATCGACTTCTACTTGCCAGAAATGGCCTAAAATACTAAAAGCCCCTAATAAAATAAGGGAGTCATGGAACATACCTAAAATAGCACAGACACCGAATTTAATATCTTTAAACTGCGACCATACATAAATAATAATGATCGCTGCTACCAAAATTATGGCATTAACTGTTTTAAGAATTAATTCTCGACCTAAAATTGGCCCCACTGTTTCAAACTTAATCTCAGTCACCTCACCTAACTGAGCCAACCGTTCTAAAACTTGCTCTTTCTTCTCATTATTAATCTCTTCCCCCCTCAATAAAAATTGGTTGTCGGCTGTAGCTTGAATTTGATCAACGTCATAAGTTATCGCTGCCTCTTTTTTTATATTTTGGGGAGTAAGCTGTTTCTGGCCAACAACCTTAACCTCCAATAATGAACCACCAGTAAAATCGATATTGGGCTTTAAACCCCACAAAGCTAAAGCAACAATGCTAGGAATAAGTAACAATAAAGAAATAGCAAAAAACCAGTTTTTGTTTTTAATTATATTCATAAATCTTGACTAAATTCACTAATGCTGGTGTAAAGCTCTGGATCGCTATCTAAAGCTCGCGCTGCCTCACCTGCTGCTTGCAATTTATTTTCTCCGTCTTCAAAAATATATTCAATGTTTTGGTAGGGCTGCATCACCTGCTGCCAACAGTCCGAATCGTGTTTACTACCGTAATACTGACTAGTTAAAATATCGATGTCAGCGAAGATTTCTTTGATTTTGTTTGCTGAAAGCCCATGTTCTTGAAATAAATACTCTAGCCTCTGCCGAGAAGCCTGAATGACTGATGAGGAAATAATAACAATTTTGTATCCCTGTTCATAAAAATCAAGAAAGGTTTCAATAGCCTTCGGCATAGCAGTAATTGCTTTTTTACCTTGTTTGACTTCGCCTGAACTCAAATCCTTTCTGCAATAAATTGTCTGGTGCATGTCAAAAACAACAGTCATTGTCATTGTTGGTCTCCTTTATGTTTAAAATAATGCCAGCGTTCAAAAAGCGGCGCTGCAATCCGTAAAAAATTACGGCTAATGAAAACACCGGTAATGGTGCTGATCACGACTCCAATGAGTAAGGTTAAACCAAAACCACGAACTAAACCACTTGAGTTTAAAAATTGAAAATTGAGAGGATTAATCAAAACCAAAGCTGTCATGATAGTAGCAACATTAGCATCTTTGATCCCATCCCAAGACTTGCCAAAACCTTGCTCCATCGCTTTTTTGTATGGCAATCCTCTTCGCAATTCTTCTTTAGTTCTCTCAAAAACTAAAATATTGGAATCTACTGCCATACCAATCGAAAGCAACAATCCAGCAATCCCAGGGAGAGTTAAAGTCACACCAAATAACTTATAAACAGCAACTGTTAATGCCGCGTAAACAACCAAAACCACACTGGCCACCAATCCTTGACCTCCATAGTACAAAATCATAAACAACATTACTAAACCCAAACCAATTAATCCGGCGGTAACACTTTGCTGCACCGATTGCTCGCCTAAAGTGGCACCGATTGCTTTTTGTTCTATAACTTCGATTGGCACTGGCAATGCTCCAGCATTAAGCTGAATAGCGGTATTCTCTGCTTCATCTACAGTAAAAGCACCGCTAATAATGGCCCGGCCATCTAAAATTGGGTCATTGATAACTGGAGTAGTAACAGGCTGATTATCGATAAATATACCTAAAATTTGACCCTGATTATTTTTAGTAATATCTGCAAATTTTCCTCTTCCTTGAGAGGTAAATTCGAGAGCTACAACTGGCTCTCCTGTCTGCTGACTAAAACTAAGTTGGGCTTGCGCCAAATCTTGCCCTGTTAAATCGGTCGCTTCAAAACTATCTAAAAAAGCAGTAGCTGATTGAGTGGCAGCTGGGGAGACATCTTGTTTTTGCAACCTAAATTCTAGTTGAGCAGTTTTGCCTACTAACTCTAAAGCTTGTTGCTGATCTTGAATTCCAGGCAATTCAACAATTATTCGATACTGATCTCCTGTTTTAGATGTCTGTATGCGCGGTTCATTAATTCCATATAAATCCACTCTGCGATAAATGATCTCCTTGGCAGCAGTAATAGCTTGCTCTTGATTTTCAGCTTTAATATTGCTCATATCGGCCTGCAAAACAACCTGCATTCCACCTTGAATATCTAAGCCACGCTTTAACTGGAATTGAGGGTTAACTCGTCTTCCCAAAATATAAAAGTCTAAACGAGCAACAGCAGGTAACAATTCATAAACCGCCACATAAGCAGACAGTAAAAAAACAACAATAGTTGTAATTAAAATTTTATATTTTTGAGTCATGTTGAATTTAATAGGGAAAATATTTACCGACTAAGTCCCGGAACCTCTCTATGCACAAAATCAACCTCACTACCGATAACCATGACACGACTGCCATAGAGAATGTCCATGACAAAAGGATCGCGCCTAGTTTTTCTAAAATCGAATTCCTCTAATGAAAAAACGGCATAGTTCAGCTCACGCTCTATGTTTTTCTCTTCTCCTTTTACTAAAGCCTGTAGCTCTGGTAAAACTACTTCACCAATAATCAACATATCAACTTCATCCTGGACCGGTTGTTGGCCACTGACATATTTTCCAGAAAACATAACAAAAGCTAACTGCCCTAATTTTCTTCTTTTTTTTCTAATTTTCTTACCTAAACCACTACTCTTAACAACCATTTGCTGCAACTCCTGATAGTAAGGATAGCGATCATTAAGATAATAATAAAGACGATTACCTCGCTCTTCACTTTTAAGAAGGCCAGCCCCGAGCATTCTCTCTAGTTCACGACGGACAGCATTAATTTCCTCATTGATTTTCCTGGTAATTTGGCGGACATAATACATCTCTTCAGGATTGAGAAAGAATAACTCAAGCATTTCAACTCTAACTCTAGATATCATTAAGTCTTGAAGATCGGCCATAAAATTTATGTGGTAGTGATTGATATTTTTTCTACTTTAGCCAAACAAATACATTTTTGAAAATATTTTGTACTCAAATTTTACGAAGAACTAGCGCTAGATGCAAGCAGCAAAAACTGTTTGAGTGAATATAAAAGCAGTTAATAGACAACTTCTGTGCCCAGACCGACAATACTAATCCAAATTGGGCCTCGAGCCAATTCTACCGGACGTCCACGACCATCAGTAAATTCAAGTTCACTAGTACGGGTCATTTTACTCCAATTAGCTTCGACAACATCACCGTGCTTAAAAATCAAAGCATCACCAGTGCCAGTTGTTCGGTACAGCATGTGTCTTAATTCGTTGATTGGGCCTTCCTCAACTGTCTTGAGAATAATTACGTTGGCAGCTTTTAATCTTTTACCATTGTTTAAATCGGTGTGAGGCTGACCACCAGTTGACTTTAGAAATACATCTTGTTGAGTATCATACTCCCACTCTGCCGACCAATCACTATAACCACTCCAAAAATCATAAGCAACTGTTTCTACACTTCCTGATTCAGGCGGTTCATCTTCAAAAACCCAACCTTCATATCCTTCCATCCACAAATTACCT
>CAZMMR010000007.1:0-23046 GCA_964567445.1 uncultured Pseudomonadales bacterium
ATTGGTCCTCCTCTCCTTTTACTAAAACTATCAATACATTTTGTACATATGATGAATTGTCTGATTATCTTATGAGATTAAAGACCGATAACATTTCATTAAATAAAAATAAAATAATAAAAAATTACAGTTGGCAAAAAATAGGAAAGCTCTATATATCCAACTTTTTTTTTAATATTTTAAATAAAAGTAACTAATAATTATTGCAAAATAAAGAAAATTATATTATAATGTCTCAAGTCTTATAAAGTTTAATTACAAAGTAATCAAAGAAGAACAAAATAACAATATAAAATACTATTTACACTTATGTCAAAAGAAAACATTGTAAATATACTGAAATTAGCATCTACCTTATTGGGCAAAGATCAGACTCTAACTGACCAAGAGTTAATTGCAAAAATCAATAAAAGCAGAGTTGTTGTAGAAACGTCCGTGCCCGAAAGTTATAGGGATTCTGTAGTAGACTACGACTATGTTCTTTGGAATACAATGGCTCATTTAGATCTTGATGATGCTGATGAGGAAGTAGCTCAGCTTTGTCGTCCTGAAATCACGGTTTTTACCCATGAAGATTTGCCGCAAGTTACTCCTGCTTGGAGGACTCCATATTTACCAAGTACAGAAGGGGAGTCAACTGCGCATGCTGAAGCAGTAGGTAACTATACATTTGCAGTCTATCACCGTGTTATGTTGCCTCCATCTCTTAATGACCAGGTTGAAGTTGATAATCGCTATTCAGATTTGGCTCAATCCATTAGGTCGTGGGCAGAAATAAATGGCTACGATCCTGATGTTGTGTTAGCTTATCCTCAAGTATTTGCTTATCCTTTTGGAATATATGCTAGCCAAGTCGATTTAGAACGGGGATTGAACCCCTCTATGCGTACCCCTGAAGGTGATTTGGTTGAGGTTGAAGCATTACAACCAGGGTCATACTCAGTGGCAGTAGCCCCAATAGAAACTGAAGATGTTGTAATTTATACTAATCCAGGAGAGGGGGCTGGGATCATTAGATCAAGATTGATACCTGAAGCAACTGAAGGACATGTTACTATCTCTTTTGCTCTCAATCCAAACGTAGACACTCTTAGCTCACCAGATGACGTGTATCGACCTGCTATTCATATAAATGGCTATCCTTTTGCACCAGTTAAAGTCTTATACCAGATACCTAACGATGAAACAGTTGCCTCTCAAGGCAAAGAGTTCGATGAAGTAACTATTGAGGCAAGACTTTCTGACAAAGGTGACCTATCTATTGAATTACCTAGTCAAGAGATCTTTTACCAAGATAACTACGCAACTGCAGTTACAGTTTCTGTTGTGGAAGCTTCTAGTGAGGATGGAGAAGGTGGAGCTTCTTTTAGAATAGGAACTGATGATGATTCACTTGGAAAAAATCGCATTGAAAGAGAAAAGGTTGAAGATATGATTATCCAACAAAGGAGTCAATAATTTCAGGTAATTAGTAATGGTTAATAGTATTTTTGGTCCCTCATGAAATTGAGGGACCAACTGTATTTGTATGATACTACGTAAATTGGATAAAAATGACCAGTGTAGAGGGATTGCCTATTCTTTGTTAATATCTGCATTGGTTGTTTGTATACTGCTAGTAGCAATTTTTGGTTTAATTTTGCCTAGCACAGTTAAAAGTGTTAGAGTTGGTCATTATTGTATTGAACCATTCGAATACGGAATTACTTTTTATCAAAAAAAACACCCAGATTTTTATTCTTTTTCGGTTTTAAATGATTACTTGGTAACTGCTGATGGACAAAAAACTATATTATACGATCAAATCTCAGGGTTTGAGTCAGAGCATCGATCCTCTACTAACTTAAATCCTTTTGAAAAGATTGCATTTATTTTTGATGATTATTTTGACCTAAATCGAAAAGCAATTTTTTCCTCATCAAATAAGTTTTTTACGGTTACATATCATTCACTGCCAACAACTAGTGGTTTTATTCTGACTCGAAAAATTATAAATAAAACAGAAATAAATATTGATAAATCATCATTATCATTGGATATACAAGAAAATGATTTTGTTTTTTCTCTAACTGGACAATTAAACTATTCAAAAATATCAAAAAAAAATATTCAGATCTTTAATCGCATTTTTAAAACAAATCTAACTCAATTTCATCACGAGGACCACCAAGAAGATCTGATTCAAATTTTGCAAGATGACATTCTGGTATTAAATCCAGAATTACCAGGGTTGATTCAGCTCTCTTTCTCTGATGAATATACTGTTTGGTTAGATAATCAGCATTCATTATTGTTCTTTATCAAGCCAACTGTAGATGAGGATTCAATAATTAACGACTCTATTGAAATTAAGTTTATTAGCGATACTTCACGATTACTATGAATAATACATTCTTTGCACTAATGGCAGCGTTCTCATACTTTTTTTTACCGTTAACACTTGGTTTAGGTATAAAACTGTTAGCATTTTTAATGCATAATACAAACAAGAGATCATTAGAGGATGTTAATCTCGGCTCAAGTTTTTTGTATGGTTCGTTGTTTACCTTTGTATATCTGTTTTTTTTCAAATCATTTTTTGTGAACTATCTTGGACTCGACTTTTCATTGTACTTTCATAGCATTTTTTTGTTGTTTGCCCTAGCTATTTTTGCAATTCTTTTTTTCTTAACAAAGAATAGTCAGTCTCTTGTTAAATTATTTGATCAGACAGCAATCTTCCATTTTCTGCTCATTGCGAGTGTGGCTGTTACTTTTTTCTTAATTTGGATCTATCGATCTCCTTTCCCGCTTAACTGGGATTTATATGAGCACCAGACATTGTCCAATCTAATACAAAAAGGTGAGGTGAATTTCTTAACCTCACGTATGTCGGACACCTTTCGTTTTGATAGTTATCCCCCCTTTTTTCATAATTTGTTGGCTATTAGCCAGAAGATGTATAATTTGAATCCAGCTACGATTCTTAAATATTGGAAGTTTCTTACCCTTTTTCATATTGTATTAGTAGGTTCAGTAACATATTCTTTTTCTCTAAAGCTTGATAGAAGCAGGGTAGTTGCGTTAATCGCTGCCATTAGTAATGTTTTAATTTTTGACTCTGCTATATCCTTTACCAATCTAATGTTTCTACCTCAGACAGTGACGGCTTTGTTAGGAGTGAGTGTATTGGGCGAAGCATTAAAAAATAAATTCAACATTAATGTGATCGACTTAAGTTTGATATTTATTAGCATATTGTTTCTTCACTATGCTGTGGGGTTGGTGCTTATTGCGATTTTCTCTTATTGTCTTGTTTACTATAAGTATGCAGATACAACTAGTATTGTCAAAATGTTACTAACTGTCATACCAATTATTTGTGTAGGTAGCTTGTTATTTATAAATAAAGGTGACTTAGCTTTCGTCAATCCGTTAGAAGCGGATGACTATATTTTTTCTTATGCTGATAAAATTGAGTTTTTAAAGAGATTTTATGGTTATTTATTAATACTTGTTCCTATCGGTTTGCTTAGTTTATTTTTCACTCCAAGCAAGAGAAACCAAAAGTCAATAAGGATATTTTCTGTAGTATTTATTTTATTGGTGATAGTGTTTTTTACTGATATCCCCTATGTATTAAAATTTTTTACTATTACTAAATACCTTGTTAGCTTTTTTATAGCGTATGGGTTTGTCTTTCTTAATAAGAGTATTAAGTTTAACAATCTGAGGATTGCTAATTATGTTTTGTATTTTGTTGTATTATTTATCCTTGGTTTATCTAGCATATATTTTTTTAAAAAAGATCTTTTCTACAAAGAGCAATACAACTATCTGTCCCAGGATTACATAGAGGCGGCAACATTTTTACAGAACTACCAACAAGCTAAAAAAGTTTTTATTATTTCTGATCCAGGTACTCAATATATATTAGAAGGGTTAAGTGGAGCTAATAGTGCTGGAGGAGCCTTTGCCTCACAATCTACACGAAAACTGATCAGTGCCAGTTTTCGCGCCGATAGCTTGCGAGAAAAAATCTCTCTATTAAAGCAAGTAGAAGATGATCTTGATGGTGCTGAGTCAAGCATACTACTGGTTCTTAGCGGAAGAACCTTTGTTTGGCAGGATAGTACGGAGGAGAAGAAAGCCTCTAATAATTATAATATTTGGACTCCTGTGGATCTAAGCCTTAGTAATAAGCGGTACATCAAAACTTTTGCTGATAATAACTATGATGTTATTTTTGAAAATGGGAGTCTTGCTATTATTAAACTCTCTTAGAGCATCATATTTAATTTTATTATAAGATGTGATATAATAACATTTATTATGATAAAGAAGCATGCAGTATCGTTGATTATTCCTTGTAGAAATGAGGAGGATGCTCTAAGTTCTCTACTTCAGCAAATTCCGCCTTGGATTGATGAGGTTTTAGTTGTAGACAATCTTTCTACTGATAGAACCTCGAGAATTGCTAGGGATATGGGTTGTAGGGTGATTCATGAAAAGAGAGAGATTAATGGTATTGGTTACGGCTTTGCTCATCTCTCAGGTATTAGGGAGGCGAAAGGGGACATTTTAATTGCAATTGATGGGGATAGTACTTATCCTATTCAATCTTTAAAACCAGCAATTATGAAGTTTACTCAAGAGGGCCTTGATTTCCTAATGTGTGATCGATATCCATTAAAGAATAAGGGCGCCACTAGTTTGGTTAGAAGAATTGGAGTTTGGATCCTCAATAATGAGGCAAGCTTCATTTTAAGAAAGCCAATAAGTGATATATTGAGTGGATCGTGGATTATTAAAAAGGCATTGGCTAAGGATCTTAGCTTGGAGTCTGGTGGCTGGAACTTATCTCCTGAAATTAAAATCAAAGCACTATTTCATAATATTAATGTTTCCAAGTATCACATAAATTATAAGCCAAGGTTGGGTGACAGCAAACAAAAAATTTGGCAAACTGGGGTTGCTCACGCATTCTACATATTGATGTTAAGTCTGAGCCTGTATTTTAAAGGGTTAGTGGGAAGATTTTCGAATAAGGTTCTAAACAATGGGTTTATGGTGCAAGTAAATAACTAGTTTTAAGATAATGAGAATTTTAGTGTTTTCTCAATATTTCCATCCACATAAAGGGGGAGTGGAAACCTATATTAGAGATTTATATTATCATTTAATCGAATGTTATCATGAAGTTGAGGTGGACTTGATTACTTATTGTAATGAGGAAATACCTTCTTATGATCTTTTTTCAAAGTTAAACATATATCGAATTCCATGTTGGGAAATTTTTCGTGATCAATTTGCTGTGCCCAACTACTTCGTCTTGGTAAAATTATTATTAAGTTTAAGAAGTCGTTTTGTCTATGATGCAATTAACACTCATAGTAGGTTTTTTGATCACTCATGGTGGGCTTGGATTGTAGCAAAAATCTTTAATTCCAGAAGTATTCTATCTCTTCATAGCGCTGACTCTCTATTCCATAAATCTACGGTTATTAGACTACTTAGTTTGTTGTTAGATCGTATCTTTGGTTTGTTTATTATAAAAAAATATGATGTGGTTACAGCAGTTTGTGCTGCAACCCAAAAATTTGCACTGAGTTTGAATGGTAATGTTGCTCCTCTACTAATCCCTTACGGTATTAGTTTAAGCAAAAGTTACCACGGATGTATGGACATAAGTGTTTCGCAGAACCTAATTAAGCTATTAGGGACAAAAAAAAGTGAAGATTCAGTTGTTGTCTCTTATGTTGGTCGTATGATCGAGGATAAAGGGGTGAAATTATTGTATGAGTCTGCGAAGATACTCTCCGAAGATTATCCCAATGTGCATTTTTATTTTGGAGGAAAAGGTAGTTTTTATGATGAAATGAGTCAGAGCCATTACCCAAATATTACTTTCTTAGGCTCTTTGAACACCAAAGAAGTGGGATATTTGTTGAGAAGGACTGATATTTTTGCCTATCCCACGCAGATGCATGAGGGTCTACCAATTACCATATTAGAGGCTGCTGCTAATAAGTGTGCTGTTATTACTACTGCTAAGGGGGGGATAAAAGAAATTATTCATGATGGCGAAAATGGTCTAATAATGGAAGATAGTCATAAGGATTTGGTTAAAAAACTTATATTACTAATTGAAGATAAGTATAAAAGAGAGCGATTAGCTTTGTTGCTTAACGGTTGTATGAATAGTCGGAAATGGGAAGATATTGTTCCTATTTTTTTTGATACTCTATTAAACAACAACTAGATAAGCTTTCCCCCGTCAACAAAATGTCAACTTCCCATGTTTAGCTAGTGCTAACACTAATTATTTTCTAATCTGTGGGGCTAGTTATCTATTTTTACAGATCTAGTTCGTAACAGATATCTAAACTATGCACTATCTACAACCAATTTTTACTTATCTTCACTCTTTATTTACAACCTGGCGTTGGTTATTGCCGCGTATTATGACTACTGTCTTTAATCATTTGGGTATTTTAGCTGTTTTCTCTGGCCTATTTTTATTCGTTGGTAATTACCAGCCAACTTTAGCTCAGGTGCCTACTCCTAACCCGGCCCAGTTACTCTTTGCCGACGACTTCGAACATGGCCTAGACAAGTGGCAAGTAGCTAGTGGTAGTTGGCAGGATTGGAACCTGACTGATGAGGGTTGGTTAGAAGCTAACTTAGATAGCAGCTACTCTAAAACCGAGCTAGTACCAGCCGACGGTTATTGGCAGAACGATTGGCTTAATTATCAGTTTGAATTTGATTTTACTACTACCAGTAGCGCGGACTACAACTGGGGTTGGGGTTATGAAGATGAGGATAACTGGTACGAAATTCATTTTTATGCTGGCATTTTTCATATTGCCCGGGTGCGGGATGGCAGAGCTCTCTATGATTTGGATGGGGCTTACAGTATTCGCGCCAATCACATCTATCACGTTAAAATTATCTTTAATCAGGGTCGGATCCAGATTTGGGTTAATGACGAGCAGATCGCTGATCGTCAGGATTATACCTATCAAGATAATGGAGGAAAAATTACTCTTAAGGCTAGCACTGGGGCGGATTATCCTACTCATGTTAGCTTCGATAATATTCGTGTCTATAGTCTCGAGGATACTGGCGCCAGCCACTTACCACTTAAGCAATTTAGACAGTATCAGCTGCCATGGCGAGATTATGAGTATGATCATGCTAGTGATTGGTCCTCTCGAGAGCAGTGGCCAGAAGCAGATCAAGATAAAATCACTATTCGTGATTGGGGTTGTGCTTTAACTTCTCTCACCTCACTCTTTCACTACTATGACTTAAAAACACTGCCCGATACAACAGATTTGAATCCTGGTACATTTAATGATTGGCTGCGGACTCAATCTGATGGCTATCTAGGAGAAGGGCTACTTAATTGGTTGGCTGCTACTCGTTTATCGCGCTTAATTCATGATAAGTATAGTACCAGCCAGCAACCTTTACCCAAGCTAGAGTGTCAGCGTGATTTTACACCTACTACAGATGAGATTGTTAGTCATATCGATGATCACCGGCCGCAAATTATTCAAATTCCAGGCCATTTTTTCTTAGCTCATGGTTATTGGCCACAGGAGGAGTCTAGCCCAGAACAAGATGCAGAACTATTAATTAGTGATCCGGCCTATAGTTACACCCGCTTTAGTCAGCATCAGGCAGTGATGTCGTCTAGTCTTGACTTTCAGCCGTCACAAACCGATTTAAGTTATTTGTTAGCAGTTTATGATCCTAGTATAAATTTTGTTTTTACTGATGATAGCGGGCAAACACTCACTAATAGCTTCTTAGCCCGTGATACGCTGGCCAATCAGTTTTATGACTATCAAACAAACCAAGAGTCGAGTTTGGCTGCTTTGCATCAAGCTCCCGTTACTCATTATTTAGCTAAACCTGCTACTGGCGATTATCAGTTGCAGGTTGTTGCTAATGAGGAAAATGAAGATCAACAACCAATTATTCCTATTCAGGTTTTAGCTTATGACCAGTTTGCCAATGCTACTTTAGCTGATTGGTATTTGGTTTTGGATGAGGCTAATCAGCAACCGCAGACGGCTCAGTTGGCATACAGTAAAGAGGCAGAGGGCGATAGTTATTTGACTATGGCTGTGCAGCCAGATTTTGATTGTCTGGAAACTGTTGTATTAGCGGATCAGTCATTACCGGCTTGGTTGCAAGTTAGACTCGAAGAGCTCGTTGTCTTTGCCATGGATAATCACAATGCCACTAATTGGGCTAGACAACGCTATCAACAACTTTTGTTAAATATTTTGCACGACCAGCAACAGGCGGTTAGTCAGCAATTTTTGCAAGCTGCTGTTAGTTGTTTAAATTAGACCTGGCTAAACAAGAGATTTACCTTTTAAGTCAGTTTTTATTGCTGCTTAAGTTCTAGTGAAAAATCAACTATATTATTAATTACTAATGACTAACATGTTAACTACCAGCGACAGACAATTTATTACTCAAGAAATTAACCAGGCTTTAGAACCAGTTAATCAGAAAATTGACAATAATCACCATGAGATTGAAGATCTACGCAATGATACTGCTGACCAGTTTTTAAGATTCCGCTACGAATTAACTGCTTTTAAGCAGGAGATGTATGAGTTTAAACGAGAAATGTATCAGTTTAAAGATTTAATGATTGAGCGTTTTGATCAAGTGATGGGGGAGTTAAAAAAGATGCGCCAATGCATGGAGATCTGTTCTGTTCGCAGAATCGAAAATACCGATACAATTCAAAATCATGAAACAAGAATTGGCAAGCTTGAAGGCCAACTGTACTTAGCTGATCCTAGCGCCAATTAGATTCCCACAGGCTTAGACTCTCCCAGAAAAACTTCTCTTGAGTTACAATAATCCAAGTTACAATAATCTGCACCACACGTTAAATCTTAAACGCTTACGCCACCGTAAAATCTTATGGCCAATTTTTGGAAAAACTTACACCAGCAGTTAGATCGTTCCTTGATCGGCTTAGCGCCAATGGATGGGGTCACCGATCAACCGTTTCGTTATATTGTCCAAAAATATGGTCAGCCCGACGTCATTTTTACCGAATTTACTCATGTTGAAGGTTTGTGTCATAATGCCCAGCCGTTATTACAGAATTTACTTTACGACAACAGTCAGCGACCGATTGTGGCCCAAATTTATGGCAAGGATCCCAACAGTTTTAGGCAGGCTGCGGTTTTGGTTTGCCAATTGGGTTTTGATGGTATCGATTTGAACATGGGTTGTCCATCCAAAAGTGTAGCTGGCGGCGGCGCAGGGGCTGGTTTAATCCAGACACCAAGCTTGGCTCAAGCCATTATTAAGGCTACCCAACAAGGTGTGCAAGATTGGGCGGGAGGAAAAACAGTATCCGACTGTCCTGATTTTAATGATGACTTTGTTAAGCTAGTTAAGCAGCAAAGACATGCTCTGAGTTTAACCTCAGTTAGCCAGTTGCAAAAACGAGAGCCCGTTGCAGTTAGTGTTAAAACTAGGCTTGGTTATGACCAGCCGCAGATTGAAAACTGGATACCAAAGTTACTAGAAATGCAGCCAGCAGCTTTGTCTCTTCATGGTCGAACCCTCAAGCAGGGTTACAAAGGTAGTGCTGATTGGCAGTTAATTACCCAGGTAGCACAGTTGGCCAAACACATCCATCCAGATATCATCTTTTTAGGTAATGGTGATGTTACTTCTTATCAACAAGCTGTGCAGCGCGCTCAACACCCTCAAATCGACGGAGTGTTAATTGCCAGAGCAGCCCAGGGTAATCCTTTTGTTTTTAACTCTCAGCAACCTCTCAGCAACCTTTCTTCTCAACAGCAAGCCCAGCTACTAGCCCAGGTGGCTCTAGAGCATGCCCAACTATATGAACAGACCTTTTGTCATGATCAAGAAGATTGCTATTTTCTGCCTATGCGCAAGCATTTAGCTTGGTATATAAAGGGTATTCCTCATGCTTCTGAGATTAGACAAAAATTGGTGCGTAGTTATAGTAGCCAAGAGGTGGAAGAGATTTTTAGGAACTATCAGTTATTGCCAGCTTTAAATTGAGCAAATTATTAAATACGCTATACTAAAGATATGCCAAACGGATTCAAAATTAGTGATGAATTTAGCCAGATTTATGACGTGCTTAACCCCGCTCAAAAGCAAGCGGTTGATGAAATTGATGGGCCAGTCATGGTCGTGGCCGGTCCGGGCACTGGCAAGACTCAGGTCCTAACGGCCCGTATCGCCAATATTCTGTTGCAAACAGATACCGATCCTTCTGCCATTCTCGCTCTCACTTTTACCGATAGTGCTGCCAAAAACATGCGCGAACGGTTGGCACAAATGATTGGTAAGACTGCCTATTACGTCAACATTAGTACCTTTCACTCTTTTTGCTCTGAAATTATTCAACGTCATCCCGAATATTTCCCTTTAGATAGGGACAGCGAACCATTAACCGAGTTGGAAAAATACGACATCTATCAGCAGTTAATCGATGACAATCAACTTAAAAAAATTAAACCACTTAATGCCCCTTACTATTATTTAAAAGACATTGTTAAGGCTATTTCCGATTTAAAGCGCGAGGGTATTAATCCCGATGAATTTGAAACAATTATTAACACTGAGCAAGACGAATTCGAACAAGTCCAAGATGAATTGACTAAAACAAAGCGGCGTAAACAAGAAAAAAATCTAGCTAAATGGCAGGATCTGCTTAAGCTTTATCGCGGCTATCAACAGCAGCTGCGGGCTAAACAACGCTATGATTTTGATGACATGATTGCTTTGGTGGTAGAGGCTTTTGAGCAGGAGGAGCTGTTGCTTAGGGAGTATCAAGAAAAGTTGCACTATTTTTTGGTTGATGAGTATCAGGATACCAACTCGGCTCAGAACAAAGTGGTAGATTTATTGGCTTCATATTGGGGTGAGACTGCTAATGTTTTTGCTGTTGGCGATCCCAACCAGGCAATTTATCGCTTCCAAGGGGCGTCGGTGGAAAATATGTTGGGTTTTGTGGATCGTTACCAGAGTGCGACTGTTATTAATCTTAATATGGGTTACCGCTGTAGCCAACCTATTTATGATGCCGCTCATCAGCTAATTGGTCACAACCAGTTAAGTCGGGCGCAGCTAGAGAATGAGGTTAACAGCCACGAAGATGAAGAAAATGCTCAGGCTAAACAGCAGTTGCTAGCAATGCTTAACCAGCCGCTGGCTAGTACTAGTGATAGCAATGATAATCAGCAAGTCCCTGTTCAAGTTTTTCAGGCACCAGTCCAGACTTTAGAAGCCGTTTTTATTGCTCGCCGTATTCAAAAGTTAATTAAAAATGGCACTAATCCAGCTGAAATAGCAGTTTTATTTAGATATAACTCGGATGTGGGCCAGATTGCCCAAGCTTTAGAAAAATGGGGTATTCGTTATGAAATCGATGGTGGCAATGATATTTTGCAATCCGAGCTTATTAATCAGATTTTAACCTTCTTTCGGGTCTTAGTGGATTTGCGCACCAGCAGTGAGGATGAACTGGTATTTAAGATTATGCACTATGATTGGTTTGAGCTTGATGAGCTAGCGGTTATGAAATTGGGTCGGATTGCGGGCAAGCTTAAGATGTCGATGTTGGATGTTATTGATTATGGTTATAGCTTAATTGAGGACCATGATTATCAGCAGATTTTAGCTAAAGAAGAGTTTGAGTTTATTGCTGATTTTGTGGCTAACTTGTATCACTGGAGTGGTCTTGATGTCAGCACTACTTTTACTCATTGGTTTGAGCTAGTGCTGAAAGAGTCTAATTTACTGGCTTGGTTGCAGTCACAGCCTAATCACATCGATTTACTCAACGAAATTAATTCTCTGTACAATCAGATTAAAAGTATGGTTAGAGATGACCATAACACCAAACTAGACGATTTTCTGCAGGCTTTGGCTGTTATGCAGGAGCATAAACTTAAGATCAATGCTGAAGATTTAAACATTAGAGAAGATGCGGTTCATCTGTCGACGGTTCATAAAGCCAAGGGTCAGGAGTGGCAGCATGTCTTTATCATGCGCTGTGTTGACCGCAAATGGGGAAATCATTACAATCGCGAGCTCCTACCCTTGCCAGAGGGTATTTTGAGCAATACCGATGTTTCGAAAAAAGAACGCAATGAAGATGAGCGCCGGGTGTTTTATGTAGCCTTAACCCGGGCTAGCCAACAGGTAATCATCACCTATCCTAAAACAGTAGTTGAAGATAATCGGACGGCAGACAAAGTTCCCTCTCAGTTTATTGCTGAAATCGACAATGTGGAAAAGTTAAAGGATTCCGGTTTAATCGAGCAAGCCGATGATCATTTAGCTAAACTTATCACTCCCAAGCCAGAGCGAGTTGTAGCTAGTAGTGAAGAAAAATTCTTCCGTCACTTGTTAAAAGATTTTAAGTTATCGGTGACGGCTTTGAATGCTTATTTAAGAGACCCAAAGGATTTCGTTGAAAATACTTTGTTAAGAGTTCCCAGGGCTAAGCCAATTCCCATGGTTTTTGGCACAGCTGTCCATCAAGCGCTAGAAACTTTATACAGCCAATATTTGGTGGCAGGAGACTACCTTCCAGAGAATAAGTTGCTGACGGAGTTTAAGCAGTCGCTAAAAAAACAAATTTTAACAGAAGATGAATTTGAAAAAAGACTAAAGTATGGTCGGGAGGTATTAAGCAACTATTATCAGCAAACTCAGGATGAGCAACCCAATGTGGTTGAGGTTGAGCGGTTAGTTGGTTATGGCTGGAGCAAAGCTATTTTGGATGACAATATATATTTAACTGGTAAGATTGACCGCATCGATTGGGTAGATCAAGAAAAAAAGCTAGTGCGGGTTATCGACTACAAAACTGGTAAACCAAAAACTAAAGGTTATATTAACGGTACCACCAAGTCCGCCAATTTATCTGAAAGAGAGCAAAGTTTACAGGGAACGATTCAAGGGCCTTATAAACGCCAGTTAATTTTTTACAAGCTGCTTACTCAGCTGGATCGAACTTTTAATGCCGAAGTAGTAGAGGGGCGATTTGATTTTGTTGAGCCATACGACAAGCGAACGGGGCGCTTAATGCCACGGGACTTTAAATTATCTAATGAAGAAGTCGATGATTTAAAAGGGTTGATAAGAGAGGTGATGGTAGAGATTAGGGATTTGCAATTCTTGAAGGAAATCTAGAAATAGAAAAGAGTTTGAATTATAATGTGCCTTTCTTACTTATTGACTCACCTAATGACAGAAAAAATTTTAAGTATTGGCAACTTTACTCTCTCTGACGTTTATAATGATGACGAATTAGTGCTACAAGATTTTCCTGGAGGAATGAACTTTCGTGTAGTTTCTGCGTGTGCCTATTTGGGTCAACCAGCAGATTATGTGACTGCCATTGGTTCTGAAGGAAAATGGGTCCGATTTCAGAAAATGCTCAATAGCCACCAAGTACGAGCAGCACACATTATCTCATTGCCTGAATCAATAAAATTTATTTGGCGTTATCATCAGGGCTCTCTTAAAGATTTAGAGGCAACCCATTTTGATCATATGAATAAGATTGCTCAGATAGAAATTCCTCAGATTCAATCTTATCAATTTATTAATCTGTGTGCCTTGGGCTATACTAACGAGCTCAAGATATTAAATCGGTTAAACAGCGATCGCCAAAAAATTGCCTATGTCTTTCATGACTCCAACTTTCAGTTGGGTTCAGCCAGTGATTATTTAGGACTTTTAGATAAGATATGTTATCTGTTTTTAAATGCTGATGAAGCTTGCACCTTGACCGGATTAAATGAAGTTAAAAAAGCTGGGAAGAAATTGAGTAAAAAAGCGAAATATTGTTTTGTAACTTTGGCTGAGCAAGGGTTGCTTGTTTTTCATGACGGTAGGTTGCTTTTCCATCAGCCTGCGCTTAATATGAAAGTGCTAGATGTCAGTGGAGCTGGAGATACTTTTGCTGGAGCAACTTTAGCAAGTTTAATTAAAGGTAATAATCTTCGTACTGCTTGTCGTCTAGGATTGACTTTAGCAGGCATTAGTATCACGGATTATTTAAATAAAAAAATAGTGGAGCCATTATTGTGACAACAAAAAACAACACCAAAATGCTACCTGTAAATGTAACTTGGATGATTACCAATCGTTGTAACTATAACTGCGAGTTTTGTTTTAGATTTTTTGAAAGAAAAGAGTTAGATTATAAAACCGCAGTTAAGATCACAGATAAGTTGGCAGCAGCAGGTCTACGAAAAATATCTTGGGCAGGGGGCGAACCTCTCCTATGGCCTCGGATGATGGATTTGATTGACTACACTCATCAACACAGTATAGATACGATGTTGATTTCCAATGGTGAACTTATCACCCAAGATATGATCGCTCGTTTTAAAGAAAATTTAGATTGGTTAAATCTGCCATTAGATGGTTCTAGCCCAGAGATGAGTAATGCTATGACTAGAAAAGAGGGTCATTTTCAGCGAGTAATTAAGATTTTTGATCAGCTTAAAGACAGTGGTGTTAAGTTAAAAATCAACACTGTTGCCTCTAAGATTAATATTGATGATATTGTTAATATGGTCCCTCTGATTAAGAGATTTAATATAAAGCGCTGGAAGATCTTTCAATTTTATCCGGTTAGAGGTGATGCTGTGGATAGTGCTGATAAATTTAGTCTGTCACCTAAGCGGTTTGAGCAGGTGAGAAAGACAGTGACGGATATGATTGATTCTCAAGATTGTATGGTAGTTTTTGAAAACAATGAACAGTTGGAGGAATCATACTTCGCTTTAACTCCAGATGGTCTAGTCTATGTTAGTCATAAAGGTAAAGATATCTTCATTGGAGATTTGAAGACTGATGATGTTAATGATATTTGGAATCATCCGTCTTTAAATAAAGATAAGTATTGGGAGCGAAGTAAATGGGTTTTAGAACAAGATTGACTCAGATTGATACAATCAATATTACTTTCTCTTCCTTTTGGATCAGTTAGTTGATACAATAATCCTATGAAAATATATTTCACCGCTTCAATCACAGGTAAAAATAAATACCAAAAAAACTATAAAACAATTGTCTCCTCTTTGGAGAGTTTAGGTCATAAGGTGATTTCTGATCACATTTTACAATCAGATTCTGACGAACTTTTAGCAGAGGATGCTCACGAAAGAGAAGAGCATCATAAAAAGCTGTCTAAATGGTTAAATCAAGCTGATATTGTGGTGGCTGAGGTTTCTTTTCCTAGTGTCAGTGTTGGTTATGAAGTGGCCCTAGGCCTTGAAAAAAATAAACCAGTTTTGGCCTTGCACGAAGAGTCACAGGTACCAGTGGCGTTGCTGGGAGAAACTTCTGATAAATTCATTTTAGCTTCTTATAACACAACTGATATTAAAAAAGATATAAAATATTTAGTTGATGAGGTGTCAGACCAAATGGATACTCGTTTTAACTTTTTTATTTCACCTAAGCATCAAAATTATTTAGATTGGATTGCTAAAAATCGTAAGGTGCCCCGTTCAGTTTTTTTACGACGATTAATCGAAGAGCACATGGAGCAAAACGAAGATTATTAATTTACTTCTTCAACTCCTTCAACCCTACTGCTTGTTTGTCTCTCTCCGACAGCACCATGTCATCTTTGGCAATGGGCCACTTAACACTGAGTTGCTCATCAAAAATAGACAAAGCCAGCTCATCTTTTTTATCTCTTTCTTGGTATAACTTATCCACTAAATAGATATAACTAACCGGTCCTTTTAAAACAGCAATTGAATTAGCTAATCCCTGAGAAATAAACAGACCATTGCCAGACTCAGATTCGTGATCATAGCCAAGTTTGAAGTAAGCCACCTGCTTATAGGTTTCGGAATTCTGTCGAATATCAGCAATAGCGGAAAAAATAAGACCGTTGGTGACAGTTACTAGCTTGTTCCAGCCCTCGGCATGTAAGCCCCGGACAACATTTTCTTGCGAGCGAGCATGATTTACCTGTCGCACTCTAAACTCATGACCGATGACCTTTTCTAGTTCTGGTAGCTTAACAATTTCGCTAAAAAAGCCGCGCTCATCATTTAATTTGGGTGCCTGGAAATACCACAAACCTTTAATTTTGGTTTGGTAAAAACGATCACTAACTTGCAATCGATCGTTGGCTTGGTAATAGTGGATTGGTTCTGACATAAAATGCGATATAATTAGTTAGTTCAAAAAGCTTAATCTCTTATTTGGCAACGAATCCATTATAACTGTTTTCAAACTTATGACCAAACAAAGTCAAGATAACTACAGGCCTTCTCAGGAGATTATCGATAAATACGCTCAAGTATTAATCAATTTTGCTCTTAATTCTGGGAAGGGTCTACAAGAAGGAGAAGTAGTTGAAATTACAGTGCCTGATGTAGCTAAACCTATGGCTCAAGCTTTGCAGAATGCAGTTCTAATGGTGGGGGGCCATCCCATCATGAGACTGTTGCCAACTGGTTTAGAACAGGACTATTACACCCTAGCCAGAGATCATCAACTAACATTTTTTCCCAAAAAATATTGGCGAGCCAAGTCCGAGCTGCTTCATCATCAGGTCCAAATCTTGGCAGATCCTTATCCCGACCAGCTTAAAGATATTGAACCCAGCAAAATTATTACGGCCCGCGATGCCAAAAAGCCTTACAAGGATTGGCTCATGGCTAAAGAAAACCGAGGTAATTTTACCTGGACCATTGCTCTCTGGGGTGTGGCTGCCAAAGCTGAAAAAGTTGGTCTAAGTTTAAAAGAGTATTGGCAGCAAATTATTAAAGCTTGTTATCTTGATTTAGATGATCCCATTGCTAAATGGCGCGAGATTAGTCAGTTGCAAGAGAAAATTAAGACTAAGCTCAATGAGCTTAAAGTACAAAAAGTTCATATTACAGGCAAAGATGTTAATCTAGAGTTAGAAATTGGTCAGGATCGCATCTGGAATGGCGGTAGTGGTAGCAACATTCCCAGCTTTGAAATATTTACGAGCCCTAATTGGCGCGGTACTCAGGGCTGGATGCACATCAATGAGCCAGTCTATCGTTACGGTAACATTATTAGAGATGCAGATTTTAAGTTTAAGGACGGGTTGGTGGTAGAAGCTAAAGCAGAACAGGGCAACGACTTTTTACAAGAAATGCTTAAGAGTGACAATGCTAATAAGTTGGGCGAATTTTCCTTAACTGATAAACGTATGTCGCGCATTACTCATCCTATGGCAGAGACTTTGTTTGATGAAAATATGGGTGGTCCTTTTGGTAACACTCACATTGCTATTGGTATGGCTTATAAGGATTGCTATCGTGGTCAGGCTAGTGAGGTTAGTGAGGAACAATGGCAAAAAATGGGGTTTAATGATGCAGCCGAGCACACCGATTTTGTCAGTACTAGCGATCGCACTGTGATTGCTACTTTATCGGATGGCAGCCAAAAAATTATTTATCAGGACGGGCAATTTACAATCTAAATTATGATTATTAGTAACACCCAACAATTAGAGCGATATTTAGAAATTGGTAAAATTTCGACTGAGATTTTATTCCAGCTGCACCAGACAGTTGAAGTTGGCGTGACTCCGCTGGAAATCGATGCTTTAGCAGATAAGCTGGCTGCCAAACACCAGGTAGTACCTAATTTTAAGGGTGTCGGCCCTAAAAACAATCCATATCAACACCCCACTTGCATTGCGGTTAATGACACTGTCGTGCATGGCATACCCAACGATCGCCCTTTTCAGGACGGTGATATAGTTAAGGTTGATTTTGGTATTACGAAGAATGAGCTGCATACCGATCATTGTTTTACTGTCGGAGTGGGTAATCTAACTGCAGCTGATGAGCGTTTAATTAAAGTGAGCCGAGATGCTATTCAGGCCGCAGCTAAAAAGGCAATTACAGGTAATAAAGTTGGGGACCTTGGATTTACTATCCAGTCTCAGGCTAATCAGGCAGGCTTTAATGTTGCTAAGGAGTTTGTTGGTCATGGCATCGGTCAGACAATGCATGACAGTCCTCAAATTCCTGCTTATGGAAGTCCTGGCACTGGCTTACCTCTGCGCAAAGGCATGGTTTTGTGTGTGGAAGCTCAAATTTTAGCAGGAGAAGACGAGGTCTATATTGCTGATGATGGTTGGAGTGTGAAAACCGAAGATGGTAAAAAGGCAGCCATGTTTGAATATATGGTGATAGTTGATGAGCGACGCCCCAAAATTATTACTCCTACTTGGGATTGGCCCATTAGAGTTTAGAAAATAAGCAAGACAATCCCCACTCAAGAAAATAGCAGAAAGCGCGATTGAATTTAATTGTTAAGTTGCATATAATAGGACAATCCAACATGAGCCAAATTTCCCAACTATCCAAAAAACAAAAACAAAGAGTTGAAGCCTTAATCGAAGAAGCTATCGACAAGGGTTTTGTGACTCAAGATGAGGTCTTAAAAGCATTTCCTAAACCAGAGAAAGATCTGGCAGCGGTCGACGAATTTTTCGATGAAGTTTTGGAGGAAGATGTTGACATCTTCATGACTCTTGAAGACCGTGATGATGAAGATTCCGATTTAGAAGATGAGTTAGAAGATTTAACCAATCTGAGTAAACGCAAGGTATCCGATCCAGTTAGAATGTATTTAAAAGAGATTGGTAGGGTAGATTTGTTGACCAGAGAAGAAGAAATTCGTTTAGCTCAAAGAGTTGAAGCTGGAGATCTGAAAGCCAAAAAAGAACTGGCAGACGCCAACTTAAGATTGGTGGTGTCGATTGCTAAAAAATATATTGGCCGTGGCTTAACTTTCCTAGACTTAATTCAAGAGGGTAATAAAGGTTTGATTAGAGCGGTTGAAAAGTACGATTGGACCAAGGGCTTTAAGTTTTCGACTTATGCCACCTGGTGGATTCGCCAGGCAATTACCCGCTCCATCGCTGACCAGGCTCGGACTATTCGCATTCCGGTTCATATGGTTGAGACCATAAACAAACTGATGCGGACTGCCCGTAAGCTAATGCAGGAAATGGGCCGAGAGCCGAATCCAGATGAGATTGGCGAGCGCATGGACATGGAACCAGAAAAGGTTCGCGAAATTTTAAAGATTGCCCAGAATACGACCTCCTTAGAAACCCCAGTTGGCGATGGCGAAGACGACAGCGTCTTAGGCGATTTCATTCCGGATGATAAGCAAGAGAGTCCTTATGACTCCACTAGCAGAGAAATGCTGAAGGAGAATATTGAGGAAGTTTTGCAGGCTTTATCTGATCGAGAATCTAAAGTCCTGAGGATGAGATTTGGTTTAAATGATAACAAGATGATGACGCTGGAAGAGGTTGGTAAGAAGTTCGGAGTAACCAGAGAACGGATCAGGCAGATAGAAGCTAAAGCTTTGCGCAAGCTTAAACACCCTTCTCGTCGTAAGAAATTACAAGACTTTTTAGAGTAGGATTTTGTTTTAGAGTTCAAGGCTCACTTTCCTAGGATGTAAAATTTGATTTAGTTTTGAATATTATTGGTATACTTGATAAAATTTAACAGCTTAACAAGAAGGTAACATCTCTTAACCCTAATGTTTTACCTGAAAGATAAAAAAACTTGCCAGGATAATCCTCGCTTAGTGGGTCAACAAAGGTCATGCTAAGCGAAATAAAATTTGCTGAGCATATGATAAAATAAGTATCCGCCAGGATACTCAAGCGGTCAACGAGGGCAGTCTGTAAAACTGCTGGCTTTAGCCTACGTAGGTTCGAATCCTACTCCTGGCACATTTTTTTGTTTGTAGTTATTGGTGCTATAATTAAAAAGTTTTAATAAGTTAAGATAATCCCCGGTAGCTCAGTGGCAGAGCAGGAAGCTGTTAACTTCAAGGTCGTAGGTTCGAATCCTACCCGGGGAGCCATAATAAAAATAAGTGCCGGATGGCGCTTATTTTTATTTATTCCCAGAGTTGGATGAGAAGTCAAGCAAGCAAAGAGCACTGATCATGAATATAAGATTCTTTGCCTGCTTATGCTGGGAGCGAGGTGAGAACCGAGCGAGCAGTGAATCCTACCCGGGGAGCGTACTTTCACTTTTATCTCTTTTTGTAAGTAGATAATAGGGTTTTCTCCAGTCCCATCGGACCTTTTTACCATCCCAGATGATATTCTCACAAAGGAGAGAGGTGATTACTCTTTGGTTCTGGGGCTCAGCTACTTTAAATCTCTCAGCTACTACGTGAATATTATCTAAAAACTCATACATCAACTTCCTAATTTTATCTACCATCTGAAGATATTTCTGTTCTCTTAGTTCAAGGTTTTTGGGTTAAGGGACATTTTGCGTTGGTTTTTTAGTAACTTTTGGTTGATTTCTCAGTTAAATATGTGATGATTAGAACTTTAAAAGTTCAAAACTAAGGTATTTTATGAAAAAAAACATTGTTCTCGCTGTGGTAGTCAACTCATTAAATGGGGTAAAAATAGAAATGGATCACAACGTTATTATTGCAAGCTGTGTCGCACAACAAAAACCCGTAAAAGAAAAGGTTTAACTCAAATTAACCACAAAAAGTTATTTTATAAATGGTTGCTAGGTAAAGAAAGCAAAACTCAATTAGCACAAAAATATAGCATTAATCGCAAAACCTTAACTCGCTGGTTTACTCCTTTCTGGCAAATAAAAGTGCAACCAAAGTCAGTTAATGTTTGAAAAAAGTCTTAGTTTTAGACGCCAAATTTATTGATAGTAGTGGTGTTGTATTAGTTGGTTGGTGTCAGGGTAAAGTCTCCCACTGGAGCTTTGCTAAAAGAGAAAATTTTAACAGTTGGAGTTCACATTTAGCTCCAATTAACCAATCCCCTTTGGCAGTAGTTGTTGATGGAAAGAGAGGTCTGAAAAAAGCTCTTCGCGCAAAGTTTCCAGGCATAATTATTCAAAGATGCCAGTTTCATGTAATGAAATATATTCTAACCAAACTCACAAAACAACCTAAAACTTCAGCTGCCCAAGAGTTAAGAAGAATAGCCTCACAGATCTCACATGTCAAAACTAAAGGTGATTTAAAATGTTGGCTTGCTATATATAAACTGTGGTGGCTAATTTATCGTAAGTTTGTCAAAGAAAGAACATACAGCGAAACCCAGCTGACTGCAACTGGAAGAAGAAGGTGGCACTATACCCACGGAAGACTTCATGCAGCTCATTCTCGTCTTAAAAACGCTTTTCCCAACCTTTTTAAATGTCTTATCTATCCACAGATTCCAAATACAACTAATGATGTTGAGGGTGGTATTAACGCAAGAATAGCTAATTTAATCCATCTTCACAGGGGCTTGGTTCTGAAACAAAAACAAATTTTAACATCTGTTTTTTTAGCCTCAAAACAATAGTCCTATCAATTAATGTACCAACGCAAAATGTCCCTTAACCCTCAAAGTTTTATCTTTGCACTAGCTCTATGATACTTACTTTTTTATTTAGAATTAGCAGTGGGTAAATTTTCTTTTTTAGGACTCAGTTTATAGCTAGCAGCGATTAAAATAATGCCAAGAATTGTTAATATAATGCCATAGACAAGAGCCTTAGAACTAATATCTTGGATGGCTAAATTTACTGGTTGACTGACTAATTCAAGAATTAAGTCTGATTTGTCAACTTCTGCTTTCTGTATCTGTGAAATATAAAGGGGCTCAATTATATTTTTTGCAGACAAAGTTGTGAGGGCAAGCATCAAACTTGGTAGCGCCCAAACAAAACCTAGAACACGAAGCTTAGTGTGTAATTGGGGAACAATTAAAAATAAAATTAAAGAGATTAATAAAAATAAGCCAATTGCATAAAGAGGCAATTTTTGCAAATGAGCATAAACGGTTTGTATTTTATTAACTTCTTTATTGTCGATTTTGATAAATTCGGCAGAATTAATTACGTCCTGACTTAGAAGTTCATTTTTTTCGAGCTCATTTCTCAACTGCTGACTCATTCCCGGTCCCATTTGATTGTCTAATTTGGAACTGGCCTCTTTGATTAAAATGTCTTTTCTATTTGAGATATCGATTTCAAAAGTTGGCACTTGGGTTTTGCCTGCAAGAAAGAGATAACTCCCATCAATAACCTTTTCAATATTTTTTTGAGTCCAGCTTGGCTCCAGAACAGAAGTTGATATTTGAGTCAAATCATTTTTATTAAGAGGCATTTGGCCAAGACCTTCATTGTCGTTTTGGGCAATTAAAATTTCAGGAATTGAGACAGGTATTTTTTCGTATATTTTTCCTTCTTGCAACCAACTTTTTAAATTAGACGGTTTAGTAATTGTTTGTGAAATAGAGCTTGATGTTATTCCGGTAATAATTAAGATAAAGAGGATTAGAATCAAGGGAATTGTAAAAAGCCAGCGCACAGTTTTTATAAAATTTTTCATAAATAGTTTATTTTATTTGTATGATTTTATTTTACACAAAAATTACTTAGGATTCAATTTCATCGAGATTTTTAACACCTCTCAGTGCCAAATGTATCGTGACCTTCATAGTAGCGAGTATGAGCTTCGGACGCGCGGAGAAGCAAATTCTGTTCGGTTAACAGCAATAGACATAGAGGGGAATAAAACTTCAGAACCAAAAGGTATTTAATTTTGTAGAAGAGATATTTAACTAAAAAAACTGGCCAACAAATGGTCGGCTTTTTTAGCGATTACCTTTTGTTATATAGGTTCGGATACACTCCACTACGGGGAGCCATCTCTTCACCACATAAAATCTCAGCGTTTTCTTTTTCTTCTAGCAATGTATCTATTGACAGCATCAATGCTTGTTAGCCAATTTCTTCCTTGTTTGTGGGCCTCAAGTTTTCCCTGTCTGGCTAAAAGATTCAAGTACTTAGCAGAGTAACGGGTTTTTTTACTAACCTCAGATAGCAACTGAAACTTCTCTCTTTTTTTACCAACAGGGGTAAGTGTCTTTAGGTAAATATCTAGAGATCTTTCAACTGCCTGAGCGACAAATTTTACCAATGGTTCAAGATTTCCTCTATCAGCCTGATCTAG
>CAZMMR010000008.1:0-11067 GCA_964567445.1 uncultured Pseudomonadales bacterium
CGATTTGATCAACAGCTGGGTAGGGTCAGGATCAAGGTTAAATCAGATATAAAAAAGGAAAAAGACCACAATGTAGAATTGGCAGGATTAGATGAATTAGAACTAGCTTTGCTTTTAACTAGGGGAAGAGTAAATGGCAAAAGGACTCGAAAGCGGCTATATCGAGTTAATGGCAATAAAAGACGCAAGAAAGATTTTGTTGGTCAGTTATTAACTGTTGTTTTTAGGCCAGAAGATATGAGGTTAGTTGAAGGTTCACCGGGTCGACGCCGCGACTATTTTAACTCTCCGTTGCAATTAACCGATCAGTTTTATGATGAATCTCTAAGTAAATACCACCGAGCTTTAAAACGTCGCAACAAACTCTTATCTTTAATTAAAGAGGGTGAGCAGTCGCCTTCGGTTTTAACTTATTGGGATATGAGTCTAGTCAAACATGGAGAAAAGTTGCAAAAGAAAAGAAGAAGCTTTTTTGAGTTTGTAAATGGTCAGGTGCAGCCTCCTCTTAATATGAGGATTGAGTACCGACCTTCTTTGATTAGTGAAAAAAGAATTAATGATCATAGGTCAGCTGCTATGGGAGCGGGTTATACATTAGTTGGCCCTCATAAAGACGACTTTGAAATTTTGTTAGACTTAAACCAACCTTTTTTAGTAGAAAAAAAGTTTGAAGTTAATGGTGATGGAGAGGGAAAAGATGTGCCCAGCAATTTTAGATCTTTGAATGCTTATGGTTCTAGAGGGCAAAAAAGAATGGGAGTTTTGTGGTTAAAAAAAGCAGAGCTGCTTTATTTAAAAGATCAGACTCAGCAGAAGCCAGTTTTATTGCTAGATGATATCTTATCGGAGTTAGATGAGGACAGTCGGGGTCGAGTGCTAGAAATCATCGATGGTGAGCAAACTATTATTACCACCACAGACACGAGCCTCATTAAAGAGGTGAAAACAAAATTTAACAAAGTGAAAGTAATAGAGTTAAAAAACTGAAGACTAATTTTAGCCTAATTTTCCTTTAAAGATCTGTGGCCGCAAGTTCGTGGTTGCTCAATTTTCTAAATCGGCTTTTTAATTATTGGCGCAATTATTTATCCCCTTTATTGTTTACTCATGAGAATACCCCGGACTTTAGTCCGCGGGAGATGCCTCACTTATCCCCTTTATTATTTACTCCAGCCATTTTAACTTCCTGCCATAGAACGCTGGGAATTTTTTGTTGTAAATCAGAAGCATTAAAAAAAGGACCGACCTCTTGAGCCAGTTTTTCACCGGCTTTTTTATTGATATAGCTAGCCACTACTGAGCTTGTTAGGGCTTCGTTGTTAGCATATAAGGCGGCTACCAATCCGGCCAGAACATCACCAGTGCCACCTTTGGTCATGCCTGGGTGTCCGCCAACAATAGTTATTATTTGCTGGCTAGAAACGACTTTGTCTTTCTGGCCCTTTAGCAAAATAATGGCCTTGTTAAGAGTTTGGGCTAAGTTAATGAGCTCTTGCTTGTTTAAGCTTGTAGGAGCTTCTAGATTTAAAACTTCGATTAATCGTTGCAGTTCTTGCTGATGAGGGGTAATAATGCAGTTTTTATTTAGCAGATGAGGGTTAATCATTTGTAAAGCGCCCGCATCAACAACCCATTTTTTTTGTGGATATTTAGCTATTAAATAATTAGTGACTTTTTGGGTATCAGTATCCCACTCTTTTTTAGTGGGAGGAGTTTGTAAATAAAATTCTCTCTCTTTCAGTTTGTTTTCTGCTGACAACGATCTTTCCATGCCTGGGCCAATTAAGATACAGTCTGCTTCTTTTAAATAAGGCCCCAGTTCGTTTCTGGGTACGACGATGCCATCCCAGAATTCGGATTTGGCTTTTAAAATCAGACGGTTGTTATTGGGAGCTGAGGAATAAAAAACCATATCAACAAAGCGGCTGGCAATCTCTAAGCTCCAACGGCTGGCGGCATGAAATAGTTTGGAACCGCCTATAATTAGCAGCTTGCCATTATCTCCTTTGTGAGAATTTGGTTGCGGCAGATTTAACTGTCGCAGAAAATTTTTAATCTCAGTGTCATTAGTGTTGTAAGAGGGATTGATCATTATTTTGACAGTTAACTCACTCTTTAACTTATTGCTGTGGGCCTTCATTTTCTGACTGTGGAGCTTTATTTTCTGGCTGTGGTGGTTGTAGCTTTTGCTCAATCCTAGCTAATTGCATGGTGACAACTACAGCTAAAACAGTCACCACCAGCGCGTAAATTAGAAGCGAAACAAGGTCGCTGCCTTTGCCTAAAAATGGTACTAAATATTGATTGACGGCAGCTTGAATGAACTCATTCCAAGCCAGGGCTACCACCAGGCCAAATCCACTAGTGCTAAGATTGATAATATTTTTAATGATAGCTGTTGGTAGTTGTTGAGGCTTGTGAGGGGTGTCTATTTTAGTTGCCATAAGTGTTAAGTTATTTGCTATTATCACTCATTGTAGCTGAAATAGCCGATTAGGTCAGCGACTACTTGTGGTCTATGTGGTCTTTGGGTAGTTTGCTTTCTTTAGCTATAGCATAAATGAAATAAATTTTAATACTGCAAAATTTGCAAAAATAGCATAAAATACAAACACGTTAAAAAACAACTTGTAAGAAGAGTTCTTTCGACAATTTTATGTTTAAGCCAACCTTTGATATCACCAACAATCTTTTAACTTATGTTAGCGCCATTGAGTCAGCTAAAGCCCTCATAGATCATTCTCCGTTGGTACCAGCTTGGGAAGCTAAGTTTAAGAAAGATGCCATGGCTCGCACCATTCATTTTGGTACTAAGATTGAAGGCAACGACTTAACTCAGGAGCAAGCGCAAAAGGTTGTGCGGCTAGAGATGGTTGATGATCCAGAAGAAGCTGCGAAAAAGACGGGCATAATTGCTCGTGAACGCGATGTGCAGGAAGTATTAAACTACCGCAATGTAGTGAAATGGATTGATGAGCAAGACCCAGAAATCTCCTCAGATCTTTTTTCTGAGGAAACGCTCAAACACCTGCATTCATTAACTATGCAAAAGTTGCTAATAGAGGATGAGATTGGACATTATCGCCGCAAGCAAGTTATTGTTAAAGGCGCTGGTGATTATGCGGGTAAAGTGGTTTTTCGTCCGCCTGTCTCGGTTGAGGTGCCATACTTAATAGAAGATTTTTTTAAATGGCTTAATAGCTCTCAAGCTAAAAAAATACACCCTATTTTTAGAGCGGCTATTACTCATTATCAGTTGGTTTACATCCATCCTTTTATTGAGGGAAATGGTCGTACGGGTCGCGCTATGGCCACTTTGGTACTATATGCCAAAGGCTACGATTTTAAACGCTTTTTTTCTTTAGAAGAGTACTTTGATACTGATGTTGAAAGTTATTACAGCGCCCTGCAGTCTGTGCAACAAAATGAAGGCGATGACATGACTTATTGGTTGGAGTATTTTTGTTATGGTCTGGCTTCTGAGGTCAATAAAGTTAAAGACAAAGTGCAAAAATTGTCTAAAGATCTTAAGATGAAGAAGGAATTAGGGAGACAGGTGGCATTATCTGAGAGGCAAATTATAATTTTAGAACTACTGCAGGATCAAGGAAAGATTTCATCTAGTGACGCCCAGGATATTTTACCCAATGTCTCTGTTGACACCATACTTCGCGACTTAAAAGATTTAATTAAAAAAGGTGTGGTTGAAAAACATGGGGTAACTAAAGGAGTGACCTATTCTTTAAGTAAATCCTAGTTTCGCGAGTCTATTTCGCAACAAATGTATTTCGCAGTTATTTTATAAAGCCTTAACAGCTATCCGAGGGTTTTAACCCTCGGAACTTAATTTTTTATAACAGGTCTGTTTCATCCCCCACAAACTGCTTGCTTATTGTTAAAATCCATTAGACTATGAAATTTTCTACCTTCAGCCAACACTTGCAAAAATTGGAAGAAACTAGTTCTCGTTTAGACATGACTGCTCAGTTGGCAGATTTGTTTCAAAAGCTTGAATCTGACGAAATCCCGCTTGCTTGCTATTTAATGTTGGGGCAGTTGGTGCCTACCTACCAGTCTCTAGAGTTTAATATGAGTGAAAAACTCACAATTAGAGCCTTGGCTCGTTTACTGAGTGAAGTGTCTCCAGATAAAAGTTTGCCCGACGAAAATTTATTTCAAGAAAAAGACAACTCTTTGTATCGCCAAAAAATTGAACAAAAGTTTAAGGAGTTGGGAGATTTAGGAGTGGCGATAGAGCAGCTGTTGGTGGGAGTAAATAACAGCGGCAGTGATTTAAGCATCCCATCAGTTCACCAAGAGCTTGTGAAAATTGCACAAGAAGAAGGCGACGGTTCTCAGGAAAGAAAAATAAACCAAACTTATGAGTTGTTGCTACAACTAAATTCAACTTCGGCTAAATATGTGGTACGGGTGATTGTTGGCAAGTTGCGCTTGGGTTTTTCAACTATGACTATAATTGATGCTTTGTCCTGGGTGCAGCATCAAGATAAATCAGATCGCAAGAAAATTGAGCAAGCATACAACAAGAAAGCTGATATTGGACGTTTGACCCGTGGATATCTGCAATGTCATGGTCAAAAAGAAATTGACAACTTTTTACAATCATATGAAGTTGAAGTAGGCATTCCTGTTGTGCCAGCTTTGTGTCAACGGCTTAATAGCAGTCAAGAAATTATAGAAAAAATGGGCGAGGTTTTTGCTGAACCAAAATATGATGGCTTAAGAGCCCAGATTCATATCGATAAAAGCAAAGAACAAGCTTATCAAGTTTTTACCCGCAATTTAGACGATGTTACCTATATGTTTCCAGAGCTAGATGAGGCATTAAAGTATGTTAAGGCTAAGCGCTGCGTTTTAGATGCTGAGGCCATTGCTTATGATAAAGATAGTGGGAAATTGCTACCATTTCAACAGACTATTACCCGTAAACGTAAGCATGGTATTAGCAATCAGTCCGAACAAATCCCGATTCGTTTTTATGCTTTTGATTGCCTGCTTAAAGATGAGAAGTCTCTAGTTAATACGCCATTAACTAAAAGAAAGCAAGTTTTAGCGCAGCTTTTTGAATCAAATGATATCTTACAAGCTACTGATTATATCCAGACTTCTGATCCGATTCAGTTGCATAGTTATCACGAGCAACAGCTGGCATTGGATTTAGAGGGAGCGGTCATGAAAAAAATAGACGCTCCTTATCGAGGCGGGCGTAAGGGTTGGCGATGGGTTAAGATCAAAGAAACTGAGGGCTCTCAGGGCAAATTGGCGGATACGCTAGACTGTATTGTTATGGGTTACTATCGCGGTCAAGGTAAAAGAGCAGCATTTGGTATTGGCGCATTTTTAGTGGGTGTCCTAGCAGGTGAAAACCAAATAAAAACGATTGCAAAGATTGGAACTGGTTTAACAGACGAGCAGTTTAAGCAGATTAAGCAAATGGCAGATGAACATCAGACAAATAAGAAGCCAAACCAATATCAGGTTCCAGACGATTTAATCCCAGATGTGTGGGTTAATCCTGATATAGTAGTAGAAATTGCTGCTGACGAGCTAACAAATTCACCGATTCACACAGCCGGCCAAGCTCTTCGCTTTCCTCGCTTAGTTGAGTTTAGGCAGGATAAAGATTGGGAGCAAGCGACAACCATTGATGAATTGAGTCACATCGGATAGCTAACAGCGACAACTATTGAGGAATTGAGCCACGTTGGTTGGATAGTTAGCAGCGACAAATCTATTTTTTTAAGCTATTTTTAAGGCTGATGTCATCCAAAGAGTCAACAATTTTATTCCATAGTATTCTCGCTTTTTGTTTTTGAGATTTGTTGGCGTGGTCAAAAAAGTTAACCATTTTTTCAAAAATGTTGATTTTCGGTTCATCATAGTAGCCGCCCCCTAACATTGGGTACTTGTCACTGGTTCTACTCCACTCACCATTGATGATTTTTTTCATATATCCTTCGATGAAAGCTACTCCGGGCTTAATAAAACCTTCTTTCTCGAATCTTCGAAATGAAAAGTGGTATTGAGGTTCGTCCCAGCATTTATAGCTAAAACCTTGATCTGTAATTCTTTCAACAAGCTCCACGTCCTCACTATACTCGATATTAGTATCAAACTGGAATTTGTCGAAAACACTTTTCCTAATACCCAAAAAAGCTCCAAAAGCAGCGGGTTTAGTTTTTGATGATAACTCTAGCCAAAAGTTCATGACCAATATTGTCGGCTTAAATTTGGGTGGGTAAGATGTGATATCGAGCCAGGCAGAAAAAATGTCGATGTTAGGATGCTTATCTAATTGGTACTTAATGCCTTGTAAAAAATGAGGCTTAAACAGAGTGTCGGCATCCATGAAAATAACCCATTTACCACGAGCCTTTTCACCCCCCAGATTTCTTTGATGTCCAGCGTTTTTCTGCTTGGTAGTTATAGTTGTTAAATCTAGTTTATCTTTAAAAGAACCAGCTTTTTCAACTGTTTGATCTTCGGAGTTGCCATCAACATGAATGATCTCAAATTTTTTATAAGTTTGTTGGGTAAGGCAGGCCAGAAGCTTAGGCAAATACTTGCTTTCGTTTAAAGTGGGAATAACTAGAGTAAAGAAGGGTTGGTTTGGTTGAGTTTGGTTGTTAGTAACTGTTTTCATGATCTTTAGTTTAACAGACTAAATTTATCTTGCAAAACAGCTAGTTGTTTTGTGAGTTGTTAAAGCGCTAGTGATAGCAGTAGATAGTAGCGGGTAAAAGTAGCGGTTTATTAGAGTGATAAAAGCAGCAGCCTTATGAAAATAGCAGCTTATAAAAGCGATAAAAGCAGTGGCTCGCAAAATTGGTAGGAGTTGATAGAATACATATTAGAATAGATATGCACAAAACCTTTATCTTTGGCTTGGGTAATCCTGGCAGCAAATATCAGTTAACTCGACACAATGCTGGTTTTATGTGCCTTGAATCATTGCAGCAGCATTTTAAGTTACCGGCACTTTCTTATCATAAAAAGTTAAAAGCAGAGGTTGTTGCAGGCAATAAATTCATTTTAGCCAAGCCTATGACTTATATGAATGAGTCGGGGCAAGCAGTGCGTTCAACAATCGAATATTTTCAGGACGATTTTCAGCCTCCTCAAGAACTTAAAAATGTTTTTATTATCCATGATGATTTAGATTTAGAATTGGGGCGTTTTAAACTTCAGTACGGTGTTGGGCCTAAGCAGCATAACGGCCTTCTTTCTATTTATCGCTATTTAAAAACCAGTCAAATGTGGCATATTAGAATTGGTGTTGATGATCGCCAAGGCGACCGTTCCACTCTTCCTGAAAAATATGTTTTACAAAAGCTGCCACTCAATCAGCAGCAGAAACTAAAATTAGCATTTATGGATATAGGTAATGAGCTAAACTCCTTACTAGATAATTTGGGTAAAACTCGTGTTTAATTTCTTAAATAGCTGGCTGATTAAGATTAATCAACGCCTTACAAGAAAAGGGCGGAACCGAAAATGGTTAATGCTGGCCTACACCCTTCGTAAAACTGCTGGCTATCTTAGTGTTTTTTATCTTCCTCTTTTTTTGTATGAAGTAGCGCAAGAAATAGATATTGCTCACGCCAGCTTTACTCCGGTGCAAAAAGGAATGGTTGTGATTAGCATATTTTATTTGTGCGAACGACTCACTTCTGCCATTGTTGGTATGATCCAAGCTCATTTTACTCTTAAGTTAGGGCATCAAATGATGATGGTCGTTAGTAGTTTTGTCTATAGCTTGTTTTTGTTAAGTCTTTCTTATGTAGAGCAGTATCCGCTGTTATTTCTTTGTAGTGCGATTTTGTCGGGGTTGGAGTTGGCTTTATTTTGGCAGTCTTACAATACATTATTTGGTCGTTGGTCTGTTAAGGCTCATATGGGTCGTAGTTTAAGCTTAATTCGTTTTGCAAAGAACTTTTCAGCCATGGTGACGCCGGCTATAGGTGGGATTATTATTAGCTTTTTGGGTTATAACTATTTGTTCTATGCTGGCATAGGCTTAATGCTCTTGTCCTTAGCGGCTGTGTTTAATCTTGAAGTTGCCCAAGAAAAAGACAAAGTTAATTTAGAGGAGTATTGGTCTTGGATGAAAGAAAAAACATTCAATCGTTTGCTAATTGCTCAGGTTGGTCGATATTTTAATGACATTAGCCTCACTTTATGGCCTCTGTATGTATTTTTGTTGATTGGCAGTATTGAAAAGGTTGGCTACATTTACAGTCTTTCGATGTTTTTGGTGTTGTTAACTACATTGTTTGCTGGTAAGTTTTTGGATAACAAAAACAAATCTAAAACCCCCTTCTTTATCTCGGGTAGCTTCTTATCTAGTTTGTGGCTCATTAAATTAACGGTGGTTAATGCCTGGGGAGTGGTTATTGTTGATGCCATTGATCGTTTGGTTGGCAATTTTCATTGGTTGTTTCATGAGCGTACGATTTTCAATCGGGGTAAGGGAAGCCAAGATTTTTCATATTTTGTGTATCGGTCTGTTAATCGTTCGATAGCTGCTGTTATTTTTTGGACACTATTGTTGGCCTTCTTCCTTCTGATTCCGGTAGGATGGACTGGTCTGTTTGTTTTGGCTGCAGTTGGCGTTCTTTTGAGTTTATTGGTTGAAGAAAATAAGAATAGCTCATAGAAAATAAGAGGGACTTAGAAGAAGAGGAAGAAAGATTTATAGAAAATAAAGGGGACTCGTAAGAGTTATGACATATGGATGATAACAAACAGCAATTAAATAAAAAAAGCAATCGTTTACAGCAGCCTAAAACCAATGGTGGTAGAGGAAAAAGAAAGAGTGGTCAGACGTGTGATAAAGACCAAGATGATTTAACAAAAGAGAACAAAGGTTTTCAAGCTGTTGGCACTTTGTTTGATCAGTTTGAGATTAAAGAGAATGATGGTTATATTACTCGCGAATTTCAAGACTATGGTTATCGATTAGCGGTTGAGTTGGATGATTTAGCTCACAAGGGTTTGTATATTAAAATGGCTAAGAAAGAGAACCGTGGATTACTAGAACGGGCTCGCAGCTTTGTTAGCGATGCCAACGCCAAGAATAAAGGAGCATTATTTATGTGGAAGTTAAAGCAACTCAAAAAAGAAAAACAGAGCCAAGAATAATTAAGCAAAAAAAATGAAAAATAAACCAACTTTAGTTTTTATAATAGTTTTACTCATCATTGCCTTGTTGATGGGTATTAATTACTTTACCACTCCTTTTTTAAACATGTTTGAAGATAATGACAGTCGCCAGCAAAACCGACAAACAAACGAAGAAAATTTAGGAGATAGGAATGATAATGCTCAGCAAAAGAATGTCGAGCAGTTGTTGGCAGATATGCCTGTGGAAGCGAAAGTAGCACAGCTAATAACCTATCCCTTGGTTGTTGACTCAAGCAGCAGTCAACCACAAACTGCAGAAGTAGCTACTCCATCGGCGATTGAAGCGACTAACTCATCAGCGATAGAAGCGGTTGAAGAAGAAAACGACCAAGTTCTAAGTGAGCAAGTGGGTCAGGAAATACAACGGTTGCAACCAGGCTTTTTCATCTTTTTTGGATCTGATATAAACCTTAATCAAGTTCAGGATGTTGTGGGCAAAGCAAATCGATTTTATGATCGGGACTCTTTGTTACCGTTGTTTGCTGTTGATCATGAGGGTGGGCAAGTCCAGCGCCTCTCTGGTAGTGGCTTTTCTCAGTTGCCAGCTTGGCAAACTATGTGTGATCGCGATGATGAAGAAAGAGTGAAATTATTAACTAGATCTGCCCGGGAGTTATCTCAGGCTGGTATTAATATTGTTTTTGCTCCGGTTGTAGACTTAGGCGGCAGTTGGTTGGGGACAAGGAGTTGCAGCAACTATGACAACTTACAGCGAGCAGCTACAGATTATATTGAAGTCTTTGGTGGGCAGCAGGTAATGGCTGTAATTAAGCATTTTCCTGGAATTGGTTCAGCTCCAGCTGATCTTCATCAAACTATCAGCAGTATTGATTTAGATGGTGAAGATGTGAATATTTTTAAAGATTTACTGGATATTTATCCTAATATTGGAGTTATGACTACTCATGTTCAGATTAATAATCAATTCGACGGCATTCCTTGTTCTTTAAGCAGTCGTTGTCTTTATGCTTTGGATGAATATTGGCCTCAAGCTCTGGTTTTTACTGATGCTTTAGAAATGGGGGCATTAGAAGTTTATGCCAACCAAGTTGCTCAAGCTAGCGATTCAGCCCAATTAAAAATTAAAGCATCTGATTCCGGTTCTTATTTACCCAGTCTAGCAGTAGAGGCGATAAAAGCAGGTAATAACGTTCTAGTTTTTGGCAAAGATGTTAGCTACGAGGAATTGCAGGATGTGAGGATACGGCTGGTTCAAGAGTATAATGATAGTCCTGAATTTAAGCAACAGGTTGACTATAGTTTGCAAAAAATTCTAGCAATTAAACAAATCGATTATGAATAAACGCCAACTCCTATTTTTTGCTGCCTATAGTGCCCCCTTTTATTTCATTATTAGTCCCTGGTACCGCTTTGTTTTATTTGCTTTGGGAGTGTTGTTGGGCTTTGTTTTTTTGCTGTTAGATCAAAAATATCTTTATCCTCACTATTTGGAAGAAGAACAGTTAAAAAAGATTAGATCTGGCATCAACTTTCCCGCTTTGATTACTCGTTCCACATTGTTTTTGGTCGTTCTGGTACCGTTGTCGCTTTTTGTGGTTACTTCCACTGGCAGCGCTTTAGGATCAGGTCTTATTATGGGGCTTTTGATGGGACTGGTAATGGAGATGTGGCAGTACTATCAGTTGCCAAAAGCTTTTAATCAGCAGTTTTTATATCAAGGAGCTAAGAGCTTAAAAGCCAGCGATATCAAAAAAGTGGTTTTTATTGCCACTGCTTATTTTGTTTTGCTTAACTTATTAGTGATAGTCTAGTTTTTTATGATGATGAAGTCGGGTCTCTTATTCTTAATATTTGTACTTGTTATCTTAATTATTGGTGGCTTTGGGTTTGCGAATGACGATT
>CAZMMR010000008.1:11077-21589 GCA_964567445.1 uncultured Pseudomonadales bacterium
GATTTAAAGAAAGACAGTTCAATCTCTAATCTAAAAAAACAATTGCAGCAAGTCGACGATTACCACCATCTTCCTTTTTTATTAGCTGGAAATAGGTATGACTTTATTGTTGTTAATACCCCAACCAGTCGCCAACAGGGATTAAGTGGTAGAGATCAAATAGGGGCAGATGGTATGCTCTTTGTTTTTCCTCAATCAGCTAAACACCAGTTTTGGATGAAAGATATGAGGTTTGATTTAGATTTAATATGGATTGAGCGAGGCAGGGCGGTGGCTATAGAAGAAAATGTGGTTAAAGGCAGTAACGAGGCTCAGGAAGAAGAGTTGGCTATCTATCAGCCACCTCAGCCTGTGACGCTGGCTTTAGAGGTACCTGCCGGCTTTGTTAGGGAGCAAGGGTTAATGGTTGGGGATAGGTTGCAGTTGGTGGATATTGATTAGGCTGTTTTTGTGAGAGTCTCTCCGGTGCTTCGCCAACAATTCTTTTGTCATTTCCACTTACAAATCCGCTTAAACCTACTTGGTTATGATTATAAAATTGCTTCATCAATAGCCAGTTCCACCAATAGGTTGTATATGAATGTTGCGGTTGTTTATTTTGGTTAACACCTTTCCCCAACTCGTTTAATTTATTAAAATTTCTCCCAAGACCATCTTCTAACTCACACTGGAAACAGTAATCACATTCTCCCACCATAGTTTTGCGTCCGCATTTTTTGCAGACACCCAGGTGAAATTTTTCTGCTCGTTTTTTACCTACCAAATGAATCAAATCTGTTTGATTAAGAGTGCCGGCGTGCATTTTAGCTATCAGCTGTGGTTGGCTGTTAAGTTTGGCCATCTTGTTCATAAACGAGGCGGGGCTTAAACCAACACACATAGAGATGGAGCTAATTCTTTCCAGAGCTGGGGTAAAATTGGCCATGGATGCTACTGCTCTGGCAAATACTGTTGGAGACTCATCTCTAAATTGATTGTAAACTTGTTCAAGAGTGCTGACTTGTTCTTTTTCAATTTTATGATCAAGTTTGTGTAAACCTTTAACCACCACCATTTCTAACATGTTGCGGATGTGGTTATGAGCTAAAGCGGAAATTTGCTCTGGTTCAACTAATTGTTTGTGGCTGATATCAAGACCTAATTCTTGAAGTTCTGTTTGTAGGGCATGTAATAGTAATTTGCTATATTGACCAACCACAGTCGAATCAACACTTTCTTGTTTTGGATTAAAGTTAGGATCAGCAATGTGGACTAAATTTCTGATAATTTGTTTGGGGTCTTGAGTTTGTAATTTTTGAGGCACAGTTAGAATAGACCGCATTAGAATTTTTTCTTTAATCTCTGGGCTTAAGTCTTGGAACCCGATTCTGTCTTGACGAATTTGTATTATTTGTTGCTCGGGAATTCCTAGGTTAGATAATTGTTTGCTACTCAACTTTTCTATTTTCGGCAAACCAATATCGCGGCCGATGGCATACAACTGTTGATTATTAAGATTAACTAATCTCTGAGTTTGTTGTAGATAAAACTGATGCTGAGCTTGGTCATAAACCAATCTACCTACGACCAGTACTGCTAAAGATTCTTGATGAATGGTGGGAGCTTTACTCATGAAATATGTTAACGGTGGTCCAAGCCAGAGACGATTGTTGTGTTCAGTATTCAGTTTATAATTAAGGGCAATTCTATCTTCACTTTTAGCTAAAGAGAATCCAGCCTGTGTGAGTAGTTTAGTCTCTTGTTGTCTGAGCTCTTTATTAAAATTATTAAACCAAGCATGAGTTTGTTGGGGAATTAATTTTACAAGCTCTGCTTTGAGTGCTAGCCATTGACCTAATTCCACTAAGTAGCGGTCTTTTTCTGCTTCAATGGCAGCATGGCGAACACTGTCAACACAGATTTTTTGTAAAACAAAGTGCGAATTCTTGATGTCTCGGATTTTAACTGAGCTGAGCTGTTCTAAAATGCAGTTGTCTAAAGAGAGATTTTGTGCAGCCGCTCGCAACATCGATGCAGTCTTAGTTGTTAGGTTGTTGTCCTCTGCAACATCTTCTAGATCAAGTTGGTAGATAAGCTGTGAAGACATCATATTTTCTTCTTCTGCGATTGAAGTTAGCAGATGAGTAAGGAGTGGCGCTAGTTGTTCTGGCGATAAAAAAGCGGCGTGTTTGATTAAATAAGTAATGAACCTATCCATTCGTGCTTGGCGCACAGTCTCTCTATCGATCATGCCTTTTAGGTTGGGAAATAAGGTCTCTAAGGTTTGGCGGATAATCTTGATGTTAGCCAAGCGATCGTGAGCATTAAGCAATCTCAGCAGTGCTTGTGGTACTGAGGGTAAGCGAGGTTTGTCTAATTCTGGATTTCCAATACTAGGCTCAGCTTGATTTTTATGTTTTCCGCTAGTTTTATTAGGACAGGTGCCATGATGTTGAAAAGGACAATGATCACAATCAAGGTTGCAGGGAATGTTGTCTATTCTTTCAGCTGCCATTAAAAAACTCCTCTAATGAGGAGCATCGTTGGTGGATTTGGTTAAGACAGTTAGGTAGTCTGTAACTTAAATCCAAGGTGTATGGCTTAAATTATCAAGCCCGATGCTCGTCGGCTTTCGCTGTTTACAGCAATGCTGGATAGCAGCGACCATAGCTTGTTCCGGACTGATGTAGTGCAAAAACTACAACCACCGTTGCGGCACAGCGTGGGAGTTTGACCCACTTCCAATCTATGGTTTTGTTAATTCTTAATTACTAAATCTATAATAACAGTCACTGTCCAAGTTTTTAATTGCAAAAAATTCAAGAATCTTATTATTAAAGTCCTAAGTCTTATTGAATCCCACTCTCTGTTCATGTTTAATATATTTATTAGTTATCAAGGAACCAACAGTAGCGTTGCCAATGCTGTTGATAGTGGTGGCTTTGAGCAAGTCAGTATGACCAAGAGAATGAGTATGACTTTCCAGATTTGGTAACTATAGTCTCGCCTTTATCGATTCATGTCAACTTTTAAAAAAACTAAATCAGGCTTGTGGGTCTATCTCAAGCGTTTTTTCAACCAACACCCTCTTGTTGTTATTGCTGTAATTATTATGGCTTTGGGCACTATTGCTACTTTGTTTTCTCTCTCTAAATCGCAAGACATCCGCCAACAAGCTACAGTTAGTTGTGCCACTTTTTCATCCAGAAACGTTTGTGACAATACTCCAGGTTGCAACTGGGATGCCAAAAGCTGTACTGACTTTTCTGCTACTATTGAAACTTGCAACAGTGCTTCTGGTTGCAGTCCCAGAACTGAAACTGTCAATTGCAGCGACTTAAACCAGACCGAGTGTGGTAATACCGATAGTGACTGTTACTGGCAATGGGGTACAGCTTCCTGCAACATGACAACCTGTGACTTAGATGGTTGTAGTCTTGATACAATTTCTGTTACCCACAGCTGTAGTTTGGATGATAATAACTGTTCTCAGGCAGGATGTGATTATACTGCTGCCAGTTGTAGTGGTAGTTATTCAAGAACTGATTATACTTGTACTGGTAGCCATGTCTGCGAAGGCACTTCGCCCTGCAGTAGTTATTCGAGTGAGTCAAGCTGCAACGCCCATTGCTGCAGTTGGACTCCTTCTACTGCAATCTTAAGCTGTGCTGGTTTATCTCAATCAACCTGCACAGATGACGATCATGGGGGTTGTAGTTGGAACCCACCTTCTTGTTCTGGTAGTTATGTTACCAACAAAAAGGTCTGTAATGGCTCTTATCAAACCAACGATGGTAGTTGCAAGGGAGGAACAACTACCATCCAAGTGGCTGGCACTTGTATTGGTAGCTATACTGGCAATGCTGGTAGCTGTGAGGGAACAATCATTGTTCCCACTTCCACCCCCACTCCTATTCCCACCGCTACTCCAACCGATGTACCCGATGCTACTCCTACACCTAGTTATGAGGGCACTTGTAAAACAAGGGTTTACGGCACTTGTCCAGAAGGTTTTGTTTCGAGTAGTGATTGCGAGGATAGTTGTGGAGGAGGAATGATTTGTTGCGAACGCGATCTCAGCTCTATACCGACAGTTGAACCGACTGCTTTGCCTACCAATACGCCAACCCCGACTCCACCAGATGGGGTGTGTGAGTATGGCGCTTTTGCGTGTTTTACAGAAACTCGTTGTGTGAGGTGTATTTATCAAAATGGTAATTGGGGGTATTTTGATACTAACGATTCACGTTGTCCTAGTCCCTGTGGTGCAGGAACTAATCCCACTACTAATCCAACTGTTAGCCTCACTAAAATCCCAACAGTTTCACCTACAGCAACAGTTAGCAGAATTCAATCATTTACCGTAGATGATTGTCACGTGCTTGTGGGAGAAGACGTATGCCCTGTTGGAAATTTACCAGCTGACTGCCACTCATACTGTTCTTTGGAAGGTGTCTTATGTTGCCAGGATATCTCGGATGAGGATGTATGTGAGAGAGGGGAGCGAGAATGTAGTGATGATGATCAATATAGGTACTGCGTTATTGATTCAAGTACAGGAGTTAACGGACAATGGTCTAATTGGTATCAGTGTGATTCTAAGCAAACTTGTGTAGATGGTTTTTGTTTACATCCAACTTCATCGCCTGATCCAGATCGAAGAAGCACTAATTTGGTTGGTGCTACTATTACACCCTCTCCTCAATCTACTCCTACTTTAAAACCATTACCGTCTCCTACACCAACTATTGTGCCGACAGCGACTCCATCTCCAACTTCACCGGTTGCTAGTGGAATTCACATCTTAATAGGAGAGAGTTCTTGTCCTTTGGGCACAGTTGAAAACGCAAATTATGGAGATGTTTGCTCTAATAGCAATGTCTTATGTTGCCAGGATATCTCGGATGAGGATGTATGTGAGAGAGGGGAGCGAGAATGTAGTGATGATGATCAATATAGGTACTGCGTTATTGATTCAAGTACAGGAGTTAACGGACAATGGTCTAACTGGTATCAGTGTGGTGATGAAGAGTTATGTGAGGAGGGTGTTTGTACAGAAACTATTGTTTATCAAGATCAGAATAAGGCTAATTTTGAAGAATGTAACTTTAACAGTGAATGCCAATCAGGTTTTTGTGATAGTATTTGTATGCCCAACAATGAAGTAGACCAAGTGACCGATTATGGTAGTTGTAGATCTTCTGATTCAGGTTCACATAAGTGCATCAAAGGAGTTGACGATTTTGAGACTGATGTTGTCTGCCAGGATTTAGGGGATTCTGGTTACTGGTGGGTTGCTACTGGTAACACCTGTCTTTATCCTGGTTACGGTTTGATACCTGAGGGTTATGAAACTCCTTCTACTCAAGCTTTAATGGAGGCTGCTCCTGAGGGTATAGTAATAATCTTTTGTTATCCGGGAATTTCAGACCCAAATATATTAAAAAGCTGTGAGTTCTTAAATGACCATGGTTTTATGGCAATGACTCATGAGGATTATCCTCTTACTACTGAGTTGTCATGCTTCCCAAATTGTCAAATTTGGAATCCTGATTTGGCAAAGAATGCGGCGATTGGGACTATTGCTCGAATTCTAGCCCACGAAAATGTTCATAATCGGCAGGCTGCTAATGCTGGTCCTGATTTCCCAGGATTAGTTAGTGGAGAGATTGATGAAAATTATAGAAGACAACAAGATGCATATAATAAAGCATTTCAAGCATTGATCGAGGGGGAGGCCGAACGTTATCCGCAACCTAAGTTGGATGAAAACGGAGATCCAGTCATTGATGTTGTCTATAGACATGTTGGAAATAGTGCTGGTTACGCAGCTTTTAGAGCTATTCATGCAGATGCGGAAAGATATGCAGAGAAAAATGGCCGCTCTGAAGAATTTAAACTTGCGGCAATGGGCCACTATGATGTTTTTTATGAGTTTATCGAAGACTACGCCAGTGATGCATATCCTGAAGAAGACGATGTTGAGGTTGCTATCGAAAAAGTACTGAATAGTTTCGGGTTTAGGGAAACATAATAATTGTTAAAATAAAGACACAATGAATACTAAAACCAATAGTTATGACAACTATCAAAGACAGAAAGTCAAGAAGCATGAGCAAAATGAGTTAAATTTTTTTAAAAAAGTAAAAAAAATAAATCACAAACAATTCAAAATGCTTTTTATCATAATCTTTATTGTTTTACTAGTAGTTGGATTATTGTATTTATGGTGGCAAAAGAAAAATCGATCACCAGTAAGTTCGAAGGATATTCCTTTTGCCAATGTAAAAATGGTTGATATTAAAAAAACCGACTTCTATCAAGAGAAGCAATCAAGTATTAATCAGAACTTAGAAAAAGCTAAAAGTGAGAAGGATGTAGGCACTCTTAATCAAATTGCTCAAGATTATTTTTTAATTAATGAATTAGATAAAGCAGAACGTTATTATCAAAGGTCTTTAAAAATTGCTGAGACGGCAGAGTCATATTTTGGTTTGGGACAGATTTTTCATGAGCGGGGTGATTATAAAAAGGCTATGGAACATTATGAACAAGCAATCGTTTTGGACAATGAGCACAAGTCTTATTTAATCAAAGCTGCTGGTTTGGCTAGTGACTTATCTGATTTTAGAAAAGCTCATAATTATTATTTACGCGCCCTGGGTTTAGAACCCAGAAACAAAAACATCTTATTGCTACTTGCCCAATCTTACGAAAAAAGTAATAATTACGGGCTAGCTCAAAAAACCTATCTGAAAATATTAAAAATAGACTCCAATCATCGCAGCGCAAGATTGGGTTTGGATCGTGTCGCAAAAAAAATTGATCAATAACTCCCTTTTCTTGTTCGATAGGATTAGAGTCCATCATGTGTTTTTTAAATAGATGGATTGAACGTCGTTCCGTTAATGGGGAATAATATTCCTGGTGATTTTAGAATGACGCAAGATTATCTGAGGGCTTATGAATAAGTGGCTATTTAAGTGAGTTCTTTTTTTAGAGCTAAATGTAAATGTAATTTTTTTAACCAACTCTTCAATCCCTAGCTCTTTCCTTGTATTATAAGAAGTGTGGATCAAGCTACTGCCCAAACTTCCAGTCGCAAGCACAGTTTAATGGCAAGAGTTAAAAATAAACTCTCGGCTCAGACTAAATCTTTTTATCAAGGTGGCATGAAGCCAACTAATAATGGAGGTGTTCGAGCAAGCGACGCTGATGATCAAACATCAACTCAGCAACCATATTCAACTCAAGAGCAATCAGCACAAACTACCATTACCCAAAAACAGCAGTTGGATATTTTAGAGCAAGTGTTAGATGAAGTTGAAAATAAGCAAGGTAGTTCTAAACACAGCCAAACCAATCAGCAAAAAAATCAAGGCTCGCAACCTCAGCCAGCCCAAGATCAAGCTGTCATTCAACAGTCAAGCCAGGACCAAGCTCCTATGGGTGTGGTTGGCCAGGCTTATTCACACTTAGATCAAACTCAAGTGCAACAGCCGGTTGGTGGTAGTCGCAAAGAATCACCAGAGAGTAGTGGCGGGCTTGGTATTGAGCAAGCGGCCAGCATTCAGTATGTGGAGGAGGAAAAAAGCCCAGAGATGTCGCCGGAAGTGGAAAAGTATTTAAACGAAGTTAAAGAACAGCAAGAAAAGGCGCCTAAGGAAATTGTTATTGCTGATGATCGACAAAACCTTCCTAGCCAAGAACAATATGTATCGGAGCCAGTTATTGTTTTACCCATTACGCCAGAGATAGAGAAAAAGGGTAGTCGCAAGCCACCTAAATTTAGTATTCGCTGGTTGGTGGAGTGGAGCCAAAAAATTATTAAAATGTTTGCTGGTAAAGTTATTTATCGGCAGGCAGAAGTTAAAAGCTAGCGTCAAAAACTATTCTATATAATAGGTTAAGACAAGTAATTTTTTTATGGAACAAATTAATCAATTAACCAACCAGTTGATAGCTGGTATGGTCACTTTTTTCATGATTATTGTGGCTCTGCTGATCGTGGCAGTTTTTGCCTATATGGTCATCCAGTGGCTTAAACACCGCAAGCGTGAAGAGTATGCTCTGGGCTTCGTGACTTTACTTGTCCGGCTACCTAAGGAGAACGAAATTAAAATTGATGCAGCTGAGCAGATGTTCACTGGTTTGTATTCTCTGCATAAAGGCGGTTTCTTTTCCTTTTTAAAAAAGCAAGATTTAATCTCTTTTGAAATTGTGGCGCTAAAAGAAGAAATTGGCTTTTACGTTAGTTGTCCGCGTGATATTCAAGACTTAGTAGAAAAACAAATCAATGGCGCCTATCCTCCGGCTAATATCAAAGAAGTTGATGAAGTTAATATTTTTAACGAAAAAGGTAGAGTTGATTTTGCAGCTTTGAAGTTAAGCAAGGGTAATCACTATCCAATCCAAGTTTACAAAGATTTGCCTACCGATGGTTTATCTCTGATTACCTCCGCCTTGTCTAAAATGCAGTCTGGTGAAGGTGGTATTATCCAGATTCTAATTCGGCCTGTTGGTAAGCGTTGGCAGAAAAAAGGCCGCAAATACATGAGTAAGGAAAAGAAGCGTGAAGCTGATCCAGATCAGGCCAGCTATAAGCACGATCCCAAAGAAATGGAAGCCATTAGTGATAAGGTGTCGCGTCCTGGCTTTAGGGTGTCGATTAGGATGGTGATTTCTGCTCAAAATCAGCAGGCAGCTGAGTCTCATTTAAACAATATTACTGGCGCCTTTGCCCAATTTACTTCGGCTTACAACTCTTTTAAGAAAGCTAAAACTTTTATCAAACATTTATTCATGATCGACTTTATTTACCGCTATATGCCTTTGTTTAACAAGGGTACGTCCATCTTGAACTCGGCGGAGTTAGCTACTATTTTTCATTTCCCTAATAAAACTGTCGAGACTCACCACATCAAGTGGCTAACAGCTAAAAATGCACCAGCCCCCCATCAAATACCCAGTGATGGTATGTATATTGGCACATCTAGTTATCGAGGTGAAGAGCGCAAAGTTAATATGCGTTTAGAAGATAGGCGCCGTCATATGTACATCGTTGGTAAGACTGGTACTGGTAAGTCTGAGTTTTTAAAACAGATGATTTTGCAGGATATTGCAGATGGTAAGGGGGTAGCAGCCATTGATCCTCATGGTGATGTGGTGGAAGAAGTAATGGAGTTGATGCCTGCAGAGCGGGCCGAAGATGTTATCTACTTTAATCCCTCAGATAAAGAGCGACCGATGGGCATGAATATTATGGAGGCTTATGGTGAAGATCAGCGCCACTTCGTGGTTAGCTCGATCATCAACTTAATGTATAAGCTTTACGACCCACATCGAACGGGTATTATTGGTCCTCGTTTTGAACACGCTATTCGCAACGCTATGTTAACGGTTATGAGCAAGGAGAACTCAACTTTTATTGAGGTGGTTAGAATTTTAACTGATGAAAGCTTTGTTAAAGAAATGCTGCCTTATGTTAAGGATCCGATGGTTCGTCGGTACTGGACAGATCAGATTGCTCAAACTAGTGACTTCCACAAGTCTGAGGTCTTAGACTACATTGTTTCTAAGTTTGGTCGCTTTGTTACCAATAAGACCATGAGAAATATTATCGGTCAGCCCCAGAGTGCATTTGATTTTAGGAAAGCTATGGATGAGCAAAAGATTATTTTGTGTAATTTGTCTAAGGGTGTTTTAGGTGAAGAAGATGCTAAGTTTTTAGGTCTAATTTTAGTGCCTAAGATTTTAACTGCTGCTATGAGTCGCCAGGATGTGCCTAAGGACCAACGGCCAGACTTCTTTTTATATGTTGATGAGTTTCAGAACTATGCTACCGAAGATTTCGCAGTTATCCTATCTGAGGCTCGTAAGTATCGTTTAAATTTAATCGTAGCTAACCAGTATATCGGTCAGATTGATGAAGAGGTTAAGAATGCTGTTTTTGGTAACGTTGGCACTTTAGTAGCCTTTCGTGTTGGAGTAACTGATGCCAACTTCTTGCAGCACGAGTTTGCGCCTACTTTTAATGAGACTGATTTAACGAACGTTGAGAAATATCACGTTTACATGAAGACGATTGTTAATAATGAGCCCATGACACCTTTTAGCGTCTCTTTAGAAAAGGATATGGATAAGATTGAGGCCCAGATGAACCCGAAGTTGGCCAATATGATTAAGGAGTTATCGCGGTTGAAGTATGGTAAGGATAAAGAAGTGATTGAGGAGGAGATGGAGGTAAGGGCAAAATTATGATTGTTTTGTTTGTTGACATCTCTCGAGTTAGCACTCGGGTGCTGAAGACTGCACAACAACAATCATAATTTTGCTTAAAGATTTGTTTGCTCATGTTTCTTGAGCTATGCTCAGGGTCCAAAGACTGCGCAAAATAACTACAGTTTTGCTGCATAGATATGTGTTTGCCGATATCCCTTGAGTTGCACTCATGGTCTAAAGGCTGCATAAAATGCTACAATTTTGCTTAAAGATTTGTTTGCTCATGTTTCTTGAGCTATGCTCAGGGTCCAA
>CAZMMR010000009.1:0-21516 GCA_964567445.1 uncultured Pseudomonadales bacterium
TGTATTTAATGATGTTATTAAGGCTTATGATAATTTAGTTAAAGTGAGCGCAAACAGATTAAAGTTTGTAGTTTTCCTATGCAAAAAAGGAGTGATTATTGGAATTTCCTTAGCACTATTTTTTCTTTTATTGCTACCAATGTATCGTGCTGACTTATACCTAGATATGCAGCGTTTTCGTTTTGGAACGGACTCGATTTTTAACATGGAAGACTGGGCACTTAAATCTAATCAGCTTAGAGAAAAATCTAAAAACTCCATTGTCAGCAGGGCCTTTTATCACCGCCATTGGTTGCTGATTAGGGAACTCCTAAAAAACTTTAGCGATCACTTAAGCCTTAATTATATTTTCGTTGACGGCGATAGTAATCTTAGACATGGCACAGGTAGACATGGGCTATTTTTATTACCTTTTTCTGCATTATTATTTACTGGACTTTTCTCGTTGGCAAAAAAAAGATTGCGCTTGCTGATTATTTTATTAATATGGTGGATTGTTGCTCTTTTGCCAGCATCAGTGCCAGAAACAACACCTCACGCACTAAGATCTTTAAATGGCATAATTCCTTTGGGACTGATGATTTCTTTTGGTGGTTATTATTTAATAAATTTTTGTAAAGAGCACAGTCGTAGATTACAGCTTGTTTCTATCTTTTTAATTTGGATACTGTTTTCATTTGGGGCCTACAGTTACCACTATATCTTTCTTTATCCTTCTATCTCAGCTAATGCCTGGCAGACAGGGCTTATTCCAGCTTCAAAGCAAGTGTGTCAAGTGAGAAACGAGTATCAAAAAGTTATTATCGACATCAATGATAACCTGTTTAATCAGTGGATTATGGCCAACTGTTCTTTTTCACGCGAGGTTTGGGATCAGGCTACTTTTCAAAACTATAAGTTGCAAAAGATTGATAACATTTTTTTCTCACAAGCTAACTCCAGTCTTACAAAAGATGACTATTTACTTGTGACTGATGAGCCGAGATACGCAAAAGACATTACCAGTCTAGAGTTAATTAGCACATTAGCCTATCCTAAAAAAACTTCAACAGATTACATTAATTTTTACCAAACCCATGGTCAACAATAATAAAATTAAAACCATTATCTTATTGGGAGCAATTATTCTTTTAGGCTTAATTGTTCGTTTATATCAAGTAGGAGAGTTGCCGCTAATTTTAAACCGCGACGAAGCTGCTTTAGCTTACAACGCTTATTTACTCAAAAGTGTGGGGCAGGATGAATGGCAACAGTCATGGCCTCTTATGTTTAAATCGTTTGGTGATTATAAATTGCCAGGCTACATTTACACTTTAATTCCGTTCTTTACTGTTTTTGGCAGTAGTGATTTCGTAGTTCGTTTGCCGTCTGTTATGGCAGGCCTAGTGATTATTTATTTAGTTTACAAAGTCTGTCTAGAGATAATAGAAAATCAAAAATTAGCACTGCTGGCTGCTTTAATGGCAGCGGTCTTACCAGTTCTTATTTTTTATTCTCGTATGGCCTGGGAGGCAAATCTGGCTCTAGCTCTTAATTTAGTAAGTTTGTGGTTGCTTGTTTTTAAACACGCAGAAAAATCGCAAGTCAAACAGTGTTGGCTTGATGTTATGGCCGGGTTTATTTATCTGCTGTCGATTCTCACCTACAACGCACCCTTACTTTATTTACCTCTAATTATTGTTTTGATTGTTGTGAAGAGGGGGGTAAAGAAATGGAAGAAATGGTTAGTGCCAGCTGCTTTGCTGTCTGTAGTATTTATGCTGGGCTTGCTGCTTTTGCATTCTGTTACTGCTCAAAAAGGCAGTATTACTATTTTTCAATCACAGTCTGTCTGGGCTAGCTATGTCGATTATCGGCAAACATTTTCTGGTTGGCAGCAGACATTATTTGCCAATCGCTATTTATATTGGCTTAAACTCATGGCGCAAAACTTTGTTTCAACCTTAACTCTTCACTTTCTTGTTATTAATGGTGGCAGTCACCCTTGGCATAACATACCAGGACAGAGTCACCTTTTTTGGTCACTTTATGGTTTGGGTTTAATTGGAATTGGTTGGGCGATATTTAAAATTGTTAAAAAAGCGTTTATAAAAAGACAAGTAGCAGCTAGACCGCTAACATTACTATATCTATTAGTGGCGGCCTCTGTACCGGCTATTATTACAGTTGATGCTCCTCATGCTACACGTAGTTTGCTGTTTTTTATAATGTGGCTATTGATAGCCATGTATGGTTTAAAACAGTTGTTGCAGGTAGCGGTCAATCATAAGACTATTATTTTGATGGTTGTTATTTTTACCCTTGGCTTAGAATCGAGCTTGTATTTATCGAAATATTTCTTAGAGTACCCCCATCAACAGGCAGACTTGAAACCAGGTTTTGATGTCGCTCTTCAGGAATTAGAAGCTAAATTTCCTGATAAAAAAATGGCAGTGGTGGCAGATGGTTATCAGTATATTTTGGCAGCTTGGTACCTAAAGCTTAACCCTCAGACGTACTTTCAGACTGCAATTCGTCAGGAAGCTGATAGAATTGGGTTACACTATGGTCAGCAAGTTGATAATTATCATTTTATTGCTGCTCGTGAGGATCATAGCCCAGATGAGGATTTAATTCTATTTTGGAATGATGAGAAAGATATTTGGCAATTAGCAAGAGATTGATTACACTCAATTATGATTTCTGTCGTTTTAGCCACCTATAATGAACAAGCCAACATTAGCCGATGTTTACAATCGGTTTTGGATTTTGCCGATGAAATGATTGTGGTTGATGGTTCTAGTCAAGATAAAACACGAGAAATTGCCCTAGATTTAGGTGCTAAAGTCATTAAAACCACCAATATGCCCAATTTTCATATTAATAAGCAGATGGCCATTGATGCTGCTCAGGGCTTTCTTATTTTGCAGTTAGATGCTGATGAGGTAGTTGATGAGGAGCTCAAAGATTTTATTATCAAGCTTCATCAACAGTTAAAAAAGAAGCATGGTCAGTCCCAATATTCTGCCTGGTGGTTGCGTAGAAAAAATCTATTTCTGGGTCATTGGATGAAAAAGGGTGGTCAGTATCCAGATCCTGTCATTCGCCTTTTTATTAAAGGTCAAGCCAAACTGCCTCAGCAAGATGTCCACGAACAGATGTCGGTAGATGGTGAAACAGGTTGGGCGCAAGGCCATTTGTGGCATTATTCCAATCCAACATTCGCTGATTACTGGCGCAAGTTTAAAACCTATACCAGTTTTAAAGCTCAACAGTTTCATCAACAAAAACTTAGACTTAACCTTAATAACTTTTTTAAGTTCATTATCTGGAAACCGATTGTGACATTCATCAGCATTTTTGTCCGCCATAAAGGCTTTGTTGATGGTATCTATGGTTTGCTATTTGCTTTTTTTAGCGGTCTTCACCATAGTGTAGCTTTTTGCAAATTTATTAAGCTAAAATTTACTGGTCAATATGAATGAAAATAGTCTTAGGGTTTTAATCGATACTAGTCCCTTAGCCAATGCCCATGCTACGCGTGGTGTTGGAGCCTATACTAGATTTCTCACGAGACATTTAGAAGAGATTGATCAGCTACAGGTGAAAAGGTCGGCAACTCTTAAACCAAATGAGGAGTTTAATCCAGGCATTGTTCACTATCCTTATTTCGATCTGTTTTTTTCTACGCTGCCGTTGGTAAAAGGAAAAAAAACTGTAGTCACTATTCATGATGTCATTCCTTTAATTTTCCCCAAACATTATCCGCCCGGTGTGAAAGGATCAATCAAGTTCCATAAACAAAAATTATCCTTAAGAACAGTGAAAAAAGTTATTACTGATTCTCAGGCTTCCAAGCATGATATCGAGCACTTGCTACAGGTGCCAGCAGAGAAAATTGAGGTGGTTATGTTGGCAGCCAATCCCGAAATAAAACCAGTTAAACCTAAGTTAGTGCAAAAGGTAAAAAAGAAATACCAGCTGCCTAAGCAATATGTGTTGTATGTCGGTGATATAAATTACAACAAAAACATTCCACAGTTAATTAAGGCTTTTAGATATCTACCAGAACAGTTGCATTTGGTCTTAGTTGGTAAAAATTTTGTCGAGCAGGATATTCATGAGTGGCAGTGGATTCAGTCACAGGTAACGATGAGTGCTGTTGAAAGTCGAGTACATTTTATTAGCAATATTGAGAGTGGTGCTAATGACGATCTTAGCGCTATTTACTGTGGGGCTTTTTGTTATCTGCAACCGTCTTTATATGAGGGATTTGGTTTACCAATCTTAGAAGCAATGAAAGCCAAAACGCCAGTGGTAGCTACCAATAATTCATCTTTGCCGGAAGTTTGTGGCGGTCACGCGGTTATGGTTGAAGAGGAAGCCCAAACAATGGCGGAGGGAATTAAACAGGTTTTGGCCTGGGATGAAAAGCAACGGACAGCAGTTATTAAGCAAGCTTTGCAGTGGGCTCAGTCTTTTACCTGGCAGAAAACAGCTCAACAAACTTACCAAGTTTATCAAACACTTGTCTCATGATAGTTTGCAAAAAAAAGTCCTGGTTGTGGCTGTTTTTACCATTTGTTTCTTTATTGGTGTTACTGGCTCCTTTATTAAAGCCAGGTGTTCCTTACAACCACGATATCGAAAATCATTTGGCTCGCTTCGCTAACTATAAATTGGCCATTAAGCAAGGTCAAATTCCTCCTCGCCTAGCACCAAACCTAGTTAATCACTATGGCTACCCTGTCTTTAACTACAATTATCCTTTAGCTAATATTTTATCTTTGCCTTTTTCGGCAGTTAATATCCACTATCAGATAACTTATAAAATTTTGGTAGCAGCCAGTTTTATTCTGGGAGTGGTGGGCTTAATGAAGTGGTTGCAGCTGTTAGGAATCGAGTCAAAACACAGTCGGTCTTTAGCTGCAGCTGGTTACCTACTAACACCGTTCGTAGTTAATTTAATCTATGTACGGGGTAATATTGGAGAAATAATTGCTATCAATTTAATCATTTGGCTGGGAGTGATAATAGAACAAGCTAAAGCAGGCTTGCTTAAAGAAAATAATATCTGGAGCAAACTGTGGCCAGTATTGTTAATGACCAGTTTTTTACTGAGTCATAATATTAGCGTCATGTTTGGTCTGGGGTTGATTGTTGTGTATGGACTATTACGTGGTCTCAGTCAAAAAAAGTGGCTGCGGCTAGGTAAGCTTTTTGTCATTGCTGTCGGCTTAAGTCTTTGGTTTTGGTTGCCAGCATTAGCAGAAAAACAATATATAGTGTTGGATAATGTTAATCTATCTTCCGCCTTTGCCCGTCATTTTCCTACTTTAGGGCAATTATTAATATCGCCGCTTTCATTCGGTTTCTCTTATGCCAGCCCAGTCGACACCATGTCGTTTGCTGTTGGTAAGCCCGCCTTGAGCGCATTGGCAGCGGCATTGGCTTTGGTTTTCTTTGGCAAGAAAAGTAAGAATAAAAAAGACAACTTGAGTCTTATATTTTTAGTTTTGTCTGTATTATTGTTTATTATGCAGTTAGAGGCTACCTCCTTCTTATGGCAAATAGTACCGCTGGCTAACTATATTCAGTTTCCTTGGCGGTTGGGTATGTTTTTAACGATCACAGCCAGTATGTTGCTGGCAGTAGTGGCAGAAAAAAGTGACAAGCTCAAATGGCTGTTGTTGATGGTTGTCGTTTTACAGTTGGTATCGGTTGCTAAATTGCGGGCTGTAGATCGGGTCGATAAAGAACAAGTGGCATATGATGTTTTTGCAGAATCAACCACGACTCTCAATGAAAATACCGCTAAAACTTTTAAATATAAGCAAATTGCTGATTGGGAGCCAACGGCTAAAATTGTTCGAGGGCAAGGAGAAATAGATGTTAACTATTGGTTTGGTTCTAGGCGTTCTTATGATGTTATGGCAGCTGAGAGGTCTTTAATTGTCGAGCCAACCATGAATTTTCCTGGCTGGATCACTAAAGCCAATGGAGAAAAGGTTGATTATATAGATGACGAACAGATTGCCGGCCGCGTGGCATTTTGGTTAAACCCGGGTCATTATGTAGTTACAACTAGATTTACGCAACAGACTTGGCCTAGAATTCTTGGTAACAGTTTGTTTGTTATTACTGCAGGATATTGTCTTTGGCAGATAGCTAGGGCTAAGCAGCAACATGCCTAAAACATTTAATAAGATACTTCGATTTTGGTTTATTTGGTTGGTGGTGATATTGCTGGTGGTGGCTGTGGCTCCGCTGTTTTTGATTTACAAACCAACTTTCCCTAATTCTCAACAATTAGTAGCTTCTAACTTACCACGCATTATTTACAGCGGGGCTAACTTCGACGGTGTCCACTATTTAACTATCATTAACAAAGGATATATTGGCACTGGTTTAATTCAAGCTTTTTTCCCAGTTTACCCTTTTTTGGTGCGAGGGTTAAATTATATTGTCGGCCAACCGATTGTAGCTGGTATTATTATTAGCAATTTAAGTTTGCTGGGTGCTTTGTGTTATGGTTATTTAATTAGCAAAGATTTGTTTAGCGAAAAAAGTGGTTGGCAGTTTGTGTTTATTATGCTCACTTTTCCCACTAGCTTCTTTTTTACCGGTGTTTATACTGAACCACTATTTTTATTGGTGTTGATGGCCGGTTATTACCATTACCGTACTCAGAAAAAGACGTTTTTAACTGGTTTAATCGGCTTGGCCTCTGGTGTCAGGTTGGTAGGTTTAACCTTTTTACCAGGTTTATTAGTCGAGTTGCTGCAGGAAAATAAGTTTTTTACAAATACAGTGAGTGGTGGGTTAAGTAAAACTTTAGGTTCATTAAAAACTCTGTGGCTAGAATACAGAAAAACTTTCTTATTTATTGCCGTCGGTTTAATACCGCTGTTAATATTCATCTACTTTTTATGGAATGAGTTTAATGATCCTTTGTACTTTTTTAGCGTCCAGTCTGAATTTGGAGCTGGCCGGCAAGAAACGATTATTTTACTGCCGCAAGTAATATGGCGCAGTTTAAAAATTCTAATAACGGCTCGTCCTTTTAATTTTAAATATTTTGCATATGTGCAAGAGTTTGTTATTTCGCTGCTAGTTTTGCTTGCAATTGTTACCAGTTACAAAAAACTACCAACTTCTTTGTGGAGTTTTTCCTTACTAGCTTATTTACTGCCAACTTTAACTGGTAGTTTTTCTAGCATGCCTCGTTATGTGTTAGTCTTGTTTCCGGTTTGGATGTGGTGGGGCCATTATTTAAGCCAACATCATAAAATTAAATGGTGGTATTATGGATTATCAGTGATCTTACTAGTTATTAATACCATGCTTTTTGTACAAGGGTATTGGGTGGGGTGAAGAAGAGTATTGGGATTGCTATAATACGACTATGCCACAATTAACCACGGTGCAGGATATCATCAAACAAAAACCATACTTAGCCTGGTTTACTCAGGAATATGACAAGTTGGCTGATCAGACAGTCTTAGAGCAGGTGCTTAATTATGGCGACTGGGAAGACGTAAAGGCATTTATTAATCTTTATGGTATGGAGGCTACGGCCAAGTTATTCAAACAATCTATTTCTGGTCACAGAGATAACTATAAACCAATTTTTAAAAACTACTTTAATAAATTTTTTCGCAAACATGCACCTCAATGTTATAAATAGACAAACTCAATATTTACAGAGTAAGAAAGTTCCTGAAGCAGACATTAAGCAATATTTAGAAACTGTTAGTTTAAACCTTAAATTTTAGAAAGGCTTATTTATGAAAATACTAGTCACAGGCGGTGCCGGCTTTATTGCCTCTCACGTCAGCGATTTATATATTAAAGAAGGCCATGAGGTGGCCATTCTAGATAATCTCTCAACTGGTAAAGAAGAGTTTGTGAATCCTAAGGCGCAGTTTTTTCAAGCAGATATCCGCGACCAAGAGCAGATTAAAAAAATTATTAACGACTTTCAGCCAGATGTCATTAATCATCATGCGGCGCATATTCAGGTTGGTTATTCAGTCGAAAACCCTCAGTTTGATGCCGAAAACAATATTTTAGGTCTGCTTAACATCATGCAGGCAGCCAAAGACCATGGTGTCAAAAAAGTAATGATGGCCTCTACCGGCGGTGCTATGTATGGCAATAAACCTACCCCTTTTAATGAGGAGATGAAAGAGGAGCCCTTGTCGCCCTATGGTGTTTCTAAACGAGCCGGGGAGTTGTATTTAAATTATTATCATGAATTATATGACATTCCTTACATTGCCTTACGTTACTCTAATGTCTATGGTCCTAGACAAAATCCGCATGGGGAATCGGGAGTAATTGCCATTTTTTCGGAGATGATTGCAGAAGGCAAACAACCCGTGATTAATGGCGATGGTACTCATACCAGAGACTACGTTTATGTGGCTGATGTAGCTCGAGCTAATTTGCTGGCGTTAGACTCTGATTTTGTGGGAGAAGTTAATATTGGGACAGCTAGGGAAATTAGCACCAATGATGTATTTAGGCAAGTGGTGGCAGAGTTTGAGGTAAATGTTGAGGAGCAACATGGGCCAGCAAGGCCAGGGGAGCAAGTAACTAGTAGCTTAGATTATAGTAAAGCCAAAGATGTATTGGGTTGGGAACCGACGGTTAAGTTTGAAGAGGGGGTAAAAAGAGTGGTGGAGTGGTATACAAGAAGCTGAAGTTATCTCTATTGCAAGTTTAAAGCACGACTGCCGGTTAAACCAACAAACTTGGCCCCATTGTGTAGATATTGTAAGACAGGTTTAATCTTTTCGTACAGTATTGTACTGTTGACAGTAGTTAAGACTTCATCTAGTCTCTGTAAGTCAAGCAGTTCGTTAATGGTTGTGATTTGAAAGTGCTCGATCAATAAAAATTCAAGCCTCTCCAACATTCTTGCAACCATTTTTTTGAATCTGGCTTTGTATTGGTCCTTATGTTCGCTGTATTTATCATCGGCTTTATTAATGGCAACTTGCAAGATTTTTAGTAACGAATAAAAACTCTTGATAAACAAATATTCATGATAGGTGCTGGTAAAAATTTCCCTATGTTTTTCAAGAAATTCAGAGTCTTCAACTGCGATTCTCAAACTCTGCCAACACTCACCTCGGTTTCTGGCTTGATAAAATTGGGTATGGAAAGGCATGAGCTCAAGTGCTTTAACTAAGTTAGGAGCTATGAACAGAGATAGTCTCTTTGGATTTGGTGTGCGACGAGTCAATAACTGTACTGTGCTTTCGAGAAGAGAAATGGCATCTAACAGTTTATTGTGATGGCTATAATTTGATAGGTTTATTAGTGTGGCGTAGTAATTAAAGGTCCAATATACTTGATTGGGGTCTGTTATTTTAAGGAGGCGAAGTAATAACCTGGTAGTTTCTATATTTTGTACAGAAAGGGATTGACAAATGGTAAATCTAAGATCGCCTTGGTTGAGCAAAAAAGTTCTTAACGCAGTCTTTTCAGCTTGAAGAATTGACTCTATATATGGATAGTTTGGGGGACTGGCATTAACAAACCGTTGTTGGTCAAAGGTTTCTTCATTTGATATACCTAGTAGCCCATCTTTTATCAGCTGGGCAGCAACTAAACGTTCCAATAGTACAGTCTTGTTTGTATCAATGTTCTGAGGAAAGTTATTAAGTGCTGTTTTCGCTGTTTCTAAATAAATGGAGTAAGCGTTAATATCTAAATTAAGAGCTGGGTATTTTCCACAAGGAATTTCGTTTATTCCTAGAAAATCTTTCAGATCATTAGTTAAACTCCAAGTATCGAGAGTATCACTTTCTAAGGTGTGGTGAAGTATGAAATCTAAGTGCTCATGAGACATTTTAAATTTGTTGCCTATATGTTAAAGATGGCTTGTAATGCGAGTTTCCTTAACTTATTTTAGAATAATCTTTACGGGTTGCCATTGCTCCTCCCCTAGATGTCCCAAGATAAAAGGGGGTTGTTGTTAACTGAGCAGCCAATTCCTCGTTTGTCTCATCAGCTAATAATGCTCCTCTGGTTTTAAGTAAAATAATAAATTGCGATATCTTGCTTGAACCTACAGTTTTTGCTAATTGTGATAGAAATTGAAAGCCAGCAGCACCATCAATTGAATTAATACTTTTATAGATTGAAACAATGAAAGCCATTTCGCTTGGAATACAGCGAGAGGCAATTTTGACCGCTACGCTGACAGCTTCTTGTGGTTGAGCTTGACCAAACTGGTCCATATAAGATTCCCAAGCTTTCTGCGCCTCATTAAATGGTCTTACTTCTATGGTATGAATCAAGCCAGCCCTGGTATTATACAATGGGTGTTCTAATAAAAAATTAAATCCACTAAGCATTGGTGCTAGTTCTGAATCCTTACTGAGAGCGACCGCTAGAGATAGTAGTTTATATAGCTGTCTGGCGATTTCGGCTTCTGCACTAATTTCGCCATTATATACACTAGCCCACTCTAGACCACGGTTAGATGCAACATAATGCGAATCTGAGAGAGGTAGTATTTTTACAATATTTGATAGCTGCTCAATAATCTCTTGACGATGCTTCTTACCCAAGGTGCGTTTTAGAAGAGATATGCCTAGTGTTAAGGCCATTAAAGCCAACTCTTTTTCGAATCTTAAAGCATTTTCGTTTTCTAGATGGGGTAGTTCATGCAACTGCTGGCAAGCTGTTTGAAACGCTTGGAATGTTTGAAGTCGCTTATGTAGTTCCCAGATCCTTTGAAGGGTGGTAGTCTGTTCATCTGCTAAACCAGCAGGCTGAGGTTGAGATTTTTGAGTTCTTCTATCCCTAACAATATATCCATATTTAATTAGGATAAGGATTACAACTTTTTTTACTTCCTCTTCTTCTAAATTAATGAATTTAGTTTCAACTTCTTTTTTTATTTGACGATATAAAGGTAGATCAACCTGTCCTGCCTTGGTTCTCATTGCTGGTAAAATAGAAATGCCAAATTCAGTTAGAACTGATTTATTAATGGTGTCGCAATTGATGTGTTGCTGAGGAATAAAAATTTCTGAGTTGCTCATATTCCGTCATTATATCAAAACAAATCAAAATGTAACAGCACAACTACCGCTAGTACGAGAAAGCTAACGATTAGGTATAATAACACCTAGCTATTACTTGCTTATTTTATTTATGACCACCATTCTTGTTACCGGCTGCGCCGGCTTTATCGGCTCCCACACAACTCAAGCCTTATTGAAACAAGGTTACCAAGTTATTGGTATCGACAACCTTAACAACTACTACAATCCCACCTGGAAAAAGCAAAACCTAGAAAGGTTTAATCATGAAGACCATTTTACTTTTAATTGCCTCGATATCCGCAATCAAGACAGCCTGGCACAAATATTTCAAGACCAAAAAGAGCAAGGACAACCCATCCAAAAAATCCTGCACTTAGCTGCTAGGGCGGGTGTTCGGCCTTCAATTAAAGATCCACTTTTGTACGAGGAAGTTAATGTTAGAGGCACTCTTAACTTATTGGAATTAGCACGAAAATATACAGTACCACATTTTATTTTTGCTTCATCCAGCAGCGTTTATGGCAACCAAGATAAGATCCCTTTTAGCGAAACCGATCCAGTTAACGAGCCCGTTAGCCCCTATGCTGCTACTAAAAAGGCGGGGGAGATGCTGTGTCATACTTATGCTCATTTGTATGACATTAACATGACCTGTCTACGATTTTTTACTGTCTATGGCTCTGCGGGTCGGCCCGATATGGCGCCTTATCTTTTTACCAAGGCTATTTTAAACAACGAAGCCATAAATAAGTTTGGTGATGGTACCAGTCAGCGCGACTATACCTATATCGCCGATATCGTGGCTGGCATTACAGCTGCCGTGAAGCAAGAGTTTAAGTACGAGATTTTTAACCTAGGCAATAATACTCCAGTCTCTCTTAACGAATTTATTACTACCTTAGAAGAAGTGATTGGTAAAAAAGCCAAGATTAATCAGATGGGCATGCAGCCAGGGGATGTGAATATTACCTATGCCGATATTAGCAAAGCGCAAAAGTTGTTGGGTTATGATCCTAAGACTAGTTTTAAGGAAGGGTTAACTAAGTTTGTAAAGTGGTACCGGCAAGAACGGATGGAGTAGGAGTTAAAGACAAAATTCAAATAGACAATATTGTTTCTAGGACGTATAATGTACAGAAATGTACATAATACGTTTTCTAATATGGATTACAAAACAGCTCTCCTCAAGCAAGACAAGAAGATCTTTACCACAGATGATTTAGCTCTAATCTGGGAAATTGATAATCGTAATACGCTCTTAACGACAATCAAACGCTATCTCAACGATAAAATCTTATACGGTCTGCGCAGGGGTTTGTATAGCACAGTTCCAATCTCGGAACTTGATCCTTTTTTAGCAGGTACAGCTTATGTAAAAGGATTTTCTTATATCAGTCTTCAAACTATTTTGGCTCGTGATGGCTTAATTAATCAGCAGCCCACAGCAATTACTCTGGTGGGAGGACGTTCTCAACAGTTTGTGTTAAACAATCAGCGTTATATCTGTCGCAAAATGAAAGATGAGTGTCTGTATAATTTAACCGGTATTATTATGGATGATTATCCCCATGCGACAACGGCCAGAGCTATCGTTGATATGTTCTATTACAACTCTAACTTTTATTTCGATCAGGATTTAGATTCTTATTTAACTCAGATTAAAACCATACAACAACAAGTATTTTCTTAAAATATGATGAAAGTTCCAAAAAAAGAAGACATTCCACACAAGATAGCTTTGTACAAATTATTGTCTGCTTTGCTAGCTGATGCCTACGTTGCCCAAAGGATATACTTTAAGGGTGGAACTTGCGCTTCAATGCTTGGGTATTTAGACCGTTTTAGCGTAGATTTGGATTTTGATATTTTAGACAAAAGTTTGGTTCCAGAACTAAGGGGTAAAATTCATGATATTATTGATGAAGTTGGTTATCAAATTAAAGACGAATCACAAAAACACCTTCAGTTTTTTTTAAAATATCGGGAAGCTGGTAATCAACGTAGTATTCTTAAACTAGAAATAGGGGATCTCGTTTCTGGCTCCAATGAGTATCAAAAAGTGCATTTACAAGAGATTGATCGTTATTGTCAGGCTCAAACAGCAGCCACCATGTTTGCAAATAAATTAGTGGCTTTAAAAGCTCGTTGGGAGGAGGGTAAAGGCATTGCTGGTCGCGATGTTTATGATGTTCACTATTTTATTAACCACAATCCTAAGATAAATCAAGCCGTGATTGAGGATTTGCGGGGAGTGTCGTTGCCAGAATATCTGAAAGAGCTAATTCAATTCGTAAAAGAGCGGGTTTCACAAAAAATTTTGTATGAAGACTTAAATCCTATGTTAACTAAGGATAAACTTAATCGTGTGGTGCCAAGTTTAAAACAAGAAACTTTAACCGGGCTCACGAGTTTATCAGCTGTTATTTAGGGTTGTAGGGTGGAAGCTTTGACTATTAGACTTGTTAATACCAATTTGCGAATTTATTTTTCATTTCTCTATGCACAGTAAATTATGTGCATGCCGAAATAAAAGCAAGTTATACAACTTACTACCGTCTCTGGCTTTATTCAATATCTGAGTATTCACTCACCCTGTTAACTTCCAATACATGTAGGCGGTTATGATAATTACCGGTAATAAACACTTTTTTATCTAGCAACTCTTCCAACTTTGCCTTCGAGCCGCCAGTCAAATTAAGAGCTTCATCATTACTAGTTAGCAGATAATAGCGACCATTATCAGCCTTAGTAATCTTGCCCACAAAGCCAGTTTCCCGCCAAGGAGAAACGGTTGGTAGCGGTGTTGGGGTTGTTTCTTCAACCGGGACGTAAGTAATATAAGGTCTTTTTAGAGACACCACAAACCGCCCTATACCAAAGCCAATGGTGGCAACAACAGCAGAAATAGCGATGGCAGTTAAAGGCTTAATCCTAAAGCGCAGGTCTATACCTTCGTTACCGATAACCTTCTTCCACCAGCTTTTTAAGTAAGTGAGAGGATTAGAAACCTCGATATCAACCAAGGGTGGCTCTTTTTTGCGCAAATCGTCTTTGTGCTTGGTGACGTTGATGAAACTAAATTTAGGGGCCTTATCTTTAGAAGAGGATTTTTTCTTGGGCATATTTACTCAGTATATGCTGATAAATGGTTGCATTCAAGATAAATATGATTCAAGCAGAAAATTCGTAGATACTGCTGGCTATACAGCCCGACCAACTTTAGTATAATGGGGGCATGACTGCCTTGGATGGGAGGCAGTTAACAGTAAAGCAATTATGTAATTTTCATTTTTAGATTAGGTATATTTTTTTTATGATAGCACCTCATGGCGGAAAACTAATTAATCAGTTAGTATCGGAGCAGAAGAAACAAGAGATTATTGCTGAGAAAAATCAGTGGCAAACGTTGCCGTTAAATCGGTCATTAACTAAGGATGTTAAAAATATTGGGCGCGGTGCTTACTCGCCTTTAACGGGTTTTTTAAAAGAGAAGGATTTTCTTAATGTAGTCAATGATATGCGGTTGGCTAGTGGAGTGGTGTGGCCAATTCCCATTATTTTAGATATTAATGAAACAGACAAAAAACGGTTAGAGAGTAAGCAGCAGATTTTACTGCTAGATCATAATCAACAACCCTTAGCCATTCTCAGTAATCCAGAAATCTATCAATATGACAAGCAACAGTTAGCACAAAAAGTTTATGGCATCACAGATGCCAATCATCCTGGTGTAGAAGAGGTGCTAAAACTAAAAAAGTATTTAATTGGGGGAGAGTTGCAAGTTCTTGCCAATGGCAATGGTTTGTTTAGTGATCATAACTATTCGCCACAACAAACTAGAGATATTTTTACCAGCCGTGGTTGGGAAACAGTCACTGCTTTTCAGACCAGAAATGTACCCCACCGTGGTCACGAATTTTTACAAATGCAAGCCCTAGCCAGGACTGATGGCTTGTTTATTCAACCTGTGGTTGGCAAAAAAAAGCTACAGGATTTTAAAGATGAGTATATTGTTGGTGCTTACGATATTTTAGTTAAGCACTACTTCCCCGCCCAGAGAGTTTTGTTGGGTATTTTGCCACTTAAAATGAGGTATGCTGGGCCCAGAGAAGCGATTATGCACGCTTTAATCCGTAAAAACTATGGTTGCAGCCATTTTGTCATAGGCCGCGATCATGCTGGTGCTGGTAGTTATTATCCTTCCTATGCTGCCCAAGAAATATTTAGGAAATTTAAGCCCAATGAATTAGGAGTGCAAATTCTTAAGTTTAATGAAGTGGTTTATTATCCAGACCGGCAGATTCATGATTATAAATATCTGGATGAAGATGCTAAACAGATTAAGTTTAGTGGCACCAAGATTAGAAACATGATTAGCAGTCAACAGCAACCGCCCTCTTATTTAATGCGCCCGGAAGTTTACCAATTACTAACTAATAGCTATAACACTATGGTAGATCGTCAATATAAACAAAATAGCAATAAAAAAGGCTTTGTCTTGTGGTTTACCGGCTTGTCGCAGTCGGGTAAAACAACCATTGCCGATAAAGTTTACCAGATTTTAGAAGAGAAGGAGGTTAAGATTGAGCGCCTAGATGGTGATGTGGTCAGAGAGTCTTTAACTAAAGATCTGGGTTTTACCAAAGAAGATCGAGATAAAAATATTACCAGGGTTGGGTTTGTGGCGCAACTACTTAGTAAAAATGGGGTGGGAGTCATTGCCTCGTTTATTTCCCCTTATACAGAACGACGCCAGCACTTACGAGAGACAGTCGAAAACTTTATTGAAGTGTATGTGAGTACACCTTTGGAAGTTTGTGAAGAAAGAGATGGTAAGGGCTTGTATAAAAAAGCAAGAGCAGGAGAGATTAAAAACTTTACTGGCATCTCCGATCCTTATGAGGAACCGCAAAATCCAGAGATTTTACTAAAACCGCATCAAGATCCTTTGGAGTTGTCGGTGGATAAGGTTATTAGTTATCTTAAGAAGCAGGATTTTATCTAGTATATAATGAGTAATAGCTAATATGACAAAAACAGATATTTCTTTTGTGATCCCAATTTTCAATGAAGAGGGTAGCATTGAAGAGCTTCATCAGCAAATTTTAGAAACTGCTAATGGTATGGGTTTGGATTATGAAGTAATTTATGTTGATGATGGGTCTAACGATCGTTCTAGAGAGATTTTAGAGCAGTTAAAGCAAGCCAAGATCATTAAGTTTAGGAAAAACTTTGGCCAAACAGCAGCTTTAGATGCGGGTGTGCACGAAGCTAAAGGCGAGTACATCGTGACCTTAGACGGAGATCTGCAGAATGATCCTCATGATGTGCCTAAAATGCTGACTTATTTAAAAGAAAATAATTTAGATGTAGTCTGTGGTTGGAGAAAACAAAGAGAAGATAACCCAGTTCGTCGTTTTATTTCAGCCGGAGCCAAGTTTTGGCGAACAATTCTAATTAGTGATGGCATTCATGATGCCGGCTGTACCTTAAGAGTTTACAAAAACGAGTGTTTTGATGATTTTACTATTAGGGGCGAGATGCACCGTTTCATTCCAGCCTTGCTACGTTGGAAGGGGTTTAGAATAGGAGAAATAATAGTTAACCACCGCGGTCGCAAACACGGCCAAAGCAAGTATTCTTGGAAAAGAATGCTCAAGGGTTTTATTGATATGATTGTGCTGTGGTTCTTTCATAAGTACGAAGCCAGGCCACTGCATTTACTCGGGTTTGTGGGGCTGCTGATGATGGCGGTGGGTACAGGGATTGGGTTGTGGATGTTTGTTGAGAGATACTTTATAAATCGTAGTATTGCAGGCCGGATTTGGCCGCTGGCTAGTGTCTTTTTAATCTTGTCCGGATTGCAGATGTTTATCAGTGGCTTGATTATGGACTTGATTATTCGTAAAAGCAACAGCAGTAAGTACTACGAAATTGAAGAGATTACTCCATGAGAATTTTAATGCTTAACTATGAGTTCCCGCCGCTGGGTGGAGGAGCGGCTAATGCTAACTTCAACCTATTAAAACAATTTGCCGAAACAAACGATTTATCCATTGATTTAATCACCTCTTCCTCGAATACAGCTAAAACAGAGAGCTTTAGCGATCGGATTACTATTCATCGGGTAGATATTGGTAAAGATGGACAAAATTTTAGCCATCAAACTCAAAAAGAACTGCTGGGTTATTCAGTTAAAAGTTGGTCAAAGGCCAGATCCTTAATCAAAAAATATGATTATGATCTAATTCATGCCTGGTTTGGAATACCGTGCGGCTTCATAGCGATGCTGCTCAAATGGCAGTATCAAATTCCCTACATCATCTCACTGAGAGGGGCAGATGTACCAGGTTACAAAGATAGGTTTAAATTACTAGATAAACTTTTTTTTGGCTGGCTGAATCGTTTTTTTGTTTGGAAGCAGGCCAATAAAGTTATCGCCAACAGTAAAAAACTAAAACAACTAGCTCTTAAGACAGCCCCCAAGCAAGAAATTGCAGTTATAGCCAATGGTGTTGATACAGAGTTGTTTAAATCAAACTGGAAAAAGCCTGATGATAAATTGAGGATTACACCGGGATGGACTAGACTAGAGAAGAGAAAAAGAATTGATCTGCTGCTGAAAGCTGTTGCTAAAACCGGTCAAAATTTAGAAGTTGTTATACCCGGAACAGGTAAAGAGCTATCTAAGCTAAAAGAGCTAGCCTCTCAGCTAGATCTAGAAAAACAAGTTCAATTTTTAGAGATAGGCGAGAATACAGCAAAAAACAGAGAAAGAGTTGCAGAAGTTTTAGCCAAGTGCCACATATTATGCTTGCCTTCAGATAATGAAGGAATGAGTAACGCAGTTTTAGAAGGGATGGCGAGTGGGCTAGTTTTGCTTTTAACAGATGTTGGTGGGACAGAGGAGCTGTTGGAGGATGGTGAAAATGGCTATTTAATTAAACGCAATCAAAATAGTATTCAAACTAAGCTGGATCAGTTGTTAAGCAATAAAGATAAAATTATTCAAATGGGTAAACAGAGTAGAGAAAAAGCTACATCTTCTAGCTGGAAATCTGTCGCCGCGAATTATTTAAATGAATACGGAGTTTAATGCAATGAATTGGCGAAAGCATCTTATTTTAACGAGCCTAACTCTAACTGGATCTCAAATCCCTAAATTTTTCAATAAAATTAAAGAGATGCAGTATTGGAGTCGAGAAAAGATAGAGGAGTATCAAAATAAAAAATTAACAAAACTGCTTTTACACGCTCACAAGAATATTACTTATTACAACAAAATATTGACTAATTGTGAGGTTATTAAAAATCAAAAGGTTGACTTAGGTAATTTTAATAAAATACCTTTGCTAACAAAAAAGCTAATCAGAAATAATTTTTCTGATTTAAAGAATGACAAATCTCATGGGAAAAGTACATATATAAACCATTCTGGAGGATCAACTGGGGAACCTTTAGAATTTATCCAAGATAAGCTCTATCAAGATTGGAATTACGCAAATAAAATCTTCTACAAGACAGAATATGGTAATAAGGAAATAGGAGAGAAAGAAATTAGAATTTGGGGATCAGAAGATGATATTTGCAAAGATAAAAAAGATTGGTTAAAAAAAATACGTAATTTCATTTATAACAGGACCGATTTGAATGCTTTTAGAATGAGTAAAAATGAGATGGTTGCGTATATAGATAAAATAAACGAATTACAACCTACCTGGATTGAAGCTTATGTTCAGCCTGTCTATGAGATGGCTAAATTTATTAACGAAAATAATCTTAAAGTTTCTTCTCCAAAAGGAGTGTTAACTTCAGCTGGAACATTATTTCCTGAAATGAAACAGCAGATTGAAAATGCCTTTGATTGCTCTGTATTTAACAGATATGGAAGTAGAGAAGTGGGGGATATTGCTTGTTCTTGTGGTAAATCTAGCAATTTGCACATTAGCGCTTGGAATAACTACGTAGAAATTTTAAAAAGCGGCAAGAATAATGGAAAGGTTATTGTAACTAATCTCAATAATTACACCATGCCCTTCATAAGATATGACATAGGTGATTTAGCTATCATTTCAGAAGATACGGCTTGTGAGTGTCGAAGAAAGCTGCCCTCACTGAAGACTGTTGAAGGTAGAGAAATGTCTGTATTTAAGAAAAAAGATGGAGGTATCGTTCCAGCTGAATTTTTTATACACTTTATCGGGGTTGTTTATAATGATGGTTTCATAGAGAAATTTCAAGTAATCCAAAGCGACTACGATTACATTAAAATTAAGGTTGTACTGAACGACAAATGTAAATTCGATCAAAATCAAGGTAAAATTGAGCAATCAATAAGAGAGGTCATGGGGAATAATTGTAAAATCAAATGGGAAATAGTTGAGAAAATCCTACCATTAAAGAATGGTAAGTATCTTTATACAATTTGTGAAATCTAATGAAAATATTAATAGCTGGAGACACTTCTGATTGGAATATTAATTCTTTTTCTCCGCGATCTATTTCACCAGAATATTCTAGTAAAATCATTAATTCTGATTTATGTATTTTTAACCTCGAAGGCCCGATTCGCCTAAGAAATAAACAATATTCCAAACAACTTCATACTAACATAATTAAAGAGCATCTTTTACAGGGTGTTGTTAAATTTTTAGGTAAAACTCAACCTGTGGTATATTCAACAAAGAATATTGCTAAACTATTTTTATTAAACAAGAATTCTGTAATCACTTTAGCTAATAATCACATTAAAGATCTTGGATTAGAAGGGTTTAAAGACACATTAAATCTTCTTAAAAAAAACCAAATTAAGTATATAGGAGCTGGATATAATCTAAAAGAAGCTAATAAAATTTTAAATATAAATGACCTAGCTATTATCAATACCAACTGGATTGCTGCTAGTAAATGGGGTTTACCAGTACGTTTATATAACGCTAGCAAATATTCATATGGAGCATCATATTATTCCTATAATGAATTAAAAGACATCGTAACAAGAAAAAGAAGACTTGATAAATTAGTTATTTTGATAATACATGCTGGAAAAGAATTGGCGGTCTCTCCATCACAATTAGATTTAAATTTAAACAAAATCAAGAAGCTAAGAGCAGATATTACGGTTGTTCATCACCCACATATTTATCTAAAAACTAATTTTGAAAAAAATAACATCTTTATCTTAGGTGACTTCATCTTTAGATATGATAGCCATCTTCCTCCGAACAGAGGTAGTGCTATGCTAGAAATAGACCTACATCCTAATTCAAAAAAGATAGAGTCTCAAGTAATTAAATTTGATCAAAAATCAATGTTTAATCAAGATAATAATGCGAAAAATTGCTGTGAAAAATAATCAAAAAATAAATCTTATTTACATCACCGGTGGCGGACACAGTGGATCTACATTAGTTAGTCTAATTTTGGGCACATCTGAGCAAATTCTTAATATGGGTGAATTAAAATTTTTTAATCAGCACAGTAAAGAAGATAATCAAAATCTTACATACATGAAAAATTATTGTTCTTGTGGAGAAGAAGCTAAAGAGTGTCCTTTTTGGTCTGAGATTGAATCTAATCTTGATAATATAGATGTTTACTATTCTCCAATGAAAGGGGTAATTTTCTCTAGAATTAGAAGAGTAATAAAGTATTTTTTTACTATTATAAAGTACTCCCTCATACATCCCAAACAAATTACAGAAGAAAAGTTATTAAACGCAGTTTTCAGCACAGGAATAAAGACAAATAAAAAGATAGAATATTTATTGGATAATTCAAAAAGCTTAGATAGGTTAATTTATCTTAATTCAAGTCCACAAATAGATGTAAAAACAATTCATATAGTTAGGGACGGTCGAGGTTACTTGAATTCTTATAAAAAAATCAATAATGGGGGCTTTTTTAAATGGATCTTGGATTGGTTGATTATTAATATAAGTACCAATCTTTTTACAAGAGCTAATAGGATACCAAGCTTAACACTTAGTTATAATAAGTTCTGTCAATCTCCTAAGGAGTATATCAAATCTCTTGAATCTTTTCTGGAAGTTGACATTCCTGAAAATTATAATCAAAAAATAAGAAGATTAGAACAACATTTAAGGGCTGGAAATCCGATGAGAACAAAATTAGAAAATTTTGAGGGCGTACATTACAGTAGAAGCTGGCAAAAAGAACTAAGCTTTATTGAAAAAGTTGTTAGTACAATTATATTAGCGCCATTTAATTATTTCTGGGTTTACTGACTATGACACGAAGCATCTTAACTATATGCATAATGCATCATAGAAAATTAAACAAACTAAGAAAAACTATTTCCAATATTCAAAATCATACAAATGTAAATTATGAAATAAAGCTATTAAATCAGGGTTACATGGATGAAGAGATCAGCCGTTATTTAAAACAAATTGACAGCCACTCTAACATTCATGTTTTGTATGGAAAAGAGAACTTAGGTCCGGCTGGAGGT
>CAZMMR010000010.1:0-18776 GCA_964567445.1 uncultured Pseudomonadales bacterium
AAATCTGGTTTCTCAATAAAATACTTAGGGGGGCTTAGGCTTGTCATAAGGTGCTTGTTAAATTCATATAATATTTAACATGTTAACAACATGTTAAGCGCATGTGAACAATTAACATGTTATGGGTATCAAATGAGGTTCATGACTCTGCCTTCATTTTGCATCATTAAACGCGTAATACTTAAACAGACCCTACTTCTTTAAACCTGAAATAAATGCCCTCCAGTTCTCAAGCTGGATTCCCTCTATATTCTGCTCTGCTAAACCAGTATAAACCAGCGATACTGTTTGATTAATGTCGGTGTCTAGCGCGTGCCAACTCTTAAGTGCTGACAACATATCTGGGTTGAATGTTTGTGATGATTTTATTTCAATTCCATGCAACTGGCCACCAGAGCTAAGAAGAAGATCAACTTCGTTCTGATGATTATCTCGCCAAAAGTACATTTTTTCATTTTTCCTAGCATTAAAAATCTGCTTCTTAACTTCAGTCATTACCAGATTTTCAAAAATCTGGCCTCGCGCATAATGCGTGCGCAATTCTGATTCGCTACTAATTTCCAGCAAATGACACAGCAAACCAACATCATAGAAAAACAGCTTAGGGCTCTTAACGAGCCTCTTCCCAAAATTTTTAAAATATGGTTGCAGCCTGTAAATAATATAGCTTGCTTCAAGCACACTCAACCAGGACTCAACAGTTTTATAGCTAATGCCAACATCATTAGCTAAAGATGTATAGTTAACCAATTGGCCAACTCGACCAGCAACTAATTTAAGAAATTTCTGAAATAAACCAAGATCACCAATATTTTTAATTTGACGAACATCTCTCTCTACATAGGTAGCCAAGTAGTCTCTATAAAAGTCCTGAGCAGAAATATTTTTGACTACTGGTCGAGGGTAAAATCCTTTCAACATATAATCCGAATCTGCTTGAAATAAACGCTTATACTGACTCTGATCGATTTCCGCAACCGATAGCGGCAACAGTGTAAATTGAGCAACCCTACCCGCTAATGATTGTGAAACACTCTCAGAAATAGCGAGATTTTGCGATCCAGTGATTATAAACTGCCCTTCTATATCTTGCTCGTCAACTTCGGTTTGAATGTATGAAAGCAGATCTGGAAACTTTTGAATCTCATCGATAATAATTTTCTGACCTGAACCTACTTGCAAGAAACTCTTAGGATCGGCAGTTGCTCGAGCTAGCGTATCTAAATTTTCTAAATTGAGATAGATATATTCTGAAAAAATAGCCTTACAAAGACTTGTTTTACCAGATTGTCGAGGACCAGTAATAGATATAACGGGGTATTTTGCTGATAGTTCAAGAACTTTGTCAGTAATGGTTCTTTTAATCATGTTTATATTCTAGCTTGTACAAATTAGAAGTTCAAGTTCTATTTTGTACAAGAAACGTGCTGTGGGGCGGGAAGGAGTCCACGACTCGCCAAATTGGTATGTATAAAGGATGGCTCGCATACATTACCCAGGAGCTCGTCCCAATGAGGCATCTCCCGCGGACTAAAGTCCGGGGTATTCTCACGGGTTAATAAAAAAAATTATTTTTAACTGCTATGCAAACAGTAATTTTGCAGTAAGACACCATACATCAAATATTGTTCTGCTGATTCTTCGGAAATATCATGGTCTTCTCTTAAGGAAACATTTTCAGCAATCTTTTTGATATATTTTGCTGTTGATCTTTTTTTAAGCTGATTTGACCACCTCTTTGCTTCTCTCAAAAATCTAGCAGCAGCCCTATCTGAATTTCGGTGAGCCAAACTAGCCACTCTAAAAAGGTCGTTTGATAACGATCCCACTAACATCTTAGTGTTTGTCATAAAATTTCCTGAAAAAAATACTCTGTTAATTCTTTATAAACTTTTTTAATTTCTTCACTCTGAATTTCGTTCTTAGTATTATTATCCCTAGGACTAATATTAATAAAAGAAAGGAGTCCAGCTTTGCTGGACCTTTTTTATTCTGCAGGGCGGGAAGGAGTCGAACCCTCACGAGCTGTTTTGGAGACAGCCATGCTGCCATTAACATCACCGCCCTTAGTTGGTTTTTCTTTTGTTTTCTTAAATTAAAATCTAATTTTATCACAACTCTACTCAATACCTACACCCTCAACACAAAAAAACCGCCCCTCCATTACTAATTTTTAACACTTCAACCGTAACTTTCTCATAGATTTTTCTACCATTCCTTGCTAAAGTGAAACAGATATGTCTAATCTCTTCGACCCCAAACTAGAAAAAACCCTAAAAAAAGACAAGAAGTTATTAGAAGAAGCTCAAATTCCAATAATCACCGTCTCTGCCACTTACATAGAAGATCTGAAGGGCTTTCATGATTTCCCCGAACAAGATACCAGCACCGACATCGTCTTTTCTCGGGCTCACTATTCCATGGCCTTAGGAGCAGCTGTTCAAGCTTGGGGTAAAAAAATCGATTCTAGTCAGGCTTGGGTAGTCGACCCCACCAACTATGTTAAGGCCAACGACTGGTTTAGTGTCCGTCTCACAGAAACTATCGGCAAAACTTTAGCCCGGATGCCAATCTTAAAAAAACTTAAAGATCTAGTTGATAAATTCGGCCGCAACAAGCTCCCAATTCTAGACAGTATCACTCCGCCCCTGCTCTATTTAACCGAGAACATCAACAAACCCATTCTCTCTTTTCACATTGCAGCTGGCAACATCCTAGCAGCGCAAGGCAAGCAGATTTATCAGGTGATTACTGATCCTCATGTTAGAGACGATTATCTAAATGAAGCTGAAAGAGACAATATCTCGTTTTTGGTCTTTAATGACAATACCAAAACCGACTTTTTAGAAAGAGCCGCTATTTTAGAAAAAGAAGTCGATCCCAACCGCGTCATTGTCACCGGACCACCCATCGACCCCAGAATTATTGCTGCCTGCAGCCACAAACAACCCTGGCGCAATGGCCCGCTTAAACTATGTTTAACAACCGGTGGCTTAGGTACTAACAAAACTGAGATTAAATCGATCCTAAAACAACTCATGCCGAAATTGAGAAAGCGACCCAACCCCTATCAATTACTGGTTTATGTGGGTACTCATCGCGATTTAGCCAAGCTGGTAAAAAAGATTGCTAGCGAAGAACACGTGGCTGTTAGCCATATTAATGAGGAAGACCCAGCCGAGTTTAAACCAAAAGGTAAGTTAGAGGCACCAGCCGTTATCAAAATCAATCGGAAAAAATTAGATGAATCTCGCCTTAGTCTCATCTATCACCCCCAAATTGTCGATGCCAATGAGCTACTCATCCGCTATGGTTTCCCTTGGGCCGACGGCTTTATTACCAAGCCCTCCGGTGACATGGCTTATGACGCTGTCGCTAGTGGCAGCTTCTTGTTAACTTTGGCTGAATGGGGTGAGTGGGAGCACAATATTCGTGAAGTCTTCTCTCAGAAAGGAGTGGCTCGCAAAGCGGAAACCAAGAACATCGTGGCTCAGTTGCAAGCTTTAACTACTGCCCAAGGTAAAGCTGAACCCTGGGTGGAACAAGCCATGCAGCATGCTCAAAAGATAAAAGGGTTATTTTTGGAAGGTTGCGAAAATATTTTGTCTGCTGTTGAGAAGTAGAAGTAGATTTTGTTGTTGGTTGGACAATTCGCAACAAAATTAAAAACTGCTGAGAAAACGATTTAATTGCTTCGAACAAAACTTAGCGCTGAAAGCGGTACTACAATTAAACGAAGATGCTTTTTCTTATTCCGAATGATATTTAGCGCCCTGTATTTTTAAGCGATAGTGCAGGGCAAAGCACTTTTCGCACCAGCTAAATTTTCTCTCAGAAAATTTAGGGTTCGAAATGAAAAACAGCTGGCGATAAAGATGCAAGGCAATTTAGCTCCGCAGGAGCTACTGAAAGTGAATAAGTATTTAATTGCTTCGAACAAAACTTAGCGCTGAAAGCGGTACTGAAGAGAGAAGCAATTAAATCTTAAGTTATTTCAACTTCTTATCCATTTTATGAGAAGTGTGTTTATTACACCGCGCACAAAACTTCATTAAAGGAAAAGTTTCCTTATTCGAAGTCTGTTTTTTTAAGTTCTCGTTAATCTTGTTGTATTGAGTAATATAGTTACTATTACCACATTTAGTACAAACTAAACGTACAAATTGCCTATGTCCTTTTTTTGCCATAATTTCCTTTTGCTTAAATTAAATTATTACTGATGATCAAAACAAGATTAGTATTTTAACATCAAAAATCTCTGATACCAACCACAACTCTTATATTTGAGCTGTTGAAGCACAATTAGATCTGAGCTGAGACCGGGATTCGAACCCGGGACCTACGGTTTACAAAACCGTCGCTCTGACCAACTGAGCTATCTCAGCAAGTTTTTAAATTACCGACTTTTTATAAACTTGTCGGCGAGTAACATCTGTGTTCACAGCTGCTACTCAGTCCTCTCTTTTACTATTCAACATCAGTGAAAATCATAATTGAAACTACTAGTTAAATGAGCCGAAGATGGGATTTGAACCCATGGCCACCATCTTACCAAGATGGTGCTCTACCCCTGAGCTACTTCGGCATTTTTGCTTTTGTTAGCCCTTGCCTACCAACCAGTCTGAAAGCAAGGCTATCATTTTACCACTAACTGCTCCCAGACAAAACAACAATTTTTTGCAGCTGATGAAGCAAAAATATAAGCCACCAAAATGGTGGCTCTCCTCCTTAACCGCCGAGTGTGAGGGATAATATAACCGTTCCCGCTAATAGCAAGTGGGTAGGAAGCCAACAACTCCACGGAGCTGCCAGACAATCCATGAACCCTTTAGAGAACTGTTCAGGAAATGTTTGTTTACCCCTCACACTCGATTGTTAAAGACCCGCATCTTTCTCTTTTCTATCTCAACTTCCATTATATGCATAAAACTAACCATTTTTAAAGCAGTTGTATCACAACCTTGTCAGCATATGTTAAGATTTCAGGCACATCTGCGAGTAAATAATTTTATCCACAATTGGCTTTTTCACAACCAGCAAAGTAATAATAAGGGTAAAACAGAAAACTTACATTTTGTTGAATTTTGAGCAACTGCTGATGATTTCAGTAATTAAATATCAAGGCTGCTCTTGACTCCGCCCTGCTAGGCCTAGTATTCTTTATATAGTGCAAAAAGATAACACATCACCTTTTAAACAATTCTCACAAAGCTTTCAAATCCCAGTTAGTGCTGTTTATCTTGGGCTAGTAATCATAATTTCTCTAGCTGGACTGGTAGTTGTCACTGGTGCCATGCAACAACCACAAGATTCCCGCAGCCAAGCTGCTGGCGAATATAATATTGTCGGTTGCAACCAAATTTGTGAACACAATCATCAGTGTCAACCCAATCATTTTTGTTATAAAGGCCGCTGCCGCCTAGCAGATAACCCCGAAAGCATTAACTGCGATCCAACAGAGTTACCAGATCCAACCCAAACACAATCAGATCTTAGTGGTCGCAAGGGTGCACCCGTTGATCTAGGACCCGACGCTACAAACGGTGCCACACAAACCTCGCCAACACCAATCGACCAACTAATAAAACAACCAATTGCCACTCCAACACCAGAGCCAAAAACTGGAATTCTGAGCACTATTCAACAAACTTTAAATAATTTTAGTCAACAATTAAAACTTCCCCTACCAGTCTTAGTTGGCATTGGTGTGGGAGGATTAATTTTAATCATTGCTATTGTCGCTTTGGCCAATGCCGGTAAAACACAAGAACCATATCAACCACCTAGCTTCGATGACTTGGAGAAAAGTAATAAAGTACAAATGCCACCTCAAAAACCTCAGCAAACTAAAGAAACAACGCAACAGGGAGATGACCAATCACCTCCACCCTCAAGCATGGTGTCCCGGCTAAAAGAAAAAGGGGTGCAACCACCCGATCAAGATAATTAGTTTTACTCTTAACTTTAATTCTTACTAAGTTTGATCTAATTTCTCCAGTCAACAAAGCCCCAGCTTTGTGTTAAAATATCCTTTCTTGTATGAAGTTCATCAAAAAATACATTCAACAAGTTACTGCTGAGCTAAAAAAAGTAAGTTGGCCCAGCAAGGAACAAACAATTAATAAAACCGTGCTTGTGATAATCGTAAGTACTATAGTTGCTATTTACATTGGCGGGCTTGACTTAATCTTACAAGAAATAATGAAAGCACTAATTGGGTAAGAGTAAGAATTAGTAGTAAGAACCAATTCAACAGTTAAGAATAAGCTTTGATAATAAGAATCACAGGAAAATACTTATGGCAGATACTCAAACAGACAAAAAACAGAAAACAGAAAAAGAGCTAAAAACACAAGACGAACAACAAGAAAAGACTACTGACGTTGAAGCCCAGGCTAAAGCCGAAGGTGTTGAAGCTCCTGATGTTCAAGAAGTAGAGGTCGAAGACCCAAATCTAATCCAGATTGCAAACGAAGACAATCCTAAAGCCCACTGGTATGTGGTCCACACTTACTCCGGCCGTGAAAGTCGCGTAGCCGAAACTCTGCGCCAGCGAGCAGAAACTCTAAACTTAACCGACAAAATCATTAAAATTTTAATTCCCACTAAAGAAAAAATTCAGATTAAAAAAGGGCAGCGCAAAAAAATCAGAGAAAAGATTTTTCCTGGCTACATGATGGTTAATATGATTATGGACGATGACGCCTGGCTAGCGGTTAGAACTACTAATGGTGTTACCGGTTTTGTCGGCACTAGTAGCAAACCCAGCCCCATCCCTACTCACGAAGTAGAAGCCATTCATCAGTATAGCCAACAAACTAGTCCTCAATATAAGGCTGAGTTTGTGGAGGGCCAAGCAGTCCGCATTACCGACGGGCCATTTAACGATTTCTTGGGCACTGTTCAAAATATAGACGAAGACAAAGGTCAGGTTGAGGTCTTGATTAACATCTTTGGCCGCGAAACTCCAGTCGAACTAGACTTTTTGCAGGTTGAAAAGGTCTAAAATTTAGATAAAATAGATGTTCTTTTATGAGAACATTGCAAATTAATTATTTCTTTAAGTAACTACTAACAGACAGAGAAACTTATTGTTATGCCAAAAAAAGTCATGAAAGTGCTCAAGTTAAATTTGCCTGCTGGTGCCGCTACTCCAGCTCCTCCTATTGGCCCAATCTTAGGCCAAGCTGGCATCAACATGATGGACTTCATTAAACAGTACAATGACCGTACCAAAGATAAGCGGGGACAGATTATTCCGGCTGAATTAACAATTTATCAGGATCGCTCTTTTACTTTTGAGTTAAAACTGCCACCAGTCTCAGCTTTAATTAAGCAAGAAATTGGCTTAGAGGAAGGCAGTCACGAACCCAAAACAGATATCGTTGGTGAAATTACCCAAGATCAAATCAAAAAAATCGCTGAGAAGAAGATGCCAGACTTAAACGCTGGTAGTATTGAAGCCGCTATGAAGACTGTTGAAGGAACGGCTAAGAGCATGGGGGTACAGGTTAAATAACTAGAAGCAAAAAACTGATAACCGTCATGTTCCCTTCTCTCAATAAAACAAGCTATTAATCTATATTAAGTAACATCAGAATTTTATTATGGGATCACAAAAAAACGTAGATATGAGCCAGACTAAAGCCAAAATTAAGAAGGTGAAAGTCGAAGAAGACGCTCAAGAAGAAAAACAACAAGAAAAAAAGCAGCAACCAGTGTCGGTGCAACCCAAGCACACCCGCAGCAAAAAATATAAAGCTGTGCGAGCTAAAGTGGACCGGACCCGTACATACGATGCCTTCTCTACCATAGAAATGGTCAAGAAGCTATCTTACACCAACTTTGAAGGTACGATTAGTGCTCATCTATCATTAAAAAGCACGGGTATTCGTAAGGAAATCGAATTTCCTCATTCTAATGGCCGTGAACGCAATATTGAAATCGCTTCCAAAAAAACTTTGGAGAAAATTGAAAATGGCAACATCGATTTTGATGTGTTGCTGGCTACTCCCCAATTCATGTCTGAGATTACCAAGTATGCTCCAGTTTTAGGACCGAAAGGTCTAATGCCTAATCCTAAAAATGGCACCTTAACCCCCAACCCAAAACAGAGAAAAAAGGAGTTGGAGTCCGGAGTTATCGCTCTCAAGACAGAGCGTAAAGCACCTTTAATCCATGTCCCCATTGGCAAAACTGATATGGAGACCAAAAATATTGTTGAAAACTTAAGAACTTTGATGACCGAATTTAAGAAAGAACTAAAAAAAGTTACCGTGTCTGCTACCATGAGCCCTGGTGTTAAGGTTGATTGGGAAAGTGAAGTTGAGGAAGAGTAATAAGGATAGTGTTTTATCAATATAAACAAAGAGGGGCGCGGCTAGCTAGCCGCGCCCTTGTTAATTTAGCGCAGCTGTTATAATCAAAATATGCTAACAAATAATACTCCCAATCAGCAACAGACTAATCAGCTCAATAAAGAAGCTAGATCAACAGGGGAAGTAAAACCTAAAATCACATCTCAACAATCAAATAAGAAAATAATTGTTTTAGGTTCAATTGCTATAACCTTAACAATTGTTGGTAGCAGTTTAGGCTATTTTTTAGGCAAAAAAACAACTTGGTTTTCTGGTCAAAAAAACGAGTCTTCTCCGAGCGTTCAAGAGCAATCTCCAAAAAATCTCACTCAAAATAGCCAAACAGACACTAGTTCTACAAACTTTACATCTCCCACTCCTCCAAACAAATATGGACCTGTATCTGATTGGCAAACTTACCACTTCCCTGGATTCAGTCAGTACCAATCAAATGAAGCCGACCATGTCTATCAAGCCTTTAAAATCTCATATCCACATGAAGCAGAATTGCAAGAAATTATACTAAAAGATAAAGATCCTCAACAATTGAACCTAACAATCACGGTTAATAACTTTGATTTGATGATACATATTGGCCCCGGATCTAATACCACATGCATATATGATGATAGTGAGCACAATCAGTTACAAGAAAATCGTATATCAATCATTAAGGACTACCGAGAATTAACTATCCAATCTACTTTACCGAATGAAAAAGAAATCAATTGGAGGCTCAGTCTCCCAGAGAAACAAGAAAATCAACAACAACCAGAATTAGTAATCTGTGAGCAAGATGAAAAAAACAACACTTACAAAAGACAGTCAAAAGTAGGGTCAATTCGAATTAGACCCAGAAACGACATCAGTTCCAAAGAAATACTAGATTCAACCGAGATAAAATCACTCATAATGATACTCGAATCAATTAAAGTCTCTACTCCCACCAACCCCTACCTACTACCATCACCCACCCCAATAGAATTAAGTCAGATTTTTACTAATGAATATTACCCATACAGTATTTCTTATCCTAAGAACTGGCGTTTTAGAAAAACATATGGTGAAGATGTTGTTACAAATAGCGAAACTGACATTATTAGCGGTTTCGACATCATTAATAGTAGTGGTTACTATACCCAAGCTACCGTTGCCTTTAACCTATTAGCCAGCAAAGGCAAAACAGAAATTAATGAATGGATTGAACAATATGACCGCTCATATGATCCAAATTACCCCAAGCATACCAATACAATTCAAGAAATTCACAAAATTGATTTTAACGGCTACCCAGCACTAAAATATAAATTAGAACCAAACTCAGAAACAGATCCCATCGTTAGAGAAAGAATTTATTTCCTAAAAGACCAGTACATGTACCGACTGATGTACTGGGAAAAAGACAACATTGATTTAACAACCCAAAAAGTGGTTAATTCATTTCAACCAATTAACTAAACTATCAACTTGCAACCTATCTACTCTTTCTGCTCTATCTCCTCCACTACTTTCTGTACAAATTGTTCAGCCTGTAGGGTTTGTTGTTTTTCTTCATCCCGAGCTCTCACCGTTACTTCTCCTGCTTCCTCTTCCCGCCCACCGACCACCAACATATAAGGCACCCGTTCTTGTTCTGCGTCTCTAATCTTGGCGCTTAAAGTAGCGCTGCGATCATCAACCTCAACCCTCACTCGCTTAGTATGCAATTTATCCGCTAATTGTTGGCAGTAATGCAACTGATCGTCAGTAATTGGCAACACCTTTACTTGCACCGGTGCCAACCAAACAGGAAAATCACCAGCAGTGTGCTCAATTAACACACCCATAAATCTTTCCAAAGAACCCAATAAAGCTCTGTGCACCATGAAAGGACGATGTTTTTGATTATCAGCTCCAACATAAGTCATATCAAACTTCTCTGGTAAATTGAAGTCAACCTGGATTGTGGTTAGCTGCTGCTCCCTTCCTAAAGCATCCTCATACATAAAGTCTATTTTAGGCCCATAAAAGGCGGCCTCACCCTCAATCCGTTCGTAGTTCATATCCTTGCTTTTTAAAGCTTTCTCCAACACTTGTTCCGACAGCTGCCAGCGCTCATCTTCTCCCATATATTTACTCTTATCTTGCGGATCACGGACCGACAAGCTAATCTTGGGGTCGCTAAAACCAAACTTAGAATAAATATATTCTGTTAAATTTATTAACTCCAACAGCTCAGCTTCTAATTGTTCCGGAGTACAGATGACATGGGCGTCGTCTTGAGTAAAAGCACGTGGTCTTAGAATCCCGTTTAACTCACCAGACTTTTCATAGCGATAAACTGTGCCCATTTCTGCCAATCGCAGTGGTAAATCCCGGTAACTATGTTGATCCGAGTTGTAAATCTTAACATGGCCTGGACAGTTCATTGGCTTGAGTAAATACTCTTCATCATCGATTGTCATTGGAGCATACATAGAATCGCGGTAAAAATTCCAGTGTCCCGATGTCTGCCATAGCTGCTTGCGAGCAATGTGGGGTGTGGCTACTGGCTTGTAGCCCCGCTGTAAGTAGGTGCCGAAGGCAAAATCCATAATCTCTTTGCGCAAAATGGCACCATTGGGTTTGTACAAAGGTAAACCTTGGCCAAACTCTTCATCAAACACAAACAGGTTTAACTTGGTGGCAATCTTACGATGATCTCTCTTTTTGGCTTCTTCTCTTCTCCACAAAAACTGGTCTAACTCTTCTTGACTAGCAAAGGCAGTGGCATAAATGCGGGTTAGCATTTTGTTGTTCTCATCACCGTGCCAATAAGCACCGGCAATGCTAAGGATCTTAAAAGCTTTTATTTCTCCGGTTGAGTCCACATGGGGACCTTTACACAGATCGACAAAGCTATCAATCTGCCCGTGATCGATATCTTTGGCCGCAGTTTCATCTAAATATTTTTGATCTGCTTTTATCTCAGACTCAGCACCCATTAAATAGACGGTTGCTGGCTCGTCATTGCCCTCAATTTCATCCAACCATTCTTGTTTATAGGGATTGCCTTTAAAAATTTGCCGCGCCTTTTTTACTGGCAACTGGAGCCGATACATTAGTAAATCCTGCTTAATAATCTTAGCCATCTTCTTTTCGATTTTTTTGAAGTTATCTTCGCTGATGCGGAAATCCTCGGGAGTATCAAAGTCAAAATAAAAGCCATCGTCAGTAACTGGCCCCATAGCCATAATGACTCTGTCTCTGCCGTAAAGTTGGTGCATGGCGTTGGTTAAAACATGCTCCGCTGTATGACAAAGTTTGTGTAAGTGGTCTGCTGCTTGTTGTTGGTTTGCTGATGAATTAGACACGTTGTCTCCTTAGTTAAATTTGTTATTAATAAAAAGCCATTAAAAAAGCCTCCTGTGTTAGGAGGCTGCCGTTTGCTGTCGCACAGACACCACCCTCCCATTAGGAGCTAGTAGAGGTAGTGGTGACAATATTGTTTTTCATTAAAGGGTATTATAACTAAAAGTGGTTAGTTTGTATTGACCTAATTTTCAACCAGAGAATATAAATTATATCTAACCATCACCATCAATAATTTCCCAATCGCAGTTGTTATCTGCATCACAGACTGCACACTGGGCGAAATATTTACCGTATCCCTCAGCAGGAATGGTATATGTATCTGATTGGTTACCATCAGCAGTAAGAGGGACCGTATTACCACCAGCTTCAATAATCTTAAATTGATAGGAATAACCCTCTGGCAGATCAGTAACAACAGCTCCACCCATTTGTCCATCACAAATAAAATACACCTCATCACCAGGTTGAGGATCTGCAATAGAGCCTCCGTTAACGCTCTTCATATCAATATCATGACACATTGGAGCCGGAGCATCAGTACAAGTATATCTTCTTAGTGGCACATTAACTTGACCAATAGAATTAAGTTTATCAACACCACCCATCTTGATACTGGCATCAACTTTTAGTTTGTAGTCAGCTGGAATACCGCTGTTGGCAACACCAGCTTTATTCTCTAGAAAATCAGCTAGATTTTCCCAGTTTCTATCTGGTCCAGAATCATCTTGATGATTGTATATAGTCGAATTATTATTTATGGCATCAAAAGCAACCGATTCAACTTCTCCCAAATCACTTTTACTACCTAAATAATATCCAAACCACTGACCATCAGGATTTTCCCAACTTGGTATTCCCAAGTAATTCTTAACCACATTATTGGCCGTGCTATTGCTGAAACTTAAAAATAAAATGATATCTTCTACGTTACCATCACCTCCCGAAATATTTGAAATTGTGAAAATATGTTGATTACTGTCGTTAGTGGCAGGATCGCAACTACCAGAAAAAGTAGCTGATGGTTGTTCATAGTCGGGAGTACAATCCCAATCAAGATTTGTCTCATCTCTGGAATCATCAGGATTGTCTACGTGCCAAGAACAGAAAGGAACTATATCCGGGCGAACGTGGCAACCGTCAACCCCAGAGTAAACATCTACGCACCACTCGCCACCATCACCAATCCACATCACTCCATAAGAATCCTGGCAATTGTCAATCTGTGTAGTAGTACACCAATAATCCTCCTCATTAGGTCTTGGAGCTCTAAATCCAGTTGCATCCTGTATATTGGCTAGATTTTGAGTTAGTTCACTATTATAGGTTTGCGTGGTATCACTACAACCACTTTGTGTTACAGTGGGCTGACCACAGTAATTTCGAGGCCTGTCGTCTGCAAGCGGCAAACCATCACAAACAAAATAATCATATGATGAGCCATCTCCACATCTCCCATCATGACACAGTATTGTGCTTGTTACAGAATGATCACCGGGATGAAGATAACAATGATTTTGAGCAGCAACTTTCCCCACTCTTGTAGAGAAAATCAAAACAAAAATAACAATAATAAGTGACTTTAAAAATATACTACGAACTTTAACTTGTGGCATAATGATTTCTTTTACAAACTTAATTACATAAACTATGATTTTTGAACCAGATAAGTTTACTCTATAACCTTCCTTAAGCCTTTGCAACCGATCAAAAACCGAAACTAAGTACCAATTGCCTTTACTCAACGAATCACAGTAAGCTCTACCCCGCACCGCCACCACCGCCTCCTCCCCCTCCTCCGCCACCGCCACTCGATCCACCAGATGAACCAACTCCGCTCGAACCATAACTGGAACGAGAAACTGCAGACAAAGAGTTAATTGCTTGCGTCATTGAACTTAAACCATCAGCAATGCTACTCATTTCTATAACACCACCAGTAGTGGCAGCACTCAGATCATTCCTCGACACACCCCAATAATGACTCAAAACCTGAGCATCTTCGCCACTAAAGCGCACTGGTAACTGCGACAAAGCCTTAAGCGATACGCCCAAAGCGGTACCATAAACTAGATACTGCTCCCATAAAATAACTGAGTCGATAGGATATTTGGCCGTTTTTTTATAGTCCTTCATATGATTTTTAAACGCCTGCCATTCCGTTGCTTCCTGCCTACCTTTTTCCGTCCGCTTCTCACCAAAAGTCTTTAACACACCCAGTAAAGACAACGTAATAAAGAAGGGAATGCCACCAACCATAGTCATAATAAAACCAACATTACCTACACTGATAACAGTGCTAGAGAAGAAAGCCAAGCCGCTACTTACCAACCACAACAAAATCATCCAACCTAACTTCGATTTCTTTTTCATCTGGTGGGACTTCCTGTCAAAAAATCCCTGCTCTAAATTAACTTGCAAGGTCATCTTTTCCAAGTTCTTTAAAAAGTTACGGACTGCTGTTTGGTGCCGTTTGCAATATGACACAATATCATCAAACTTAACTTTATCTTTACCTCGACCCACTCTGGTAAAAATAAAATCATAAACATACTTCCCAACCGCGTCCAAGTCCGATCGATTTTTCTGATAACGATCATCTTTAACCAGCGCATACTGGTACTTCTTGATAATAAAACCTTTCTTTTTATCACTGCGTTCGATTTTAGCTACCTTACTATGCACCAGCGACAAGACACTGGCTGTAAAAGCCTGATAATTTATGTTTTTGGTGGCAGTTAGTAGTTGCTGAACTTGAGAGGGAGCAATGTCGCTGGGTGGCTCCCAGCGCGTATTGGTAGGATTAACTTTAGGCAGTGGTTTATCCTTACCGTACTTAAAAAACTTTTTAACTTCCAAAAAGATAAGATATAAAATTCCCAAATTAGCAAGCCCCGCCCCGCCCAATGCCATCCAAGCTAATACCACTTTCGCCCGCGAACGACGAATAAAGCCTTGTTCCTGATTAATAATATCTTGTTTACTCAAACTTCCCTCTGCCCCATCAGTAAAAAAGCCTTCTGGAAAGATAATCCTACTCTCAAAAAAGTTGCCAGAATCTAATTTGCTGATGGTAAAAGTAGCTTTGGTATTACTAGGAATACTAACCGTGCCACCCAACTGACCATGCAACCAAGCTTGGATTTGATCATCTGGCACAGGCTTGCCCCAAGTCACCTCAACCTGAACATTGTAATGATTTTTATCCCAATCATCACCAATAAACTGCCAATAAAGCTCATCTGCATTCCTCTGTTTTGTAATGGCGTTTTCTACTCGATATGAGAGGGTAAAAAACTTAGGTTTATTGTAAGCCGAATAAAACCATTTTAGATAATAACGATCAGACTCCTCTCTGAGAAAATAGGTAGTAGGATCACCAGCTTCTTTTTGTGGCAACTGCTGATAACACTGTTCTTGATCACACAGTTTAAAATTACTTAACTGGTAAGGCTCAGTTCTGCCTGGCCCAGCCGCTTGCTGGGCCTGTTTTTGTTTGTATAAATATGCAAAAGAAAAACTGCCATCAAAGTCATACCTTCTAATTTCATCCACTTGCATTGAACCATCTGGATTTAGATAAGCTTTAATCTTGGTATCTGTAATTCGATAAGATTTGGCTAAGGCTGAAGCAGGGCTGGTTAAAATTTGAAGCCAACCAATAGTTAGCACTAGCAAGAAAGTTGCTATGTTTTTCATAAATTCAGAATAGCATTTTTTCTGCACTTATTCATCTATGAACAAAGCTTGGCAAACCACCGCTGTTTATGTATAATACTGATCTGTTCCTAAGACAGCGTGGGTTTGTGAAAAAACTTAAAAAACGCGCCGAGGAGAAACAAGATTTGCTAACCAGCTTTACTCTTACTTTGTAGGCTGTTTCCAACTTCCCTCTCTTTGTCTTAGCTACATTTTAAAAATTTTGTTGTCCAGTTGGAGTTAGACTAGCTCTCAATAGTAAGACACAAAGCTCTTACTCTTACTCAGCAACCATTAACTAATTAATAGAAAAAAACAAAGCATGCCAAGTAAATACAACCAACAACAAGTCGATGTCATTAAAGACAAAATCAAACAAGCCAAATCAATGGTTATCATTGATTATTCTGGCACTAATGCCAACGATCAAGTCCAGCTTCGCCAGGCTATTCGCGCAGCAAATGGTGAAATGTTTGTCACTAAAAATAACTTGATTAATATCGCTTTAGAAGAAAATGAGTTGCAAAAATCGTTAACCGGCATGAACGCCTTAATCCTCTCTTATGAAGACGCCATTTCTGCCCTCAAAAAAGTGTTTGAGTTCCATGATGAGCAAGAAAAGCTGGTCATTAAGCAAGGCGTAATGAACGAGGACGGCAAACTAGAGGTTTTAAGCCGAGAAAAAGTCGAGCAGCTTAGCCAACTTCCTGGCAAAGACGAACTAATGATAATGTTAATTCAAAGAATCCAAGGTCCCGCCTACGGCTTAGTCAACGCCTTAAGCGATAGCTCCCGCAAATTAGTTTATGCCCTGAATGCTATTAAGAACCAAAAACAAGAAGCCAATTAAAAACTATTAATAATTAGCCACAAAGGAAATATATGGCCAAGAAAAAAAAGAAAGAGGAGAAAAAAGACTCCAAAAAAGAAGAAAGCAAAAAGCTTTCCAAAAAAGTTACAAAGATTGTAGACGAGGTTAAAGAACTTTCTTTAATGGAAGTCTCTGAGTTAGTCGAGGCTTTGGAAGACGAGTTTGGCGTTAGTGCCGCCGCTCCTGTTGCCGCTGCCGCTCCTGCTGCCGCTGGTAATGGTGAAGCCGCTGAAGAACAAACCGAATTCGACGTAGTCTTAAAAGACGGCGGTTCCAATAAAATTAAAGCTATTAAAGCTGTCCGCAAACTCAAGAGCGACTTGGGTCTCAGCGATGCTAAGAAATTCGTGGAGGAAGCCCCCAACACTGTTTTGGAAGGTGCTGATAAAGAAAAAGCCGAAGAAGCTAAGAAGGCTTTGGAAGAAGCAGGTTGTACAGTTGAGTTGAAGTAGTTCATTTACTCGTTGCTGATATCCCTCGAGCTCTGCTCGGGGGCTAAATGCTGCCTGCCTACCGGTAGGCCAGGGCGTCTCGCAAAGAATTAACTTCAATCAGTCTCAAATTTAAACCACCCCAAAATGGGGTGGTTTTTGTTTACCATATTAAATACAAGCTATGGTTTAGAACTAACGCTACAAATTTTTATACATATAAATCGAATCTTCATAACGATCCTCAAGCTTAACTCCCCTGGGAAGGCAGCCAAACTGCTCAAATCCCATTTTTTTATACAAATGGATGCCACGATCATTATCTGCATGAACCTGTAACCGCAGTATTTCAATTTCAGGCAAATTGGCGGGAACTAATTTCGCTGTCCAATCTAACAGATATGTTCCCAAACCCTGATCACGACAGCCCTGAGCAATAGTAGCCCCCAAGAGACCGATGTGCTTTTCTGCCCTCTCACCTCTAGTCACTTCAAAATGAGCCACAATTTTACCATTATCCACAGCTAAAATTGACTGCTTATCTCTCTCCTTCATTTTCTTCAACAGACCCTGTAAATATTTTTCTTCTTCTTCTAAATTTACCTGCTCACCCTGGTAGCTAATAAAGGTTCTTTCCCGAGATAAATCGTTAATATATACCATTAACAACTCAGCATCAGACTCTTTTGGGTAACGAATTATTAACTTTTTGTGGGAATTAAGTTGGAATTGTTCAATAATTTTACCTGGTTTCATCATAGAACTAATATTACTACAAGGATGTCTTACTCACAAGTAAAACAAAAACTCTTACAAGTCAGTCTTTAACTTACTCCTACTTCTTACTTTTCCACAGCTTATTAAACACAGATATATATAGGTTGCTAGTAACAATATTATAAGATAAAAATGTGGATAACTTTGCTTAGTTTTAACTATAATTTTTATTAACCCAAACATCAACCGAATTTAAATTGCTGCTATGCTTTTTAGAATGATTTATCAGTATATTATTTTTTGTTATTCTCTATTGCTAAAATTGGGTATTGACCCACTTTTGTCTATTCTGCTACTTTTAATATAGTAATTGAAAACTTTTGATGTACTTTGAGAGTTGATTCAATTACCAAGCCTAACCCGCTTTAAAAAGCCTTAAAATCTAGTTTGCGACAATCATATTGGGCCACTACTCCTCACCTGCTCAACCAGTTGTTTCCAAACTCATCATTAACAAATATTTTCAAGTCTTAAGAAAGGACTTCTATATGGCTGACACCACTGCCACCAACTCCGATAATCAAACTAACGACAAGTCTAGCGATAACCAGCAATACAGCCGTGATGATCGCAAAACCGGTCGCGCTGAAGATGCTGCTAAGCTCGATTTAAATAATTTACCAGATTTACTTACTGTTCGTGAGGTTGCGGACCTACTTCGCGTCTCGCCTTTAACCATTAAACGCTGGGGTAAAAGAGGAAAATTACCAGCAATTCGCATCAACTCCCGCGGAGATCGCCGTTATAAGAAAGAGTCCGTTTTATGGTTGTTGGGAATTGATCCTGAAGAACAAGAAGATAACTAGTGTTTACTAGTCATTTTTGAAAAAATCGGCAACTACCATCCCTACAAACTTTACTAGCCGTGTTTGTCTTTTCCAACGCCAGGGTTCTTGAATGAGTCTAAACAACCATTCTAGACCTAACCTTCTCATCCAAGCCGGCGCTCGCCGCAATTTGCCTAAAACAACATCAAAAGCGCCTCCCACTGCCATAGCTAATTTAACTTGGTTTTGAGCTAACAGCTCCTGATTATCGATAATCCATTGCTCCTGAAAAGGAGCTCCAAAAGCCGCCAGCGCTATTTTCGGCTGCAATTCTTGTATTATTGCTTGCAGTTGCTCCTTTTCCTGCCGTGTGGGTTGGTTAATATCTTTATAACCGGGTGTCCAATACAACATACCCGACAAATGATAACAACCAGCTACTCGCTCCACTCCATTAAAAAGTTGGTCGTAGTCCTTACCCCCCACTACCAACACCGGATAATTTTTGGAGGCCACGATTTTACTCAAAGATTTCACTAAATCG
>CAZMMR010000011.1:0-4846 GCA_964567445.1 uncultured Pseudomonadales bacterium
TGACCCACGCTCTTAAAAAACATTTCGTGATCATTTTTCAATTAGCATAGACTGCTAGAGTTGAACTGATTCCGTAAAACCTATAGGTCTGGTATCTAACTAGTTGCACAAAAGGCATTGTAGGTTCTACGAAGCGAGAATTGCGGAGCAAGAATATTGCATCATTGAAATTATTCCTTAGGCCTAGTATAATCTGGTACTCAGTTAAATATAATGATAAATTTAGTAATTAAAAATAAGTGAATACAAAAATCAACTATTATGCCAATTCTACCTAACGCCAAAAAAGCTCTAAGAAGCAGCCAGAAAAAAGCTAAAGTTAACAAAAAGCTCAAGTCCAGAGTCAAAACCACCTTCGATAAACTAAAAGAAGAGCCTACTCAAGAGAATCTAGAAGAATGTCATTCTGCCATAGACAAGGCTGTGAAAAAAAATGTTTATCACAGAAATAAAGGTGCTCGCTTCAAGAGTAAAGCCGCTAAAATTTTAGCTAAAGCTCAAGAAAAATAAATTTCTTTCGCAAGTCGATATTCTCTACTATGCCAACCAATAACCATTGCTGGCTAACTTGTTATAATTGACAATCAACCATGGCAACCTCATACCAACCCAAACTAGTCAGAAACTTCTCCATTATTGCTCATATCGATCACGGCAAAACCACTTTAACCGACCAATTTTTACAACTAACCAAAACAGTTAATCCCCAACAGTTTAAAGAGCGCATGATGGACTCCAACCCTATTGAGCAAGAAAAGGGAGTCACTATTAAACTAGCTCCAGTCCGCATGAACTACAATGACCATATTCTTAATCTAATTGATACACCAGGACATGTTGATTTTGGCTATGAAGTTAGCCGATCACTCCAGGCTTGTGAAGGAGCTCTGTTATTAGTAGATGCCACCCAAGGCATTCAAGCCCAAACACTAGCTAATTACGAAAAAGCTGTGGCTCAAAATTTAACAATCATTCCCATCATTAATAAAATTGATTTGCTAGCAGCTAATGTTGAAAGTACAATGCTGGAACTAATAGAAACCTTTAACGTTACAGAGGAAGAGATATTACAGTGTTCTGCAAAAACTGGCAAAGGAGTCGGGCAAGTCTTGCAAGCCATTATTAACCGCGTTCCCGCACCTAAGAATCAAATAAACCAGGACCTCAAAAGCTTAATCATTACCTCCCATTACGACAACCATCAAGGTGCCATTGCTTATACTCGAGTTTTTTCTGGACAATTAAGCCAAAACGACAATCTTCATTTAATGTTTAGTGAGACAAATTTTAAACCTGTTGAAATTGGCCTATTTAAGCCAAATCAAACCCCAGTTAAATCCCTAAGGGCTGGCGAAGTAGGTTATGTTGCTACTGGTCTCAAGAATATTAGCTTGGTTAAAATCGGCGACACTATTACCCAACAAACAACTAAAAACAATCTTAAGCCACTACCAGGTTATAAGGAACCTACTCCCATGGTCTTTATGGAGCTATATCCAGCAGATAACGAAGCCTTTCAGGATTTAAAAGATGCTATGGCTAAGCTTAATTTACATGACGCGGCCCTAACTTATAGCCCAACTCATTCTCAGGCTTTGGGCAATGGCTTGCGAGTTGGTTTTTTAGGTATTTTTCACGCTGAAATTGTGCGAGAACGACTGCATAGGGAATTTGATATTGATTTAATTGCCACTGCTCCCTCTGTTAAGTACAAAATTATCACCAAAGACAATGAAGAAATAACAATTGAAAATCCATCAGAACTACCAAACTCTTCTCAAATCAAAAAAATTTTAGAACCAATGACCAAGGCTACTATCTTTGCCCCAGTCGACTATCTTCCTAGTATTGTCGACTTTGTTCGCCGCCGCCGTGGTCAGATGCTCAATTCCATAAACAGCGGCACCCGAGCCAGACTAAAATATAAAATTCCCCTCGCAGAACTAATTTATAATTTTCATGATAATTTAAAGTCATTAACCTCTGGTTTTGCTTCCCTAGATTATAAAGTTGCAGACTACCAACCAGTAGACGTAGTTAAAGTTAACATTCTGGTTAATAAAGAACCAATCGCGGCTCTTAGTTTCATGGCTTTAGAAAAGAACGCCCAAGATCGAAGCAGGAAAATTGTTGAAGAGCTCAAAGAAGTTATACCTAAACAATTGTTTGAAATTCCCATTCAAGCTGCTATTGGTGGCAAAATTATTGCTCGCTCTACAGTTAAGGCTTATCGCAAAGATGTTACTGCTAAACTTTATGGCGGTGATGTTACCAGGAGAAAGAAGTTGCTTAAAAAGCAATCTGAGGGTAAAAAAAGAATGAAACAGTTTGGTAAAGTAGAGTTAAATCAAGATGCTTTTTTAGCAGTGCTTGAGAGTGATTAAGAACCAACTTTAACCACCACAAGTATTTTATTAAAAAATTGATGTTATAATATCAACATGCCAGAAATATTTGATGCTTCTCGTCAAAACCAAAGCAAAAAAACTTCTTCTCAAGAGCCTTCATCTAACTTGGATACGAATCAGCTCCAACCCCGACAAAATCACGCCACAAAGAAGAACACTAAAAATAGTAAAAAACGATCAGTCAATGAGTATTCTGAAACAATTAATCATGAACCAATCGCTAGAAATCCTTTAACAGCTTTTGCTGCCAAACCAGATAAAGTTAGGTTTGATTCGCAGCTAGATGAGGAAGAAATTGTTCTAATGCTTAGAAGACATCCTGTTACACAGGTTAAAAAAATTGCTATTATCGTTATTGCCTTATTTCTACCGCTATTGATTTTTTCTGGAGATATGCTTGGTTTCCTTACTCCTAAATTAAAAATTGCAGCTATCGTTGGTTGGTACGTACTAGTTACCAGCTTCAGTCTAGAAGCATTTTTGGTCTGGTTTTTCAATGTTTTTATTGTTACTGATGAGAGAATCATTGACGTTGACTTCCTATCTTTAATCTACAAAAATGTATCCTCTGCAAAAATTGACAGCATTGAAGACATCACAGTTGCCACAGGAGGAGTGTTAGCTTCACTTGTTGACTTTGGAACAGTTTATATTCAGACTGCTGGAGAAAATCCGGAGCTGCAATTTGAAGAAGTTCCCCAACCAGCAAAAGTAGCTCGGGCGCTAAATGAATTAATTCTTGAAGAAGAAAGAGAAAAAATAGAAGGAAGAGTTAGCTAAAAAAACTTACTAGTGATTAGTAGTAAAAACCAATGATGATGAATTTTTTAACCGCAACTTTACTGCAAATTACTCTAGGTCCTACAGAAGCTACTAATTTGCAAATTGACAAACTACTGCAAGCTCTATTTCAGGACTTTTTTATTATTGGTGGGGCAATCTATGTTATTTTTTCTGTGGTAGTGATCCGACAGATTGCGGTTATGAAGAGAACGTTGATTACTAGCTTTTCACCAGTTATTAGAATTTTAGGATATGTTCACCTAGTTTTATCAATTTTAGTACTGCTTTTTTATATTGTGATCCTGTAGAAGCATAATCTCAAATAATACGACACTTTCCTCAAACGGCTTTCTCAAACTACACCAACAAAAAAACCCCTTTGTTCTGGCCTCGACCTATCTTCGCGTACAGACTCCCGTACACTATTGTCAGCGCTGAAGCGTTACAAGACTCTGTTCGGAATGGGAAGAGTTGGTTCCACTTCGCTCCAGAGACCAGAACAAAAGGGTTTTAAATCCTTAAATTTTAATTGTAAAGAGCACAGAAATCCATCAAATTGATGAGTCTTTAACATTTTAATTGTGAACGTTTTCAAGCCCTTGGGCTTGTCCAGTGAACAATTAATAATGTTAGATTCACCCTCTAACAAGTGAAGAAAACAAATCGTCATTTAGCACAATCGCTTCAGGAATTTATGTTCGGTTGACATTTAGTACAGTTAGGCTTAGTATCTCTCGATACTTACACCGACTGCCTATCAATAGACCTGCTGCCTGAGAAGATATTGTTTCTTGCTGCGCCTTTTGCACATTTATAATCATTTCTCACTTCGCAAGTAGCTAATAGCTACCATTGTCGTAAAAAATAACTAAAATGCATCAAAATTCATCAACAATCTAATCAAATCTTATCAGGTAGCAGGTCTAACGTGGTGTTCTCCCACGAGTCTAATTGAGATGTTTAATCTTGGAGTGGGCTTCTCGCTTAGATGCTTCCAGCGATTATCCCGTAGGAATGTAGCTACCCTGCGCTGCCCTTGACAGGGACAACAGGAACACTAGGGATTCCCTCACTCTGGTCCTCTCGTACTGAGAGCGACACTCCTCAAACATCTAACGCTGACGGCGGATAGAGGCCGACCTGTCTCACGACGGTCTGAACCCAGCTCGCGTACCGCTTTAATAGGCGAACAGACTAACCCTTGGGACCTCGACCTTCCATTATTACTAATGGGGTAAGACTATACCTTCACCATCCTCATTATTGTCACCAATAAGAAATTAGGTGCGAACCGTATGATAGTAGTGGTGCCAATTTTTCTGCATTCCACTCTATCTCAATTAATCCTCTAGAAAGGATTAATTTCAGTCGTTACAAGAGATAAACTCTTCAACCTTTGACGCATAGTTCCGACGTCGATTTCTAGATCGAACGTTGAACGACGCCAAAGTATCTGCCAACTGTGCCTTATAGAGTAAATCTTGTTGAGATTTAGTTTTTATATCAAGAATTTCCATCGCTAATACAGCTTGTTTTTTCTTGATTCTCAAAAATGGTTGAAGTTTGTCTAAAAGAAGCTTGGCCTCTTTCTGACTTTTTACAACCCATTCTTGAGTACGATTATTAAGAGTAAGATATCCCCAATCTGTGTGGTT
>CAZMMR010000011.1:4856-5530 GCA_964567445.1 uncultured Pseudomonadales bacterium
CAAGCCACTTCAGAATTTGAGGTTTCTTCTGTGATAATTTTACTATCACTCTCACTCTAAATCCGTACTTCATCTCATGATGCTTTTCGATAGAAGCCATAATAGCTCCATCAGCATCAATAAGACCTGCTATATAGGACCAGTCAACTGCAGAGAATATCTTTCTCACGGTGTTGACCATTATAATTAGGACCTGCTAATTAGCAAGTCACCAATGGCTTTCTCCGTTTTGGGTTCGTTTATTACCCTCTAGTTTCCCAGAGGGGAAGAAGTTAACGTTTTCTTCAGCCCCAGGATGCGATGAGCCGACATCGCTAAACCTTTAAACTTTCGTATAAAGCCTGACTATACCTTCATCCGATCTGGATGTGGGCGTATTATGATCTCGCCACGCGAAACCATCCAAAGTTCTGCTTTTAATATCCCGAACTTTGAGTCGATACGGGGTTAATCTCTTAAAAAGAGACAACTTCCCACGGTATTACCATAATTTGTAGTATAAATGTTTATCTTTGTTCGCTATCGATTAAAAAATCGATTAGATAAACCTACAATTGTTAGGTTTCACCGTTATGAGCCCTTGTTTATCTTCTCAGTAATAAATACTGGAAGAACAGCACTATATTATTCCTAATATAGGACCCCAATGTTGAGGTAGCAAACCACGCCGACGC
>CAZMMR010000011.1:5540-15254 GCA_964567445.1 uncultured Pseudomonadales bacterium
CCGACGCTAGGGACGCTTAGGCGTGATGACTCTGTTATCCCCGGGGTAGCTTTTATTCGATAAGCCCGGCACCTTCCACAAAGTGCACGAGGATCACTATAACCTGCTTTCGCATCTGTTCGGCTTGTATGCCTCACAGTCAAGCACCCATATGCTATTGCACTTACAGCCTGATTTCCATCCAGGCTAAGGGTACCATTGCGCGCTTGCGTTACCTTTTAGCAAGCAACCTCCCCAGTTAAACTACCCGATTGACATGGTCCTTGGTCAAGTTTGCATTGACCTTAAGTTAGATACTCTATTTAAGACGAGTGGTATTACACTGACGAATTCAGCCCGAAGCTGAACTCTCCCACCTATTCTAGACGATCTCACATAAAGCATCAGTATCAAACTGTAGTAAAGCTCCACGGGGTCTTTTTGTCCTGCCGTCAGTAGGCCGCATCTTCACGGCCAATTCAATTTCACCGAGTACTAGTTCGAGACAGTGTTTCGCTCGTTAAACCATTCGTGCGCGTCACCAATTAAGTGACAAGGTACTTCGCTGGATTAATTGCGAATGCAATCAATTGTTACTAAGTTCTAAACTTAAAGTTTAAAACCGATATGGTCATTTCTGCCATATTCTCATAGTCGCCTATGAGTCCAGACTATCTCATCACCACAAACTTCCATCATAATATATGGGCAAATTTGTAGTGTTGTGCGTATAGTCGTTGAGGATCCGATATAACTTTTCTAACTTCCTTCTTTTTTCTAAATGTCTTGATGGATACTTTTTAAGAAAAGTAGTCACACCTTTAAAGACATTAGATCTTTTACCTGTCTCAAAATGATAGATTCTGCTTTTTGGTCTTTGATAAATATAACCAAATCCAAAAAATCTTTGAAACAGATAAGGGATTTCTTTATCTTTCATAGCTACTGCCATAAAAGGTTGATAAGTTTTATCCCTTTTGCGTAAACCTATTGAGCCATCAGCATCAAAAACACCTGACAAGAAAAAGCCTATGGCTCTTCTTGAAAAGGTTTTGATAGATTGCTCAAAATTTCCATCAGTATTTCCAGTTTTTTTAAGTTCTCTTAACTGAGTCCTTATTTGCTCGATCTGAGTGACTTCATGGTCACTTCTTTTAGTACTCCTTCCTTTTTGGCTTAAAATATTATAAGCCTTAGTAAGAAGAAAGAGTCTTGATTTAGCAAGTTTCCCAACGATGATTGGATAACTTTTAAAGAAAGACAAAATTAATTTTACCTTTCTTTTACCTCTAAATGAAAGATTATAAGCACCTTTCACCTTTGAGATATTACCTTCACCCTTAGTTAACACTGAATTAATTTGTTTTAATAAATTAATATCAGAATTAGTCAAAGTGAAGTCAGGACTATAAGAAAACCCAGAACCGTAATCTCTTGTCTGTTTAATAACAGAACAAGACATTTCTCCAGCACTGAATCCAGAAATATAGTAGTTAGAATCGTCAATCGTTTCCTGCTGGTTGTCTGCAGTTGAGGCTTTGTCAGTTATCATCTTAAGAACTACTATAAATAATAATTCTTGATTATTCCTTAAATTAAGAAACTGGTATGATAACTAGCCCAACATTCTTAAACCTCTAGGAGTACCAAGCCTGAGGTACAGGTATTCCAGCATACAGCACAATTTTACTAAGGCAGCGCTAATTCTACCTTAGAACAGTTCACTCTTGTTACTTTCTGAAACTTCAGAAGACTCAGACATTTCTGCTGAGTTCTCTATGTCTCCATAGAGGTCGGACTATATCATTTACCTAATAATTAGGTCTCCTGGCGTATAGTCTCTGAGGATTCTAACAATTGAAGGACGTAGTCTTTAGTATATTTTCTGGTGTGACCCTTACCTTGATTAATCTGTTCCCTGATATTAAGAAGCTTCTTAAAACCTTTCAGCTTTAAATGTTCTTTATTTCTCATGAGGTTAACTGCCCTCTTAAATAACCCAAAATTTGTTTACTTTCTATCACATAGAAAGTAATATTGGTTAAAGAAGGGGATGATCTTAGTCTCCAGATCCTTAGGTGTAGTCACATCATATGAATGCAGGCCGTCTTTGCGACGTTTTATAATACCGCATCCAAAATACTGTTTCATTAAATCTAATATTTTTCTTTCTCTTTGAGAAACGTTAAAGCTCAAAACTGGCTGCCAGCCAATTTTATAGTCTTCTTTTTTTCTCAGGGAGATATTGAAGCTACCTTCTCCATCAACAAAGCCTGATATGTACCAAGCAATGTGTGCTGGGATTTGGTCTAGATCTAATGTCACTGCCACGTCATTAATTGATAGTCTTTCCTGCTGATTGTCTCTATTTGTTTGATTTTCACTTGTAATACCAATGTATCACGAAGTACAAACAACCTAACGAGACGTTCCAGCATATAGCCAAGTTTTACAACTACAATGTTATTCATAGTTACTGCTGCCGTTCACCGGGGCTTAAGTCGCAAGCCCTAACCGAAGTTAGAACCCGCTTCCGTGACCTTCCGGCACCGGGCAGGCTTCAGCCCGTATACTTCCTCTTACGAGTTTGCACAGACCTGTGTTTTTGTTAAACAGTCGACGAAACATCATTAACTGCGCCCCACCTTACCGAAGTAAGACAGGGAGGGCATCTCTCGAAATTACGCCCAGCTGTTTTGCCGAGTTCCTTGAACTAGTTTCTCTCGCTCTCCTTGGTCTACTCGACCTGTCCACCAGTGTCGGTTCTAGGTACGAATAGATTTGATTCTCATTGCGAAAATTTTCCAGGATGTTGAAATCGCGCTGAATCAACCGCGCCGAAGCTTGGTTAATCCCATCACACTTCGTATAAACGCCTGAGTGGATTTGCCTGCCCAGACTGACTTAGTGCTTAGATCGAAACTTCATATCTCGATCAACGTTATCCAACATCGTCCTTCCCCAATTGATAATGAATCAAACCTAGTACCGGAATATTAACCGGTTATCCATCGGTTACTCCCGCTCTGCAGGACTCACCTTAGGTTCGACTAACCCGTACTCGACGAACGTGGGTACGGAAACCTTGGACATTCGGAGTTGAAGATTCTCACTTCAATATCGTTACTCATGCCGGCATTCTCACTTCTGATCGCTCCAGGATCTCCTCGCGGGATCCCTTCAATGCACACAGAACGCTCCCCTACCGCTTGCTTCCTAAAAAGGAAACAAACCCTAAGCTTCGGTTAGATATTTGAGCCTCGATTAATTTTCGGCGCATGAACCCTACGGCTAGTGAGCTGTTACGCTTTCTTTAAAGGGTGGCTGCTTCTAAGCCGACCTCCTAGTTGTCTGAGGATTCATACTTCCTTTACCACTAAATATCTATTAGAGACCTTAGCTGTAGGTCTGGATTGTTGCCCCATTTGCTCCCGGAACTTAGCTTCCGGGTGCTGAGTGCCCTGTCAGAATTGATGGTATTCGGAGTTTGACTAGGCGTTGGGAGTTTCCTCCCGAACGCCCGATCAGTGCTCTACCCCCATCAACCTATAACAGAACCCTATACCTAAATATATTTCGGGGAGAGCCAGCTATCTCCAGGTTCGATTGGCATATTACCCCTATCCGCAGCTCATCCAAGACTCTTGCAGTAGTCACTGGTACGGTCTTTCCCACATCTCTCGATGTGGTGCAACCTGGCCACGGATAGCTCACCTGGATTCGGGTCATTCAGTAACTACTAGCGCCCTATTCAGGCACGGTCTTGCCGAAGCAAGACAACTCGCTTTCACTACGACTACGGGATGAAAATCCCTTAATCTTGCAGTTACCGAACACTCGCCGGCTCATTCTTCAATAGGCACGACATCACCATCATCCTGTAAACAGGAGTGGCTTTGTCTGCTTGTTAGCAAAAAGTTTCAGGTACTATTTCACAGGGTCTTTCACCCTTCTTTTCACCTTTCCCTCGCGGTACTTGTTCACTATCGGTTTTGTTTGGTATTTAGCTTTGGAGTGTGGTCACCCCAGCTTAAGACGGGAGTTTGCCGTCTCCCATCCTATTCAGGAATCTTTCTGAGTTGCTTTGGATTTCACGTACACGACTGTCACGTTCTTTGGTCAACTATTCCAAGTTGTTCTGTTATCCGCTGCAATTCGTTATGAAAGTCCTACAACCCCCTGACTAGCAGGGTTTGAGCTTTTCCCAGTTCGCTCGTCGCTTACTACGGGAATCTCTTACGATTTCTTTTCCTCTGGTTACTAAGATATTTCAGTTCACCAGCTTACCCCCGGGCCAAAGGCCCAGCAACCTCGAATTAACAAGGTCGGGTTTCCCCATTCGGACACCGACGGGTCATAGCTTTTTGCCAGCTAACCGTCGACTATCGCGGGCTATGCGTCCTTCATCGGCCAAACAAACCTAGGCATCCACTTTTTGCGTGAGTTTACATAAATTATTGATACTAAAGTTAAATTGAACTATCTGACGATGTTCTCTTCACATGTTAAAGGGCGATGAGATTTTAATTTAAATTCTCACTTGACAAGCCGAAGCTTGAAATCGTCCGAATCTTAAATTAAAAATCTTCAAACTAAATTACTGCTATCTTAACTTTTGCAATGAAGTCTTTATAACCCAAGTAAAACTCGAGAAATAAGAACGACAAGCAAAATTAATCTAGCTGTATAATGCTACCTTAACTTTTGCGAGGAAGTCTTTATAACCCGAATGAAATTCGAGGAATAAGAACAACGAGCAAAATGTTAAGTAGCCGTGTGGACCTGGGGAGATTCGAACTCCCGACCTCCTCGTTGCAAACGAGGCGCTCTAACCAGCTAAGCCACAGGCCCTAAATTAAAGTTCATGGCCCTGAAGCTTCAAATCCTTGTTGTTAAAGTTTTGTGCTAGGACCCCAAGTTAAAAAACTAATTAACCCGGATCAACCATTATACACAAAAATAAATTCGTTAACAAATTAATGTTCTATTAATGTTAACTCATTTCTGAGGGAGAGCCCTCAGCATTTTGTTCATTAAACATGAACAAAGCCTGCTCCCCTGTAAATTAAGATTAAAGATCTTAACTTACATCAAGGGGAATCCCCTTCGGCTTCCTCATTAATGTTAATAACAATAGTGGTGATACCCTCTGGGTAAAACCCAATATGATTTAATACTAGGAGCAAAGCTCCAAGAATAAATCATAACTAAAAATGATAAATAAGACTTTCCTAAAATGCTAGGAAAACTAGGTTGTTTAAGACAAGTCTTTTCGGAGGGAATCTTACTAAGGTAAGATTGTCGCGTATGCTGTAGATGCTCTCTCTACAAGAGCATTAAGTATTCTATAAATAATTTTGGTTAATTGCAACTGCAATTTAGCCAACTTAACATCAAGTTAATTTTGCTACTGATTTAGCTGTTCTTTAATCTCAGCTGGCAAATCATCATAACCTGGCATATCTTTGATATCTTGCATCTCTGGCATTTGATTTTGAGGTTTTTCAATGAGAGCCTCATTTGGCAGCTGATCCATTTCTGGCATCGACCCTAAACCTTCAAAATTAAACATACCACCTAGATTCATCGCTTCCATTATTGCTTGCTGACCATCAACAGTATCTTCAGGAATAGCAAAACTCACTTCTTTATTAAAATCAGATAAGTCAGAGGTTATTGTTAGAGCCATGCTTTGAGCCTGATTCAAACTTAAGTTAGGGCCCATCATCTCTGCTGAAGAAGCACCTTGCTTGGTCGCGGTTTCAAGATTAGCGTCAAAACTGAGCTCAAAATAAGTGAGGAAAAAGTCTGCTCGTCTTATCCAAATCGTAAAATTAATGTTGTTAACTGCTTGCAGAAACTCTTGTGCTTCTTCTTGAGTAAGAGAGTCTTGGTCTTCATTTTTTACAACTTTATCTAAAGCCAACAAATAATTTGCTAGTTCCTGCTTATCAACTGCACCATCAATAACAAAAACTGCTTCACCATCTTTCTTTGTCTTCTTTGCTGGTGATAACTCGATACTTTGGATAAAATCTTGAGTAATTTTCTCTATTTCTTTTCTTTGCTGAGGAGTCAATTCTTTCACTTCTTCCCCCTCAACTGTTTCTAAATCCCAATACAACCACTTACTCATAAGTTGATTTGCGTCAATCAAACCTAGGTCGGGTATGTTATTGATTTTGATGAATGCCTTATGCTGATCTTGTTTGACATCAAGGTTAATATCAGCGGTTTCACCTTCAGTGGTAAAATTACCACTAATATTCAAGTCCTGCTGAGAGTTTTGTGGTTGATAGACATCCTGCAACTTCATTGGTCCTTTCACAACAAAATTAAAAGCGCCAACCCCGTCCTCATCAGTTCCCGCAAACTGACCATCAACTGTAGTTTCAACTATTGCGGTCTCTAAATTTTCACTAGCCATTAGACTTTGTCTTAAGACAGATTCGCTGTTTTTATTTCCTGGAACTATTTTTAAATACAAACGACTGATGCGCGCGGTAATAGATTGAGTTAAACTTTGAAAGCTAAAAGCTCGCACTGGCTGGGGTTGAGCAAAAGCCACACAAGCAATAATAATTAGAATAAACAGGTTCTTCTTTTTCATATGATTTTATTATTAGTAATTAATTGATGATAATAAATAATTTTACTACAAAAAAACCCGAGCTAAACTCAGGCTCATTCGCTAGCTAACTGCCAAACAACTGATTGTTTTAACATTTAGTCTTGATCCACTCGCTCTGTTAATTCAAAGCCTAAACCTTCTACCATCTTTTTGTTAGCTTGAGTTCGCTCTTCTTTAAAAACACCTCCCATTTGATAAACCAACTGTAAATCAGCCTGAGTCATAGCACGATAGAAATCTATTTGTTCGTTCAAAAAGATTTCCACTAAATCAGGATCCGCCTCGCTGACCCAATCAGCAGAAATTAAATATTGTCCTAAATTGTATTTCTTTTCTCCGCCCCCAAAAGTAAAACAAATTTTGTTGGCTAAATGAATGCCAGGTGGGCGGACCATATGACCTTTAATGCCATGTTGTATTTCTTGAGGGTCTTCAAAAGGCAAAAAGCCGGCATACATAACTTTAACTTTATCTGCCAAAGCTTGCAGCTTTTGCTGAGCCATAGCATCAATCTGCTCCCATTCTTCTAAATCCAACTTAGCTTTCATCCAAGCACTTTGTGAGCTTGAAGCCAATCTAATTTTTCTAGGAAGGATATCTTTTAAAATAGCAACTGCTTGCTCAAAGCCTGTTAATTGCAAACCTGCTCCAGCAAAACCCAAACGAGTTCCTTCATTAATCTGCACGCCTTCATCGCCATCAGTAATTACATATTCTTGAGGATTAAGTTTGTCTGCCATATTATCCTTTGGATATTAATTCTAATATATTACTTTTTGACCATGTCTTGTACAGCTTGTAGGTACCGTTGCATTTCTTGCTCAACAGTTTCCCAATCTCCTTCTGCTTCCCGAATGGCGTTAAAAAGAAGTTCCATATCGATAAGGAGTTGGTCATCAGTAACAATCATTCTTTGCTTAGCCATGCGACCATTATATCATGGCTTTAGTTTCAATTCTAGAGTGCTTGAGGAAAAAAGGTTGAATAATCAACGAGTAGTATTGGTTAAATTTGCTAAAAACCAACTATTTAACTGACAAAATCTGACAATAATTAGTCAATTAAGGCTGAGCAAAACAGCTCCTTATTTCTTTTTGCGTAACTTAGCGCCGAAGGCGGTACTGAAGCGAAAAAAACATCAAGTAATATAAGGCTGTCTTCATATTCTTTTCATGATATTTAGCGCCCTGAATTTTAGAGCCGAAGGCGAATGAAATTCAGTTGGCGATAAAGATGCAAAGCTATTTAGCGCTGAAAGCGCTTCTGAAATGAAAAAACAAATTGAGTAAAACAGCTCCTTATTTCTTTTTGCGTAACTTAGCGCCGAAGGCGGTACTGAAGCGAAAAAAACATCAAGTAATATAAGGCTGTCTTCATATTCTTTTCATGATATTTAGCGCTGAAAGCGCTTCTGAAATGAAAAGAATCATGAGACGCCTATTTATATCCCATTGGCACCTCAGTCAGCACCATACTCAGACTCATGCGACGCTTGTTAGGCTCAATGTTGTCTACGTTAACAGTGACTTCATCACCCTTCTTAAACTGAGCATCTCCATTAAGCTTGCTAGAGTGAATCAAACCATCAACTCCTGGCATAACATTAATAAAAACGCCAAAAGGTTCAATACGAGACACCTTACCAGTGAAAGTGGTGCCTGCTGGATATTCTTTTGCCACCTTCTCCCAAGGATCTTGCTTAAGTCTTTTAATCGATAAATTTAGCTTGCTGGATTTTTCATCAACTCCAAGAATTTTAACTAAAACTCTGTCACCGACAGTATGGTAATTCTTAGGGTGATCAACCTTTTCCCAGCTAATCTCAGAAATATGGATCAAACCCTCAACATAACCAATATCTTCCGAAGGTAGCTCATTTTTACCACGGTGTTCTGCTTTAAGCTCGCCCTCCTCAACCTTGTCACTTAAATCTGAGCCATCAACCGGTATCTCAACTGTCATAAACAAACCAAACGATTTAACCCCAGAAATAACACCTTCATAAACGTTACCTGCATCTACCTTAGATAAGGCTTCTTTTGTCTGAGAAAGTTGTTTTTCTTCACTCACATGCCGCTCAGAAAAAATTAAACGGTTGCGTTCGCGATCGACTTCAATTGCCTTAACTTTGAACTTTTCACCTTTAAGATCGTTAATGTGGTCAAGATAACGACGACTAAACTGGCTTGAAGGAACGAAGCCACGGACACCGTTGACTACGGCAATCAACCCGCCTTTATTAACTTCGATACCTTTAGCTTCTAATTTGCTTCCGTTTTCCAGAGAATTTTCAAAATATTCCCATTTAGCGTCACTGGCTGCGCCTTTTAAGCTAAGTAAGATTTGACCACGATTGTTTTCGACAGAAATAACAGTAGCGTCTACAGTGTCACCAACTTCCAACTTCTCAATATAATCTTGAGCAAAATCGAATTCTCGATCAGCAACTACGCCATAGCTCTTAGCACTAATGTCAAACTTGAGCATCTTGTCTGTCTTCTCAATAATAGTGCCTTCAATCTTTTCCCCCTTGCGCGCAACTACTGGCTCGTAACCAGTCATATCCATTAATTCCTCCATGCTTTGGGGTTTAGGTCCTTTTTTCTTTTTCTGTGAGGCCTTCTTCTTTGAAGCTTTTTTCTTCTTAGATTTTTTTGTTTTCTTAGATTTAGATTTGGTAGGTTTTTTAGTACTTTTCTTCTTTTCTTCCTGCTCTTTTTCTGTTTCCTTCTTTTTCTTGTCTTCTTTTTTACTTTTAGCCATAATGATAATTTATATAATAATTTATATAGTCTCCTTTCTTTGAGTTGGCAAAGTATATCATAAGCTAATAGCTAGTTCCAGAGTAGTTGGCAACACTGTTAGTAGCACACAATCGTTGGTTTTTACAAATAGCAAAACTAAGTTCCGAGGGTTATAGCTTTCGGATAGCCGTTGCCTCAAATTAAGCTCCGAGGGTTAAAACCCTCGGATGGCCATTAACGCATTGTAGTTATTGGCAGAAAAATGCTGACAGGTTACTATTAATAGTAGTCTCATAGTAATCTAACAGTTTTTAGTATCACAAAATATACATTTATATATGAAGTTGAAAACTCCTACTC
>CAZMMR010000012.1:0-4078 GCA_964567445.1 uncultured Pseudomonadales bacterium
CGCCACAAAGAGTTTGAAGATTACAAAGCCCACCGGCCGGAAATGCCCGATGACTTGCAGCCCCAGATTCCAATCGTGAAACAAGCGGCTTCAGCTTTAAATATTCCCCAGTTTGAGCAAGAAGGTTATGAAGCTGATGATTTGATTGGTACTCTTAGCTATCAACTAGACTATCACCCCGATGATTTAGGAGCAGAAGAAGATTTGCTTACTATTGTTGTGACTGGTGATAAGGACTTATTACAGTTGGTGGATGATAACACTCACGTTTGGATTCCTGGGCGGGGACGATTTCCTGATACAGAATATGATTTTGCAACTGTTAAACAAAAAATGAAAGTCAAACCTTCCCAGATTGTTGATATGAAGGCTTTAATGGGCGATTCTTCGGACAATATTCCCGGCATTAAGGGTATTGGCAAAAAAACTGCGGCTAAACTACTCAATAAGTACGAGGATTTAGATGAAGTTTACCAGGAAGTAGCGGCTATTAACGCTGGCAAGAAGCCAGAAAACGATGTCGTTAAAGGCAGTGTTTTAAAAAAGCTAATTCAGGGTAAAAAATCAGCTTATCTTAGCCAGAAATTAACTCAGATTGAACGACATGTACCGCTTGATATCGATTTAGAACAATGCCAAGTAAAAAGTTATGATAAAAGGCAGGCTATCAAACTGTTTAAGCAATTGGACTTTAAATCTTTAATTAGCAAACTACCCAACGACCAGTTTGAAGTCCAAATTCAGGAAAGTTTGTTTTAGATTTTATTTTAAGCAATGGATAATAACATGGTAAAAAAACCTTCTCAACTTAAAGTAGCTTTGGTTCACGATTTTTTAAGAGAGTATGGTGGTGGCGAGCGAGTGTTAGAGGAACTGCACCGTATTTTTCCTCAGGCTCCAGTTTATGTGGCTTTTGTTGATGTTCAGTCCTTAGGTAATCATTGGCAGCGTTTTGCTGATTGGGACATTAGGCAAACTTGGTTTAGCAAAATTCCTTTGCACAAAAAAATTTTTTCGCCGCTGCGGTTTCTAGTTCCTCACGCCTTTACCGCATTAGACTTAAGTGATTATGATGTAGTTATCTCCTCCTCCAATGCCTTTGAAGCCAAAGCGGTTAATGCTCCTAACGGTACTCATTTTTGCTACTGTCATACCCCACCGCGAGCTTTATACGGTTACTCCACTATGTCCAACTGGAAAAAAAATCCTGTTATTAAGTTTTTTGGGCAGCTAATTAATCATTACATGCGAGTGGTAGATTTTAAACAAGCACAAAAAGTAGATATTTTTATTGCTAATTCAGAGGAAACTCGGGTCAGGATTAAAAAATTCTATCATAGGCAGTCTACGGTCATCCATCCACCAGTACAAGTGGCTGCAGACAAAAAAGAGTTGTTGGCGATCAAACGTCAATCTCAGCAGGACTGTTATTTTTACATTAATCGGCTTGGTTTGCAAAAACATCCAGAATTAGCAGTGCAGGCTTGTTTAGATCTTAATTTAAAGTTAAAAATAGCTGGTGCAGGACCAATGCTAGACAAGCTGAAGCAGATGGCAACTAAGTCTGTGAATGGCGGCCAAGTCGAGTTTTTAGGTATGGTAACCGATAAACAGTTGGCTCGATTGTATGCTGGTGCCAAAGCTTTGTTATATCCAGTTGAAGATGAGGATTTTGGTATGGTGCCAGTGGAAGCAATGATGGCTGGTACGCCGGTTATTGCCCATCGTTCTGGTGGTCCTCAGTACACTATTCAGTCGCAGATTAACGGTATCTTATTTGATGAATTAAGTACAAATGGGCTTAAACAAGCCATTAAAAAATTCGAGCGATTATTTGCTCAGCAGGTTTTTAAGCCAGAAGCCATTCAACAGTTAACTCAACCTTATACGCAGAGTAGTTTCAGCAAACATTTGTCGAAAATCATTAAAGAAAGAATTTAAGTTTTGGTGTCTAATTGATTAGCTTTTTAAGTTCTCCGTAAACTACAGCATTTGGATTCATGGGTACGTAAGTTCGTAAAACCGCAGCAGAGGTGGCTATAGATTGCGACGACTGTTTACCATCTAGGAATTGTAGGCTAAGCTGGTATGATCCAGGCTCTATCTCTTGGAAAGTGACAGGTACATTTTCGCTACGATTATTATTTTGAGAAGCATTAGCCATAACAAATTCGGGATTACCGGCCATATTGCGAGTCGCAATGGCTTTTACCCATGAACCCTGGCCAGTTACTTGCAGCCTCTGAGTACCAAGGCTATCGAGTAGTTTGAGAGCATGATAGCGAGGTTTGGGTTGAGAGTTAAAATCCTGATGAGTAAGCAACCCCCACCGACCCCAGTGACTTTGATTATTGGGCCCTTTACCATCTTGAATTTCGAAAACAAAAGCCCTGTCCACCCATTGATTTAAGGTAATAGCGCCGGCCACAGTGTGGGCTGCCCCATAATAGTTGTCGTAAGCTGGGTGATTTTCGCTGTCAGCTCCCCATTCTGTGACATGTAGTTCGAGTGTAGGAGTTAACTGAGGATAGCGTTGCAGCCAAGAAACCACTTTTTCCTGATCTTTGCGGTATTGGTCGATGTCATGGGTGTATTTGTGCCAAGAAAAGAAATCATATTTAAGATTATTTTGAATAGCATGTTTAGCCAGAGCATCAAACCAATTTTGGTATAAAGCAGTGGTTGCTGGCCCACCTAATTTAAATGGTTTAACGGTGGAGTTTTGCTGTGCTTGTCTTGCCCCCAAAGCGGCATAAGAATACATAGTTAAGTAACTTTTGCTACCATAATACTTCCAACCGCCAAACAAGTCGGGCTCATTCCAGACTTCGTAATAAACATTGTCGATGCCGCGTGTACCAGAAACGTGTTCGATGGTAGCTCGAATCGTATTCTGCCAGTCGCTCCAATAGTGAGGCTGATCCACAATGTCACCCTTAGAAATGGCGGGCGGCATATAGCTGAGGGCAATATAAGGAGTGGCACCGGTGTTTAGGATATCTGTAAGAATGGGGTCAAATTTAGCAAAGTTAAAAGTAATGTTACCTGGCGAACCCTGGACAATATCATAAAAGTCATAAATATGGTCGATTCGAATATACTGCGGATTTAAGGCTTGAACCTTAGATTGAATAGGAGCTAAGCGCCAATCATGGCCCTCGCCACCCTGTGCTAAATTCTGCCACGAGCGATTAAGTGGTCCAATTACTGCTTGAGTGTTAATTTTGATATTAGCCGGTGTGTAACTAGCTTGTCCAAAAAATTCACGCACTTGGTCAATTTGCCACACTCCCAGAAAAATAATAATTACTAGAGCAATTAACAAACCTCCCTTAATAATGGTGGTAGTTTTTTTCCTTCCTGGATTATGAGAGTAACGATGGGAGTTTTTTTTCATTTTATTTGGTCCAGATAATTTTCTTGCTTGAAAGATATGCCATCTTTAGTTTATAGTGATATTAGCAAGGAGGACAAGAGGGTGTTGTTTTGATTTGCAGAACCAACAATACATTCTGCTAGTCGATAATAATATATAGGCAATTACCTCGTCTTGTGTTTGTCCTTGTTGTTATCTGGAATCTGATATGAATTTAAGCTTAACTTAAATTAAGCCAGAGTTTAAAAAAATAATAAAACAAATAAAAAAAACATGAACTCTCCTACCGAAAATGGGTTGCCCAACAGTAATTCTCAAAAGAAATTTAAAAGTCGCAGACAAGGAAATATTTTTTCCAACTTTTTCCAATCTAAACTGAAATATGTCTTTGGTGGGCTATTTTTAGTATTATTAGTTGCTGGCTTGGGTGCTGGCTACTATTTATCTCAGCAGGAAGGTGCGGGTGATGTTAGGCAACAGGCGAGCGGGGGGAGTGGTGTTGGTGTGCCAAGCGATTATACGACAGTGAAGTTGGTGGATGAAAAAATTGTGTTTGACTCTGTTCGTTCTGGCAATTGGGACATTTATGTTATGAATGCCGATGGCTCCGGGGAGCCAGAGCAACTTACAACTCATAATGAAGGTGGCTGGTATCCTTCTTTTTCTCCTGATGGCGGTAAAATCGTGTTTTCTTCCTATCGT
>CAZMMR010000012.1:4178-15149 GCA_964567445.1 uncultured Pseudomonadales bacterium
ACCCCTCTTTTTCTCCTGATGGCAACAAAATCGTGTTTTACTCTAAGCGTTCTGGAAATCATGACATTTATGTCATGAATGCCGATGGCTCCGGGGAGCCAGAGCAACTCACTTTTGATGATGCAGATGATGAACTCGCCACCCCCTCTTGGATTAATATTTATGAAAAAACCAATCCTAACAACCTCATCGCCAATCCCGGCTTTGAATCACAAAAGGTGGGTTGGTCTGATCCGGAGTGGTCAGATCCTGCCACCATCACTACTACCGAAGATGCTCACACGGGAGATCGTTCACTTAAAGCTCATGGTCCTGGTTGGGGAAGCATTCGTAAAACCCAATGGTTAGAAGGTGAGGGTGGCGGTAAAACCTATAAACTCACTGCTTGTGGTAAGAGAGTAGGTGGTACCGACCGATCCGTAGTATCAGCTGAAGAATACCCAGCAACGATTGATAGCATAGATGATAAGATTGCCATACATTCTCTAGTTTTTGATAGTGATTCCTGGCAGTGTAAGACAACTACTTTTACTACTGACAATGACACTGATAAAATTCCAGTCAGCATCTTTTTAGGAGATGGTAGCGATGGTGAAGATTTAGGTAACACTCAATTTTTTGTAGATGACATTACGCTGGAAGAAATTCCAGATCAACCCAACTGTACCAATCTCTCAGGCCCTACTCAGTTAATAGTAGGAGAGACAGGTACCTATAGTGCAGAGTTTTACTCGCCTGAGGGTGACTTAAGAGGTATGATTGGTATTGGTGGCGAAGCCAAGAGAGACGATAACTTCAATGTTATTGGTGAAGTTGGTCCCAGTAGCAATAGTCATAATTTATCAATATCAGATGCCACTTGGACGCCTGATCAACCAGGAAGTTATCTCATATCATGTCGAGCATGGAATGATGCTAGAGCGGAGTGTCGCTATCAAGATCACGTTGATGGGCCTCCAAGATATGTTTGCCAAGGTCCTGATAATTATTTGCAAGTACAGGTGGTAGATGGAGAATGTACTTCTGATAATGATTGCGCGAACAATCAGTTTTGTAATCCCAACACCAACGAATGTGTAGATTGTCTTACTGATGCGCATTGTCAAGGCGACCATTCACTTTGTAGTTCTAATCATACCTGTAGTTGCGAGACTGGTTTCACTGATTGTAGTGGTGCAAACAATGACAGTCCAATGTGTGTTGATACTCAAACCGATGAAAATCACTGCGGTGCATGCAACACCAGCTGCGCTAGTAATGAAATCTGCCAAAACGGAAGCTGTGTTCAGGAAGACGAGTGCACCACCGCTAATGACTGCACTGCTTCCAACGAATGTAAAATTGCCGGCTGTGATACCAGTAGCCATCCCTACCAATGTACAGAAACCAACAAAGCAAATGGTACTAGCTGTGATGGCGGAAATGGAGAGTGTCAAAACGGAAGTTGTGAAGATGTAGGCTCAGTACCCACCAGCTGCAATGATGTTTGTCAGGATGATCAGCAATGCCAAGATATTAACGGAGACTATGTCTGTTACAGTGGTTGGACTGATGTCTCTCCCTACGCATCAGATGACCCTGTTATGACGGTTGGTTCTGGACAAACTCAAGGCTTTTCTCAGCATTATCGTCGTTTATACGATGATCAGAATAATTTAGAAAGTGACCTACTACTACAATCTATCATTAAAAATAATCGCTTTTATGTTCGTAGTGCACAACCAGGTAAAACATGGGGAGATTTTAGAGAGTTGCCTTCAGATCCCACCATCACAGATTTTGCAGGCAAATGTACTATACAGGCTTTTGCCGCCAGTAACTACCCTTCTGATCCTAATGTAGCAAGTCGTTATAAGTTTAGACAGTTAGTAGTTTGTGACAACGAGTTTTATTATCGTGACCACAATAATGGAGCTTGGGATAGTCACTATTCTAAATTTCCTGACGAAGATCCTTTTCATACTCAAACAGGCTCTGGAGATGTTCAAGCCATCTCGCGTCATATGAGACCGCTTGACATTGAAGAAGAACCTGTTTTGCAAGATTTAGTTATTCGGGATAACAGGATGTATCATCGCAAGCTAACTTCCGATGGTTGGACTGACTTTGTACAATTGTTGGTTGATACTCCTCCCTTACCGTTCTTTGCTGGCAAATGCGACATTCAAGCATTCAATGGTTTAACCTACCCTGATTTTTCCCACACTGCTGGCATGTTCAGACAACACATCATCTGTGGTAACTACTTTTATCATCGTGATTATATCTTGGCTGATGCTGGTCGCTGTCGTCATCCTAGCTACTCAGGCAGTACTAGTTGCAATCAGGTATTAATGCCGTCTTGGCTTACGCTTAGAGTGAAATTAGCCGGCGTCCCTTATCAAGAAGGAGATAACTACTTCCACCCAGTTAAGTCAGGTCGAGAGTTTTCTGGTACAGTAACACTCATCTCCGCAGGTGGTAATAACCAAGCGTACAATATCCCTTTTAACTATGATTTAAACAGCAAGAATTATATTAGTCAGCAGATTGATTTAGGCACTCTTCAACCTGGACCTTACGCTGTTAGTGTTAAAGGACCCAAACACAGATCAACAAGATTTTGCTACCAAGGAGGTCAGGCTTCTAGAATATGCAGCCTATCAGATTTCCTAGCTCAGGCAAACGCTCTTACCAATCAGTCTGATGCTAGCGACATTAACTTTATTTGGCTTGCAGAGAATACTAACAATGTTTTAGACTTAAGTGCACAGCCATTGCAGGCAGGAGATTTACCTATTTCCGGTAACAATGTTAATACCCAGGATGGAGTAGTAGATGTCTTTGATTACTCATTCCTATTTAACTGTCTACAAAATCGTGATGATGAAGCCTGTGTATCTCGTGCTGATTTGAACTATAGTGGATTTGTGGATAATATAGACTTAGGATTATTAAGAGAGACATTAAGTAAAGCTGTGGATGAATTATAAATAAATATTTATTAGTTTAATCATAATTATGAACACAGAACAATCTGCCCAAACCCAACAAGAAGCTAATGTAGGATCGCAAGAAACAGTGTCGGCATTAGATCAACAACTGCCAAACCAGGTAACTCCGCAGAACAATCTCAATAATCGAAAAAAAGGATCTAAGAAGTTTTTTTATCTTGCTATTGGGGTAGTCTTATTAGTCTTAACGGGATTGGGCTATTTGTTTTTTGGGCAAGATCTGTTTGGCAATAAATTTGGTAGTAAAAACGAGGCCTCTGAAAGAAGTGTAGGCACTCAAGAAACTAAATTGGCAGAAGAGCAGGCAACTGCCAACGACGAGCAAAAATTAAAGGTGCAAGTACAAGATGTGTCTTCAACACAAAATGATTTACCAGAATTAGACAAATCTGCGCAAAAGCAAGTAATAAAAGATACTGTAATTAACATTGTTAGCACCCAAGATATTTATCAGACGGGAGATCAAGTTACTGCAAAAGTGCAATTGTCTACATCTGAACAACCTGACGGCGTCCAATTTGTCATTAATTATGACCCGCAACTTTTAACGGGTGTAACGACAACAGCTATTAATGATTTTGGTTACCTAATTAACAACAGCGTTGACCAAGAAACTGGTCGTATTAAGTTGGTATTACTAAGAAATCAGGGAGAAGAAATTGCACCAGCTGCAGATATGGGAATAATAGAAATAACCGGAACAACAGCCCAAGCCGGAGAGCTTAACTTTAGTTTTGATCAAGAAAAAACAAAGGTAGCGGCTGGCGGTGGCCAAAGTATTTTAGATAAAGCCAGTGGCTTAACTTTAACGCTACAGTAGTCTATGCTTTATCTCTAGATTAGAGGAGCAATTTTTTGTTTGTTTCATTAACAAAATACACGTCTTAACAACCAGGTGATTTATCTTAATTAAATTATGAAAAAAATATTTATCCTGCCCACTTTAGTAATTATCTTTTTGTTTTTTGCAGCTGCCAATACTTATGCAGCATACTTCTCATATTCTCCCAGTAGTGGTTCCATTGCTGATGGCGATGAAGTTTTGGTGCAAATCGATACAGAAGAAACAGATGTTGAATCTGCTACAGCTGTGGTTACATTCGATACTAATAAGGTTGAAATAACTAATGTAGCTGCTGGTGCTTTTTTTGATAATATTTCGGTGGATGACAATCAGTCGGGAAAATTAGTTTTGACTGCAACTTTAAATCAAGGCAACCAGACCGCAGTTAATGGTTCTGGCACTATTGCTACTCTTACTTTAAGCCCAGTGATTTCTGATGGTAGTTTTGAATTGGAGTTTGCTTGTAGCAGTGAAGAAATCGACGACTCCAATATTAAGAGTACAGCAAATAACAATCTATTATCGAGTGATCAACAATGTGGGGAAAATATCGAAGGCTCCTATACTGTTGGTTCTGGCAGTTCCGACGACGATAGTGATGATTCAAGTCCAACTGCTACTACTCAACCGGCTCTGCCAGATGAACTGCCTCAATCTGGACCAGAAGATTGGTTGAAGTGGATTACTTCTGGCTTAGCCTTAATTGGTATCGGTTTGCTTCTCTTTTAGAGCCATAGCTGTCGCCACATTCGCAATTTCTATAACCTTACTACTGGCAGAACCCTGCCACTTTACGGTTCATGTAGCCTACTTTACTTGACTTTTTAGCACTCAATAGCTATCATTGCTAATACATGAAACTTAGTATTGTGATCGATGCTAGACTTGTTGCAAAATTTAGATAATGATCACAAAATTTTATCAGTTACCAATTAGCTATAAAACTCTATGATCGATCTTGCACCCAGACAAATTCAAATTTTAAGAGCGATTATTGAGGAGTTTATTGAAACAGCTCAACCAGTTGGTTCTGATACGGTGGATAAAAAGTACAACATCGGAGTCTCTCCAGCTACCATTCGTAATGAAATGGTTTATTTAAGCAAGCAAGATTATTTGTATAAAATCCACACTAGCGGCGGTCGCATTCCCACGCCAAAAGCTTTTCGCTTATATGTGAATGAGTTAATGAGAGAACAAGAGTTGTCGGTGGCGGATGAAGTTAGTGCTAAAGAAAAAATCTGGGAGAGTCGCAATCAACTTGACCGCTTGCTTAAAGCTAGCACAAAGGTTTTAGCTAGCAGAGCTCAAGCTATAGGAGTGGCAATGACAGACGAAAGTCGTATGTTTCACTCTGGATACTCTAATTTACTTGATATGCCAGAGTTTTATGACATTAATGTTATGAAAAGAGTTTTATCTGTGATCGAGCAATCACGCTTAATGAACGAGATTTTTACCAAAGGAGAAAGTTATGATAAGATTCAGATTGTTTACGGTAAAGAATTGGGAGAAAAAGAATTAGAACCAATTGGTATTATGTTTGTTTCGATTAATGCTATGGGTCATGATTGTCGCCTAGGAGTGTTGGGTTCAGAGCGTTTTAACTATCCATACTTGGTGCCAATGATGAAGTACTTTAAGAGTTTAATTGAAGAAATGGTATAGTTTTTTTACCTAAGTTTATTACATCCCGCTCAGTGGGATTTGTAGTGTTATTTTTCGTTTTATAAGTATTATAAGTAAAAAAATACAAAAAATAATTTTATCACTATCTAGCAAGGACCTATTTGTTTTATGACTCAAAAATCGGACCAACCAAAAAAATCACCAGATAAAGAAAGAGAAGGAGATCTCTCTCAATCTCAGCCTAATGGAAATCAGCAGCAAGATTTATTAGATAAACTCGAACAACTTAAAGACAAGTTAACTGTTGCCCAAGAAAGAGAAAAACGTTCATTAGCAGATTATCAGAACTTGCTCAGACGGACTCAGCAGGAGCGAAGTAAAATGGCTCGTTTTGCTAATAAAGAATTAATCAAAGCCCTATTGCCTGTAGTGGAAAATTTAAAAAAAGCAGCTGATCAAATAGATGATGACGGCTTACAGTTAGTGGTTAATCAGTTATGGTCGACTTTACAAAATCAAGGAATAGAGCGACTGAATTCTTTGGGGCAAAATTTTGATATTGAAACTATGGAGGCGGTTGACAAACAGGGTGAGGGGCAAGTGGTGGTTGCTGTTGTTCAACCGGGCTATCGTCTTAAAGGTGAGGTGATTCAGCATGCTAAAGTAGTCTTAGGTTCTCAAGACCAAGTTGAGGAGTAAGCTTCTAGATTCATTCGTAAATTCATCCTAGCACTCTCCACTTGTGTCTGCTAAAATGTTTAAAGTTAAGCGCAACAAGTTTAATGTAAATGCTAAGTATTTGTAGTTACTAATTAAACATTAATCATTATGGCAAAAAAGAAAAAATCTACTAAAAAAGGAAGAATTATCGGTATCGATTTAGGTACTACCAATTCAGCTGTGGCTGTTATGGAGGGTGGCTCACCAAAAATTATTCCTACTGCTGAAGGTCGTAATACCTTCCCTTCAATCGTAGCTATAAAAGACAATGAGGATATTGTTGGTGACCCTGCTAAGCGGCAAATGGTTCTCAACCCAGAAACAACTGTACATTCAGTCAAGCGCTTCATTGGTCGTCGTTATAAGGACGATGCTGTTAAAAAAGCGATGAAGCATGTTAGCTATGAAATTAAAGAAGCCAAAGATGGTATGGCTGTTGTGGAGGTGGAAGGTGAGACCTATACCCCTCAGGAGATTTCGGCCAAGGTTCTAATGAAGGCTAAAAGAGATGCTGAAAGTTATTTGGGTGGTGAAGTTAATAGGGCGGTAATTACTGTTCCGGCCTACTTCGATGATTCCCAGCGCCAAGCTACTAAACAGGCGGGAGAGATAGCTGGTTTAACTGTGGAGCGCATTGTGAATGAGCCAACTGCGGCATCATTAGCTTACGGTCTTAATAATAAGAAAAATGAAACAATTGCTGTTTATGATTTGGGTGGTGGCACTTACGATATTTCTATTCTAGAAATTGGCGACGGTGTTTTTGAGGTCAAGTCTACCAATGGTGATACCTTTTTAGGGGGTAATGATTTTGACCAAGAAATTATGGAGTGGATTATTAAAGAGTTTAAGCAAGAGAATGGAGTTGATTTATCCAAAGATAAACAAGCTCTGCAGCGGATCAAAGATGCAGCTGAGAAAGCCAAAATAGAGCTATCCACTGCTCAGACTACAGAAATCAATCAACCTTTTATTACTCAGAGTAAAGAGGGTAACCCTCTACATCTAACCATGAAGTTAACTCGAGCTAAACTTGAAAAATTGGTTGACAGCCTAATAGAAAAGACTTTTGGGCCAATGAAAAAAGCCCTGAAAGATGCTGATGTTAAAGCCAGCGATGTTGACCAGGTTATCTTAGTTGGAGGTCAGACCCGCATGCCCAAGATCCAGGAGAAAGTTGAGGATTTCTTTGGCAGAGAACCACACAAAGGAGTTAATCCTGATGAGGTGGTAGCAGTCGGCGCTGCCGTTCAGGCAGGAGTGATTGGTGGTGACGTAGAAGATATTGTCCTGTTGGATGTTACTCCTTTAACTTTGGGAATTGAAACTTTAGGTGGAGTGAGAACGTCACTGATCGATCGTAACACCACTATTCCTACTTCTGCTTCTAAGGTTTTTTCAACTGCAGCTGACAATCAGACTCAAGTTGAAATTAACGTTTTACAGGGTGAACGAGAAATGGCCAAAGACAACAAATCTTTGGGTCGTTTTATTCTAGATGGAATCCCCCCTGCTCGTCGAGGTGTCCCACAAATTGAAGTTAGTTTTGATATTGATTCAAATGGTATCTTAAATGTTTCTGCTAAAGATAAGACATCTGGCAAGGAACAATCGATTACCATTAAAAACAGCACTAATTTAGATGAAGATGAGATTGAAAAGATGAAAAATGAGGCGGAAGAACATGCTGAGGAAGATAAGCGCAAAAAAGAGCTAGTTGAGGCTCGGAACAAGGCTAGAAGTGTTGCTTTTGAGCTAGAAAAGCAACTTAAAGATTATGGAGACAAGCTGGATGAAGATGATAAAAAAGATGTGAAAGAAGCAGTTGAAAAACTGCAGGAATTAGCTGATGATGAGAGTGCTAGTAAAGATGAGCTAGAGGAAGCCACCGAGCAGACTTTAACTATCGCTCAGAAGTTGGGGCAGGCTATGCAGAAAGATCAGCAAGCTCAAGCTGGACAGGCTAAAAAAGCTAAAACTAGCGATGATGATAAGAGTGGCGATGATGAAGAAGATATTGAAGAAGGAGAAGTAGTTAACTAAAGGTTAGTTGTAATTACATTAGTAGTTAGTAGGGCGGCGCCAGTTAACTGGCGCCGCCTTATTTATAGTTGTGCCATTGCACAACAACTCTATAAGACAAACTAATTGAGCTATTTTAATTGGTCGGCTATACTGAAGTTAGAAATGAAATTATCGGTTATTGTCCCTGTTTATAACGAAGAAGAAACCATTGCTACATTACTACAAAAACTGATTGTGGTTGATGAGGTGGCTGAAATTGTGGTGGTGGATGATGGATCGACAGATGGAACCTGGTCTAAAATTCAGCAGTTTTCATCAGAGAAAATCAAGTCGTTGCACAAACGAAACCAAGGTAAAGGTAGTGCTGTGCGCTTTGGCCTTGAATATATTTCTGGTGATTATGTCTTAATCCAGGATGCAGATTTGGAGTATGACCCGCAGGACATTCCTAGTTTAGTGGCTGCCATTAAGCGACCCCAAGTTCAGGTTGTTTATGGTTCACGTTTTCTGGGTCCGCACTCCAATCTTTTGTTTTGGCATAGGGCTGGTAATTGGTTGCTTAATCTCCTTATCAACATTTTTTATGATACAACTCTGTCTGATATGGAGGCTTGTTATAAGTTGATGCCTACTCAACTTATGCGAGATTTAGACCTGCAAGCTAACGGTTTTGATATTGAGCCAGAAATTACCTGCAAGATACTCAAGCGCGGCATCTATATTTTTGAGGTGCCGATTACTTATGTTGGCCGTAGTTTTGAGCAGGGCAAAAAGATTACCTGGAGGGATGGTATTCAAGCTTTGATTATGATTATTAGACTTATTGCGCAATAGCTCTGCATCTTTATTTCACAACAAGTCTATTGATGGATTAGATTTTAGCAGTTGTAATTTAGCACTCCAATTCTTTAACTGCTAGTTAACTTTTGTTGGCTTGGTTGCTAAAATTAATCTTTGTGTTTAACCTAAATTTAGCTAACTACAGAAATAGGAACTATTTATCTTTATGACTTCCAATCGAGACTATTATGAAATCTTAGGCGTAGACAAGGACGCATCTCAAGATGATATTAAGAGTGCTTATCGTAAACTAGCTCTTAAATATCATCCCGATCGCAACGATGCTGAAAACGCAGAAGAGAAATTTAAGGAAATAAACAAAGCTTATCAGATTTTATCTGACGAGAAAAAGCGCCAAAAATACGATCAGTTTGGTCACGCTGCCTTTAGTGGTGCTGGCGGTATGGGCGGCAATCCTTTTACTGGTGGAGCTCGTTCTGGTCCCTTTACCTATACTTATCGTCATAGTGGTGGGCAGGGTGCAAATCCTTTCGAGCAGTTTGATTTTCAGGATCCATTCGAGATTTTTGACACTTTTTTTGGAGGGGGATTTGCTCGTCGCACTCGTCGGCCTCGTTATAGCTTAAAAGTTGACTTTATGGAGGCAGCTCAAGGTGTAACTAAAGAAATAGAAATTGATGGTAAGAAAAAAAAGATTAAAATACCGGCTGGAGCTGATGATGGCACTCGTATTCGATTTGATGATTTTGATATTTCTATAGATGTTAAGTCTCATCCACGTTTTAAGCGAGAGGGATATGATGTTTATGTTGATGAAGAGATCAGTTTTACCACCGCTGCTTTAGGTGGCACTAAACAGGTAAAAACGATGGATAATGAGCTTAACTTACGTATTAGGCCAGGTACCCAGTCTCACACTTTGGTTAGATTAAGAGGCGAAGGCATTCAACATCTGCGCACTGGTGGCCGTGGAGATTTATATGTTAGGCTTGTGGTGCAAGTGCCAGAGAAGCTAAATCAAGAAGAAAAGCGCCTAATTAAGGAACTGAAAACAGTACAAGAAGAGAAAGAAGAGTAAACGATGTCTGTTCAAAGTAAGCCACGATGGCTATTAAATACTAAATATATTATCTGGGATTTAGATGGGACTCTTTATCCTAACCAACCAGATTTAAAGCAAGCGATTAATCGTAAGGTTTTTGAATTAATTGCTGAGGCGCGTAATATCAGTCTAAAAGCAGCGCAAGACTATCACCGAGAAACTTATAGCCAATTACACAGTAATACGCAAACCCTGCTTGAAGCAGGGGTCAATGCTGACGATGTTAGATCTGGCAGATGGTTCAGTGATATACAGATTAATAAGATTAATAAAACTCCCAGCTTAGTGCAAGCCATGCGAAAGCTGGATCAGTACCAGCATTTAGTTAACACCAACTCTACCCAAGCTTCGGCTGAGTCAAAGTTAAAAAAAATAGGATTTACTCTTGATGATTTTAAGGCAGTAGTAGGCAATATGGACACAGTTGGTATTAATAAGCCAAAATTGAAACCCTTTAGATACATGCTAACTCTCACTAATGGTAAGCCCAATCAACATGTGTTTGTTGGTGATCGTTATGAGACAGATCTAGCTCCTGCCAAGAAAGTGGGGATGAGAACGGTTTTAGTTTATGACAAGGATGAGCGAGCAGATTTAAGTTTTGGTTGTACTCAAGATTTAGTGAAATTTTTACAATAACCAAAATTTTTCCTCTTTAAACAACTTTCAAACAACTTTCATCTAGAAAAATTCTCGCCTTTTTTGTATAATGGTGTTTTGAATATATAGATACGGACGGACTGCTGAGGTTCGTCCTTTTTATTCACAGTAGTAGTCAAGTTAAACAATAATCACCAACTATCAAAAGATATAAATATGGCAAACTTAAATCAAGTCGTTCGTACCGAATTTGCGGC
>CAZMMR010000013.1:0-5070 GCA_964567445.1 uncultured Pseudomonadales bacterium
AGCATTACTGTCGTGGCAGAAGTGGAAACAAAGGATAATACTTTGCAAGAAGAACAGATAGAACAAGCTTTGCAAAGAGCGAGCGGTTTTGTTGGCTACAAACTTGTTTTTTACAGTCACCAAATAGAGGACGATCAATTACCAGACCAAGCAATTATTAAAAAAGAGATTAATGATGTGCAATTAATCAACCTTTTAAACTGGCCCACTGGCATTAACCAAAGCCAAGTTGAGCAAGTAGCAACAGAGTGGGCGCAGGAAGTTGATCAGCCAGCAATAAATGCAGAATTTGCCTATGAACCTGAGACATTAGAAGTGACTGCTTTTAAGTCGCACCGTCCTGGCTTAAAACTTAACAAGAAACAAACTATCGATTTAATTATAGAAAGGATTAAGGCGATTGAAGATGATAGCATCAAGCAAGAATTAGAAAATAAAGAAATCAACCTCGATTTAGCCATCGAAAAAGATCAGCCAGAAATTACCCTAGCTGACACTAATGACTTAGGTATCGAGCAACAGATTGGTTTTGGCGAAACCTACTATTATCATTCTATCCCCAGTCGTATCCATAATGTTAAGGTTACTGCTGATAAGCTCAGTCTAACCATTGTCCCGCCAGGAGAAGAGTTTTCTTTTTTAGAAGCCATCGGCGATGTCACTGGCAAAACTGGTTACAAACCAGCCTACGTCATCCGCAGTGGCTCAACTTTGCTGGAATACGGCGGCGGTGTTTGCCAGGTAAGCACCACCACTTTTAGAGCTTTGCTTAATGCTGGAGTTGATATTACCCGTCGCCTGCCTCATAGCTATCGTGTTAGTTACTACGAACTCAATCGCAAACCCGGTTTTGATGCCACAGTCTATGCCGGCAACGTCGACCTACGCTTTATTAATGATACACCAGGACATCTACTTGTTTATTCACAGGCAGATAGTGATAATCTTTATATGAAAGTCGAAATTTATGGAACTAACGACGGACGGCAGACGCAGATAAAAAATTACAAAAAATGGGGCTACACTCCTCCACCCCCAGCTCAATATATTCCCGATCCCTCTCTAGCTCCTGGCCAAACCAAGCAGGTAGAACGAGCCAATCCTGGCATTAAAACCAGTTTTGATTGGGTTGTGACTGATAAAAATGGTGAAGTAATTCATCAAAAAACTTTTTACTCTCACTACCATGCCTGGGCAGCTAGATATTTGGTAGGAGAGTAGACAATAGCAGGAGAGCAAACAATGGCAAGAGTAAACAGTAGTAGGAGGGCAAACAATGACGAGAGTAAACAAGGCAGTTTATTTAAGTGATGACAAATCTACTAACTCTAACCCCAAAACTTTTTCAAAATGTTGCCTGTTATAAGTAGCCAATTTCGCCTCATTGCTCAAGCAGTTAGCAGCAATCCAGGTATCATTGTCGCCAATCAGCTCCCCTTGTTGAGTAAGGTTGGCTTTAATAATACCGTAGTATTTGGCGTCATTCTTTGAAATTGGCAGGATAAAGTCTAAGTCATCAACCAAATTATTAAAAGTATCTCTTTCTCGACTTTGGTAATCTTTTTGCGCTAAGTTCAAACCTACTTCAATTTCTCCTAACACGATGACGTCGGTCCCGATTGGCTCTTCTAGCTTGAGAAGTGTTTTTAAACCATCAAGTGCAGAACGACCATCGGGTTTAGAACGCAGGAATTTAACCACAAAACTAGTGTCTAAAATGGTCATGATAAATCAATTGTTTTTTTACTATCTCCTTGAGTTGCTTTTACCCAAATTGCATCATTGTCCAAAGTGGTATTTTCCCAAGCCCCAGCATATTTTTTAAGTTTATCTGCTGTATTTGACTTGTCGTTTGTCATGTTTTTTTGCTTAGCTGCTGATAATGTAGCAACAATTTTACTGCCTTTAATAATAAAAAAGTCTTTTTGATCGACTTCAGACAAGACTCTTCCCAAGTTGCGACGCAAGTTGGTTGCTGAAATTAATTTATGATTTGATTTGTTGTGTTTTGTTGTTTTCATTGATTAAAATAATACACAATATTTTAATCAGTTGCAATACGGTCATTACGACCACACCAAACAATCATTACAGCCATACTAAGCAACAACGCTTTCATTTTGTTGAATTCGAGGTTTAAAGGGCAAAAATCCTTATAGCAAAAAAGAGTCGTGGCAAAAACACTTCTTACCAAGCATTTTGACTACAAACTTTGGCAGTGTTGATCATTGAGTTTTGTAATAAAATATTACTATTATGAAAATAGGTAAAATTATTTCTCCCAATCAAAAGGGGCAAGTTGTTATCCCTAAAAAAATTAGAGATGAGATGGGAATCACTCCCCACTCCTCTCTCAATCTTGTTGTGCAAGGAAAAACCATTTGCTTACAAGTGGTGGAGGAAGTCGCGGTAAAAAACGATGCAGAAACTACATATCAGCAGATTTTAGAAAAAACTAAGGGAACTTGGCACAAAGACAGTTGGAGAGAAACCAGAGAGAACAGAGCTAAAATTGAACTAAAAGCTTCTAAAAGCAGAAAGCAAGCGTAGTAATTGCAGGCACTAACATTATCACCGATCGTTTAAGGCTGCAAAGTCGCAATAAAGCTAGTGCTTTAGAGAACCTTGTCCAAAAGGTGGGGGGGGGGATAATCTAGATCTATCAGCAATTAGTATTCAAGAGTTGTATGAAGGACGAAGCACACTAGACTCAGAAAAAGAATCTTATTTGTTGGCCACAATTACACCTTTAAAAGTATTCGGCTATAATTTTGAAGTTGCTAAGCTGGCTGGACAAATTGCCCGTGATTTAACTAATCCCATTGCTTTAGCAGACGCCGCCATAGCAGCTACTGCCATTTATCACAAAACCCAACTTGCTACCTTAAACAAAAAACATTTTGAGACAATAGATGAGCTTAGTCTTTACCCTTATTCTTAAACCACCTTTAATCTTTATGCTCAATATTAAAGAAGGCAAAGCTGCTTTGGGGAATGCGCAAATAGCCGGGAGCCCGCAGGTTAAAAATCTCTTTAAAGTCGCTGCCGCTAATCTTAACTGTGCCGCGGTTAGTATCTAGTCTTACCTCGGTAGTCTGTCCACTGCTGTTATGACTAACGCTAACATCACTAATATTTGTCACTGCTCCACCCGCTTTATCTGCATAATCAGCTAACTCATCCATAGAATAGGGGTCGCCACCACTACCACCAATATTGCATTCATCTATAGTGATGGGCAAAATGCGGCTAGAATCTGCCCCGTGCGGATCATTACGAACAATATAAGCATTAATAATGTCTGAAAACTCTTTCTGAGACAACCAAGGATGATCGCGGCCACAACTAGCTCCACTAGAGGAATAGCCGCTACGATACCAAGATTTATAAAACCAAGGACTATCTACCTTCTTTTCCCAGGCTTTGGTGGTCCAATCGCTGCTGTCATAATCACCATCTAAATCCCAACCACTAGTATTAGAATAACCACCATGGGTAGAAGCATACTGGGTAGAAACAGGATTGCCGCTGCCATCAACCATAACCCAATCCTTAGTGTCTTTAACCGCATCTTCCCAATCCCCACCTTTAGGGCTATCTTTATAAACCTGACAAGCTTCGGTGGTACAAATAGAGCGACCGCCATTATCTGTGTAGCGAATGGCGTAAGTTCGAGCTGCCACGGCCTGGGCTTTGAGTGCCTCTTTATCCCAGGAAGCCGGCATCTCGTAAATGCCCATTAAATAGCGGTCCTCAAAATCGATCTCACCAATACCTTCAACAGCAATCTTATCCATAGCATCGTAGTCTTTTCGCAGCTCTGCATCTGGGTAATAAGCTCTTAAAATATCTTCGGCTGATTGGCCCTCCTCTGCCCTAGCTTTAGCTCCATACTGACTCATACCATTGCGGTGAGTGTAACCACCAAAACTAAAAACAGCCAAACTGTTACTGGGCGCTTGAGGCTTAAAGCCAATGGAGGCATTAAAGTCATCCGCCAGCGGCACTTCGCCAACGCTAGTGGTATAGGTGCCAGAACGAGCGTTAATAATAGACTGCTGCTTGGCCGTTAACTCAGCAATCTCAGACTCTAAGCTTTCTTGATATTCTCTGGCATTAGCAATTTCTTCTTCAAAAAACTTAACTTGCTCATCCAGCTGTTTCTGCATAGCAGCTAAAGTGATCTGGCGCTTTTCTAAAGCTTTTTTATCTTGCTCTAACTGAATAATTTCATCTGAGATGTCGCTGATTAGATCCGTGTCCTGAGACTGAACTCGCGTGTTGTAAGCAATGTCTTTGCTAATATTACTAACGTGATCGGTGGCAAAAAAGATCATAAGTGGGTTAAAAGTACGTATTCGTTTATAATGGGCCGCCACTCTTTGGTTAAGGATTTGATATTGAGTGGCTAATTCTTGCTCTCTATTATTAATATCTTGGGAAAGCTCTTCGGCTTGTTGCTGAGCTTGAGTAATACCAGCCTGAGCATTGTTGATACGACTTTGCAAGTCTTGAATGCTGCGTTCTAGGTTGCCAGTGGCTTCTTCCGACATCTGCTTCATTTTTTCTAGCTCATCGATTTCTTGTTGAAGATCGTCGACGGGATCGGTGGCGCGGATGGGGTTGATGAAGACTGTTTTAGAAAATAGGGCCATCAACAGAAAAACGATTGCAAAAAAACCAATCCAATTTTTGACAACAAACAAAAAACATTTGCAACGAGTGCAGACTTGAATGTCCTGGATTAAATCTATGATTAACTTTTTGAACACAAGCATAGAGAGCGCGAAAGCTATAATTTAGTAAACTTACTAGCTAAATAGCTGTAAAAACATTATAAAACAAGTACAAATTAGCGGTAGCAGTAAAGAGGCCTGCAAAGAATGCTTTTTCAATTGTGATAGTATTTGGGAAAGAAAGGAAGGCTAAACTCTAGCCCAGACCTAATTTATTTGTTAGAATTGAGTCGTTGTGAGAAAAAAAATATTTAAAAAAACCATCGCCCTCTTCTTGATTGTGTCACTCTTATTTGTTAATGCTCCAATAAACAAAGTGCAAGCTTATAAAAAA
>CAZMMR010000013.1:5170-14829 GCA_964567445.1 uncultured Pseudomonadales bacterium
CTGTGAGGGTAAAGTTGCATGCTCTGGACCACATGATTTAGGAGAGTATTTATTTAGATTGTGCAATCAAATTCCTAATTTAGAAAAACGATCCAAGTGCATAGACTGCTTTAATATTGACAATGCTGTTTGGACTGCCATAGGCTGTATTCCTACGAACATCAACGACATGATGTCTGTCTTAATCAAAATTGGACTAATGATTGGTGGAGGAGTCGCCCTTATTATTATTTTAGCAGGAGGTTTTCAACTAACAATTTCTCAAGGCGATCCGAAAAAGACAAGTGAAGCCAAAGAATTAATAACTTCTGCTTTAATTGGCTTAGTTTTTATCATTTTTTCGGTAGCAATCCTGCAACTTATTGGGGTGCAGATTTTACAAATACCTGAGTTTGGAGAGTAAATGACTATTATGCCTAAAAAAAGATATATCAATCAAACGTTGTTTACCTTATTTCTCTTCGGCATTGCTGTGGTTATGCCTACAACTAGAATTTATGCGTACGAATATGGTTGCGGACAACAATACGAAGATAAAGAAGGCAATACCTGCAATTGCCAAGATAGTGAAGGAAGAGAAATAAAACCAACTGATGCGTGTGGTCCTGATTTGGGATTAGAGCCTGGATGTGGAGAGTTGTGCTGTGGCTTCTGGGATGAAGATGATCATGAGTGCAATCCTTCTGACAAAGAAGAAATTCCTACCCCTACTTCGGCCAAGACGAAACAAAAAGAATCAACAGAAGAGACGAGCGGAGGTGGATTCGGTGGCCGAGAAGGGCTGGTGCCTGGAGCAGACGATTTAGAAGTTGACGCTATCACCTTACTAAAAATCAATCCTTTTCACCAGTTTTCCAACAAGAAAGAAGAGCTTTATAAAGATGATGCTTATGAACTAAGCGTTGCCAAATTTATTAACCGCGCTCTAGAATTCATTTTTCCTCTTGCTGGCCTCATCTTATTCGTCATGATTGTCTGGGGTGGTTTTGAAATGCTCACTAGTGCTGCCAGTAAAAAGGGTATGGATGCTGGTAAGCAAAGAGTAACAGCTGCTCTCATCGGTTTTTTGGTGTTGTTTGCCTCTTACTGGATAATTCAGATCGTACAAGAAATTACTGGTGTGGTTATTCTTGGATAAGACCAAAGGCTCTAACACCATTCTATGATTGTTCATGCGCTAATTTCTCTAATTTGCCAAGAAAAAAATCACTCCTGTAGATTCAGGTGCTTTCTTTCTATCAGCCTTCTATTTTTGGCTTTAATCCTTAATACACTTTTCTTTCCAAAACAAACCTATGCACAAGAAATAGAAAATTGGGGAACAAATGTTGTTTGCTATGGTAATGAGACAATGTTTGAGGAAATAAGAAATCGTTATGGTGGTGATAAGTGGTATCCAGTCACAATCTTATTCTATGTCTATCGCAATGATCAAGAAACGGTTAAAAGAATTGAGGGAGTCTTAGAAGCAGCAAACAAACACAGAATGTTTCCTATCATGCGTATAGCTTCCGACCACACCGGAAGCCATTGGTTGAAGCTCGATTTTGACGTTGTAGCAGGGGTTTTAAACCAAGTAGACACTGCCCAATTCAATTTTCCTAAAGATAAACTTTATGTTATTTACGGCAACGAGCCCAACATGGGTCCTGAGTGGGGTGGAACCGTTGACCCAGAAGGTTATCGTAAAAGTTTTAACAATTTTGTAAATAAGTTAGATACATCTAGATACGAACCTTACAAAGCTTCAATAAACAGCTCACACCCACCAAATATCGAGCCCTATAACCAAAACCCCGCTTTTAATGGCGTGGGTGGGCAGGAGTTCTACTATCGTATGGGCAGAAACTTGCAAACAGCAGGTTTAGCTGCAAACCTCTACGATCTAGAGGATCCCGATAATCCTGGGTCTGGAGTACCATTTATCGCAAAATCTCCTTACCCCTATCAAAATAGTTACTGCGCGCAGCATGATAATGAAATTATGAACATACCAAATTATTTTGAGATAGAAAAATGCCTTAACAATGCGGTGGGCTACGAGATTGAGGGAGTTATTGCTCCAGAGTTTGGCCTAGGCCCGGAGTATGAAGTCGAACAAAGAAAACAGTATTTAAGAGACATCTACGCACAAAACCCTGACGCTTATCCAGGCATAACCTATACCACCCCCATGCTTTTAAACAACGTACGTTCCGATGCCACGCCCGAAGAACGACGCATCCCTAGAATGCCAGTGTTTAAAGCAGGAGGCGGTGTAGATTTTATTGACTGTATTGCTAACAAAGAATTGTGTGGAGGGCCAGCAGCTTGTTCGGGTTCATTTGCAGCCAATCTTTATGACTATATGACTGTTCCTCTTATCTTCAATCCTGACCAGGACCCCAGCTTAGAGCGGCAGCTTTTAGAAAGTATGGTTATCGACCAGGGTTATGAGGCCGCTTGTGCCGGACCAGCACTAAAGCTTTCTCCAGAAGAGGCGGGTAAGCTGGCCGACTACTTTACTCACAATCAAGATAATCCTAGAGGAGAAGGAGACTTGTGGTTTGTAGCCGGAGATAGCTTTGATATAGATCTATCTGAAGCAACTATTCCCATGTACCGCAATGGCGACCAACAAAGCGCAACTAGTAAAACAGAGTCTTATGAAGGTTTTTTTGGCAATCCACAAGGAAATAGCAGCGGCGATCCTGTCTACGCTGGAGTGGTTTCAAATCTACTTTCCAGTGAACAACAATGCCTATTAAAAAAACAGAATTTAGCTATGATAGCTGAGCTTTGCAATAAAATGCAAGAACCAGAAAAATGTGCCATGCATACTCCTATCTCAGGCTCGAAATATTTCATATTTAGCACTCCAGAACAAAATGGGCTACAACCCAGCTTGCTAAATACTATCGATCAACTAGTCTTAACATGCCAAGATTTGTCAACAAGCTGGAATGAAGATTTGGGGGTAGAGAGAGAAACTTTCTTAGAGCTAAAAACAGCCATCCACAACACACCTTTCGACTTTGGCAAGCTATATCGTTATGCTTTTTTAGTCATTAGTCCTCAACAAGAGGGAGATGTTGACGAGGTGTGTCAAGATAATCCTGATTGGAGAACAGACCCTTTTTGGTTCTTACATAAAAAGCCAGAAATTGATAGTGATCAGGGGTGCGATGAATTTAACAACAGACCAGGCCTACACAACCCAATTGTCATTGCCTTTAAAATTCCAACCTTTGGCACTAATAAAATATTATCTCTACCTCTTTATGATTCAGGCGAGCTTACGGCTAATATTCTTGATCAGCTTAAAAAAAATAACATGCAAGAGGAAGGAGAAGATTCTGCTCAAAGCACAGCTTCATTTGTGATAAGAGAAAAGGTTGAGGAAGAAAGACACGACAGAGCTGAATTTTTATCAAAAGCTTACTATAAATGGAATATTTATTTGGGTGGATCAAATGAAGAAAAGGCTCAAGAGCTAGTAGTCAACTGCAATGGAATGAACAATTGCTCTGGAGCTCATGGTTCAGGAACAGAGTTGGTCCGAGTCTTAACCCACATCATTAATGCCAAAGAACAAACCTGCCTCCCGCCCTCTTATTCAAACTCTCCTCCTAACAACTATATAGATGTTATTTACGACAAAGACAACCCTGATCCGGAAGCGGTGTTTGAGTGGGCAGATACTGTTGGTTCTTCAGCTGACTATCAACCTCAAGAAAACTTTTTCTTAGAAGAACATTTCAACACCAACAAATCTTCACTTAACGAGGGAGTAGAAACTTGGAAATGGGGTTTATTAGTGGATAAAGAAAAAGCTCAACAAATAAAAAATGAAAATGACACTAATTTAGAGCAGCCAGTGCTGGCTCACATCGTGGCGCCATTGGGCACGGATCTTACCTACCTTGAAACCATGCTTTCTTCTCTTTTTGAACCCGATCAGCTAGAACGAATGATTAAAAACAACGAATTGGTAGATGCTAGTATGATAGAAAATGATGAGGGAGAAATGGAATACAGAACCGGCGACATAGCTCGCTATCTTCCCATTACAGGAGCAGACTTTAGCTACGAGAGCATAGCGATGGATGACAACAGATATCCTCATGTCGATGATTGTGAATGCGAAATAGAAATTATTTGCTTGTTATGGAATAGTAGCAGCTGCTATGACAACCACACCGATGACTGTGAGTGTCTTGTTGAGGAAGAATCTTGCAAGATGGGAGTTATTAACTGGCCCAATGGTAGCGGCGAACCAGAACCACTTAAACAAAGCTGTGCTCAAGCTGAAGTCGGTTTTGAAGATAATTTTGAAGATAACGATACAGACAGTGGTTTTGTGATTAAGGGAGCCAAGTTGGGGTGGTTTATTAGAAAAATTCAACAAAATTTAACCAGCCGCATTAGTAGCCGCTACGAGTATCTAGCTAGCTGTGAAAGAATTGAGGATTTACTTACCGGAAGATGCGGTGACCCCGGAGAAAGATTGGCTAGTGTCGACAAATACAAACATACAGACAGAAGTGAAGCACCTAGCTCTTGTGTTTACGAAGGACAAATGATGCGGCTGCCATCCGAATGCGAGCTCGTAGCCATGATTGAAGCCAAAGCTCAAGAATATAGTCTTGACCCTAGTATGTTGTGGGGTTTACTGAAGATAGAGGGAACAACCATGATGAATAAAATTCAAAAAGGAGAATCTTCCATGCAATGTGTAATTAACAACTGTGGGGCTGTTGGGCCAATGCAAATTATTCAGGGTGCGTGCGTCAACGCAGACGATGAAAAAAAGAGTTGTGAAGAAATGAAAGAAGAGCAAACAGGTCTTAGCAAACCAAATTATGACACAGATGGAGATGGCGAGCCTGATTACGATAGTTGGGAAGAATGGGTTAGAAACACCGTTCAGACTTTTGAAAGAGATGTTAATCCCTGCGACATCGAAGAGGCTATTGATTGGACAGCAGATCGCTTGGATGGACTTAAAACTCAAGCTAGAAACAAAATCAACCCAGAGGGGGAAGATTGGGAAGCCGATCTAAATTGTCGTTTAGCCGGCTATCATTTTGGCGATGCTAGCTGCTCTCCCCTATCGTTAGATTATCGTCCAGCTTGTGAAGGCCAAAGCTATTGCCAATGTGCATGCGAGGAGACAATAGACATCGGATCATACAATGTTGATGAAGGGGGATCTTACGAAAATATTAGGAAAAGCTGCGGACTATAAGTTAAAAATTGACAAAAGAATCATTTTTTTAAACCGCTGGGCCTTAAAGGTATCTGTTTTTTGTTTTCTTTAATTTCAGAAGAGTTTGTTTTTAGTGCTTTATTATTTCTATCCAGATTTTCACTTGCTTTTTCTAAATTATTTTTTGATTTTTTTTGAATTCCTGGGTTGCTGCTTTTTTCTTTTGCACTTTCCATTAAGCTTACCTCTCGACCAGTCTTTTGCAAAACTTTTCTTTGGTTGGTCATTTGAGCCCCTACCTTAGATGCTTTAGTAAAAGCACCAGCTTTCCTCCTAGCACCAGACCTTAATAAACTAGCCACTGCCTCGAAAGTGTTGGCATCAGCTCTGGGATCAACAAAGTTATTGGTTTCATACTGGATGCCGGCTAATAAATTTGTAGCCACCTCACCATCAATTTCATAATCTAATTTAGACAACAATTGATAGACAAGCTCAGAGGTTGAACTGGAGTTAGATGGGTCAAAATTAAAAGCCTTGTCAACAGATGAGTAATTGTTAAAAGAAATCAAAATCGCCCGCTCATAAAGATCTTCATAACCTATATAAAGCTGGTCCAATTTAGCCAAGTCATCAACACCTATTAAAAAGATTAGGTCCGCATCGGCCCCAATATAACTCGTTTCAATGCTATCTTCTTCTAATGGTGATTCTCCTTTTTGAGGCTTAACGGTTAGGTAAAACTTATTGCTTTCCTCATCAATATGATAACTAACGTTGTTAACCGACTTAGGATCATAATCAAAACTAACCACTAAATTTTGACGACCAACTTCGGTTTTAAGCTGATCTAAGCCAACGATTGTTGGGTTGCTAACTTGCTCAACACCCAACAGAGTTGTGTTTTTTCCTTGATTACTCAAAGAAAGAAAAAGGCTAGCAGCAGATAGCTGCTGATCGAAGGTTGGTTTTTGCCCCAGCATTACTAAAACAGATTGCGCTTGTTGAATGTGGGGAATAATCTGAGAAAAATTGACGTCACTCATAATAGTTTTGGTAATTTTATACAGTTTGGGGCAGAAAGAAATACTAGTTTCCAGTATAACCAGCCATCAATAAGATGGGAAGAAGGAAAAGTTCTTTTAATAAAATCTTCTAAAACAAGATTTAATATCAGAGACATTAGACATCAAAAAAACAACCCTTTGTAAACTCAGAGGTTTTAAGATAAAATCTAAACTAATGATAAAGAAGCTCACAATAGTAACAGTCCTCCTAGTTGTAATTTTTGCTTTGTGTTCAAAGGGAGCTTATGCTCAGGACGGTAGTGGTGGAGGTGGAGGTGGATTTGGTAGTCAGGAAGAAAGCATAACACATTCAAAAGACGTTAGGAGTAAAATTAGAGAGTACGAAGAAAATGTTATATCAAGTGAAATAGGAGAGGCTCCCAACCTCTCTGGCTACCACTTTAATGTTTCAGAGAAAACCGCTATTTATCTCATAGATCAGATTGTCCCATACGAGGCTGGGGGTTCTACAGCGGACTCTGAACACATGCAACAACGCAGATCAATAATCGGTGACGGCGCAATTCCCACCTTAAACAAAGGGATTGTTGCCATGTATCGACCGCCGGCTTCTACCAGTTTATACATAGCTGATATTCTTGAAAGTGCAAAGATTGTTCCCCAAGCTAGAGCGCAAGGAATTGGTTTTGCTTCCCTCGATCCTGTTATGCAAACCTGGAAGACTTTCCGCAATGTTGCCTACTTATTTTTTGTCTTAGCAATCCTAGTCATCGGTTTTATGATTATGTTTAGACATAAAATTGATGGTCAGACTGTGGTAACAGTGCAACAAGCTGTCCCCAATATTATCATTGCCCTGCTGTTTGTGACGTTTTCTTATGCTATTGCTGGTTTGCTCATTGATACCATGTACATCAGTATGTACTTAATTATTGGTCTGTTTGATGGCAGCGCCAATCTAATCAACCTAAACTTTTTAGAACTAGGTAATGAGTTATTTAGAGCCGGTTGGAGCCAAGGTAATCAAGCTGCTACCGAAACATTGCAAGCAATTTTAGATTCTGCTAACGTTGGGGCTGCAATCGGTTGGATTAGCAACCTAACAGTAGGAGTAATCGTGGCCTTAGCCTTACTCTTTGGTGTTTTTAAATTATTTTTTGCCTTACTGAAAAGCTACGTGTCCATTATCCTTAATGTGGCATTTGCCCCTATCATCTTAATGCTTGGAGCTATTCCAGGAAAGAACACCTTTGGATCTTGGCTGAAAAACATAGTGGGAAATCTAGCAGCCTTTCCAACAGTATTGATTATTTTAATTGTAAGAGAAATTATTAGTCAGAATGAGTTGGTGACCGGTGGCTTTTCCCCACCTTATCTTTTAAATCAAGGAGTGGCTGGAGCTTTGCCAGCTATTGTTGGTATAGGTTTACTCCTAGCAACTCCAGAAATTGTAGATAAAGTTAAAGAAGCTGTTGGAGCTAAAGAAGATGTATTTGGTGAGTTGGCCGGAGTAGCGGGAGATAGGCTTAAGAAGAGTGCGTCTATGGCAGCCGCACCAACCGTTGGAGCACAACTTGGAGGATTGGGATATGGTCTTGGTCGAGCTGGCGGTCTAGCAAAAGGTCTTTTAGAAGGACAGGATTGGGAACACGCCAACCAAAGATCTAAAACCGCTGCTAAGAAGTGGGGGTTGGGAGGCGCTATGTTACCAGCTGCTGCTAGGTATGGTCCCAAAATGGCAAAGGGCTTGGGGCAACTTGGTATAAAAGAGGCGGGGCAGTTTGCAATTAATGAGCTAACTGGGGACGTGCTAATAAAGTGGGCCAAACAAGAAAACAAAAGAGGCTTAGCTGCAAGAAAGGTTCTGGCTAGGGCCGGCATAGACTGGAGAAACGCAGAAAACCTAGAACAAGATACTAGCCTGGGAGGCACCGACCCATCTTCATCAGACCCAATTTAGTTATGCCTCTATAAAGCACAAACATAAGGCGACTTACAACTTATAAATCCAACAAAACTGTAAAGCAGAGTCTGTATTAAAGCCGTTGTATAGTAATCCTTGTATTTTTTATCCTTCAAAACCCAACACACTATCATTCAAATTGGCATTCCTTAATACTCTGCATCGGCGATGCATATTGAATGTGTTCTAAGTTGCTTTTTATGGAGAAAACTATCCTAGTTGACTTCAAGATATCGTTCTACTTGTTCTTTAAACTTGCCTCCAAACCTAGTTAGCTGAGTCCTCAAGCCTTCACCGTGACCAACAACTGCACGTATCACTTCAGTGACAAGGTCCTTGGTTTCAGGACTCAGCTTTTGACCAAAGATATTTCTGCCCTCTACTTGATTTAAGTAGTTGTCAAAGTTATCTTTTGCGTTTCGAGCTTCTGGTCCAGTTTGATTTAACATTAGAATTCCCCTGGAAATAATCATTCTAACTGTAACACCGTATGTTGTCATTTTTCCGTAATCTGTCTTTACTGTCACCCCATCTTCAAATCTATGGGTGCGGGTACGACCGCTTCTTATTTCTGGTCCAACCTTAGAAAACAGTCCGGCCACATACTTAACGTGGTTTTCGTTCCCACTAATGGCATCTATATCGCCCAGGGCGTCGATGTAGTCTTTCTCGCTTCCTTTGAGCGTCTTCATCAACCACATACCGTGTGCGGCTGCCTCATTATAATAAGCTCGAAGTTTGTCTCCATAAACCTTCCAGTTAACGGCTGAATATGGTAGATGCCCTGTTCCTCGATCTCTTAAGTCATCTAGCGTATATGTTGGTTGTGATTCGTCATTGTGACGAAGCGGCGAAAAACGCAATGGAACAGCCGCATCAGGGTTAACAGCAGGAACGACACTTCCCCTATCCAAAGCCTGACTGTCGACCAAGAATGGAGTTAATCCCAAAAAGTTACCCATTATGGGCGTATTCCTTGATTTTTTGCTCAAAATTCGGCCACTCACCTCATCACGAACAAATTTTCCTTTTCCGCTTTTTATTTCTACTTTTGGCTCAGTTCCTCTAGATCTATTAGCAACCTTGCTAAATGGTTCCAGCATAAACCCGAGATTGGTTCTGCCAAAGATAGAAAACAACTCCTTCTGCATCCACAATGGGGGATTGAGAGCATTGTATTTAAGGCCATAGGTTAGTTTGTTTTCAACCTCATTCATACGATCTTTGCCATAAATTTCCCTGATTGGGCTGAAATGATCTCCCGTTTCAGGATCAACAGGAGTAAAAAGCATCATTGTGGGCAGAAGGTGTGCATCGCTAGTGCCAGCTTCTTCATATTTGATTAAATATTCTAAAAGATGAAACAAGTAATAAAGCTTGTCGGACATGCCAATAGCACTATCTTTGGCCAAATAACTATGTTCTTGGGTTAGAAGTAGATGTAGTTGATAAGCCCTTTGAACCATGGTTCTGCTCACAG
>CAZMMR010000014.1:0-14695 GCA_964567445.1 uncultured Pseudomonadales bacterium
CAATCTACTCTGTTTTGATGTGCAAGCAGTGCAACAGATTGCTTTTGCTATTAAAGAGGAGATTGGAGATATTCCATTACTACTGAAGTTGGCTTATTTTCAATCAGATGATAACCTGGAGCGGTTAGTGACCAAAGTAGCACCAATCATACAGGGTTTGATAGCAATTAACACCATTCCTGCAGAAGTAGTAAATCAGGCTGGCAAGCAAGCCTTACCCGGAAAGGGACGAGCAAATAGTGGTATCTGTGGCGCTAGTATTAAGTGGGCTGGACTGGACATGGCTGCTAGATTGCACAAGCTACGACAAAAATATCAGTTAAAATTCGATATTGTTGGGGTGGGAGGTGTAACGCAACCAAGAGACTATGACCAATATCGCCAGTCCGGAGCAGATGCTGTCATGAGCGCAACCGGCGCAATGTGGCATCCAAATCTGGCTAAAAGCATTAGTCGACACTTATCAAGTTAGATTATAAATTTAAATGAAATAGAAGCTCATTTCTGAAAGACGAACCACTCAGAGTTTTGTTTATCAGTTAGGGAAAAGCACCTATCGGTAGACAAAATGGCCAGACTATCCTGTTGCTTACCGAGCATGACCATAATCAATAACTATCAAAACAAAGGAGAATATGTCAAATCAAGTCATAGATATTTATCAATCAGTTAATGGCATTATGGCTAATGGCCATTTTATTTTTACATCTGGCAGGCATAGTAGTGTTTATGTGTCCAAGGATGCTTTGTATCCTCATACCCAACTCACTTCTCAAATAGGAAGAATGATGGCAGAAAAATGCTCTCATTTAAATATGGATACTGTCGCTGCTCCTGCCTTAGGAGGTATTATTTTATCCCAGTGGGTTGGTTACCATCTTACTCAAATCAAAGAGCAGGAAGTCAATTCGGTCTATGCTGAAAAAGATGGCAAGGGCGGATTCGAATTTACCCGTGGTTATGATAAATTCATTAAAGATAAAAAGGTTTTGGCTGTTGAAGATTTAACAACTACTGGCAACTCAGTAAAAAAGGTAGTGAAAGTGATCGAAGAATACGGAGGAGAGGTGGTAGGAGTTTGCGTCATTATCAACCGCAATCCTGACAGAGTTAATACAAAGATGTTTGATTTGCCATTTTTCGAATTGGCGGTATTTGAGGCTGAAGATTATTCGGAGGATGAAGCTCCGGCAGAACTAATGGCACAACCAATTAACACTGAGTTTGGTCACGGCAAGGAATATTTGGCTAAGAAGAAAAGAGGGAAATGAGTAAAGCTTTAAATAAGTACAAAGCAAGAGTAGAAAAGGTTAATTCTTTGCTTTGTGTTGGTTTAGATAGTGATCTTAAACGACTGCCTAAACAATTTCTACAACATTCCCATCCTCAATTTAAATTTAATCAGTGGATTATCGACCAGACTCACCAGTCGGTCTGTGCTTATAAACCAAACTTAGCCTTTTATGAAGCTCGGGGAGCGAATGGCTGGGAATCTTTGGAGTTAACTGTTGAATATTTACAACAAAAACACCCAGACATTTTTCTTATAGCAGATGCTAAACGAGCTGATATTGGTTCCAGCAACCAAGGTTATGTTGAGGCAATCTTCGATAAACTTAAGTTCGACGCCATTACTTTGCATCCGTATCTAGGCCAGGAAGCTTTAGCTCCTTTTTTGTGTAGAACCGACAAGGTCAGCATCATCCTTTGCCATACCTCTAATCCGGGTGCAGACGAATTTCAAAAGCTAAAAGTGCAAGATGTACCATTATGGCTAAGAGTAGCTCAACAAGTAGCTTCAAAGTGGAATCAAGCGCAAAACTGCATGCTAGTCGTTGGTGCCACCTACCCAGAGGAATTAAAACAAGTTAGAACAATAGTTGGTGACATGCCATTATTGGTCCCGGGTGTTGGAACACAGGGTGGTAATTTGCAATTAGTACTAAAAGCAGGTCTTGACCAAAATCATCGAGGTTTAATTATAAACTCCTCTCGGGGAATAATTTTTTCTAGAGATCCAAGTCAAGTCACCACCTTACTTCATACTAGAATTAATCAAACTATTTCTAAACTCTAATTATTTTAGAAAAATTAGCACTAAAATAAGATTGTCAATCTACTGCACTTGTTTTTTTCAACTGCTGACCCACCGACAGTTTTAACTGCTGACCCACTGACAGTTTCAACTGCTAACCCACTGACAGTTTTAACTGCGGTTGACCTTTAGTGATTTTCTGATATTATATTGCTTACCTTCGAAAGTCTAACTTCTATTAGATACTGTGAAGGAATCCAAAAGATTAAAATAAATCGCAGAGGCAAAGCAATTTGCCTATGCTTTATTTTCGCACTTTAACAACTAAAGAGACAGAACACTAAACATTAAGTGTTGATTCTGATATCAACAAAACTTAATGATTAGTACGCAAGCAATTGTGTTTAACACAATTGATACGAACACGCTAATTCAATTAACAGTAATTCAACAGTTAATCCAATAAACGTATAAGCAAACAAAACGCAAATATCGTTTATCCAACTAGGTTAGCAGCAAACAAGCGAAACTTATGCGACAAGCCTTAAATCCCTGAATCTAATTCAAGGATTTTGAGCGCCAGAGCATAAATTTGGCGGAATTTGTGATACAAACCTGGTGATAAAAATCGCTATGGGTCAACCTTAGCTAAGCCAATACGCCGCTTAGCAAGGTTTCTCAATTGTATTTTCTCAGACTATTTTATTAGTCTGCTTAAAATTTTATTTGAGAGTTTGATCCTGGCTCAGGATGAACGCTGGCGGTGTGCCTTAGGCATGCAAGTCGCACGATAAGCTATTCTTCGGAATAGTGGACAGTGGCAGACGGGTGAGTAACGCGTAGGAATCTACCCTTTAGTGGGGAATAGCCCTGGGAAACCGGGAGTAATACCGCATGTGGTCGCAAGACCAAAGCCTATTTGTCTTCGGACAATGTGGCGCTAGAGGAGGAGCCTGCGTCCTATCAGGTAGTTGGTGAGGTAAAAGCTCACCAAGCCGACAACGGGTAGCCGGTGTGAGAGCACGACCGGTCACAAGGTCACTGAGACACGGGACCTACACCTACGGGTGGCAGCAACCAGGAATATTGCGCAATGGACGAAAGTCTGACGCAGCGACACCGCGTGTGGGAAGAATGCCTTCGGGTTGTAAACCACTGTGGCAAGGGAAGAACACCTACCTTCGGGTAGATTGACGGTACCTTGCTAGAAAGCACCTGCTAACTACGTGCCAGAAGCCTCGGTAATACGTGGGGTGCAAGCGTTATCCGGATTTACTGGGCGTAAAGGGTTCCGTCGGCGTCTTAGCAAGTTTCTCGTTTAATCCTGAGGCTCAACTTCAGAAGAGCGAGAAAAACTACTAGGATTGAGTCTGTTCGGGGTAACTGGAACTCTCGGTGTAGGGGTGAAATCCGTAGATATCGAGAGGAACGCCAATCGCGAAAGCAGGTTACTAGGACAGCACTGACGCTCAGGGACGAAAGCTTGGGTAGCAAAAGGGATTAGAGACCCCTGTAGTCCAAGCCGTAAACGATGCTCGCTAGCCGGTCGCTCTTCGGAGTGACTAGCGTAAGCTAACGCGTTAAGCGAGCCGCCTGGGAATTACAATCGCAAGATTTAAACTCAAAGGAATTGGCGGGGGAGCGTACAACCGGTGGAGCATGTGGTTTAATTCGATACAAAGCGAAGAACCTTACCTAGATTTGACATGTACCTGCAAAGCTTGGGATAACCAAGCCGTCCTCCGAGGGTGGTACACAGGTGATGCATGGCTATTTTGACAAATGGCCGCTTTGATGGCAACATCAAAGGTAAAATCGGCTCATAACGGAGAACCCCTCCCATGATAAAATATTAATCATGAAGGGCAACCCCGTGGGAAGTTCAAGTCTTACAATAAAATCACTCGATCCATATATATTAGGTCTATGGGGTGCTGATGGTTACCATCGCACTAGCTCGATTGGTTTAACCGCAATCTATCCAGAACTGATCAAAAGGTTCTATCATTTTCTAGCAGAAATCTTTCCGCTAGAAAGGATGAGACTGCGCGTCTACACCAATCAAGGTAAACCAAGACCCTTGCCTCCAGCAATGAGGTGGTATCAAGGCAAAACTACCTTTTCAAAAGGTACTAAATTAAGCAACCAAGCTTGGCAGCTATACGTTAATAGCCGCCCACTTCTGAGAAAATTCAGAAGTCAGCTTAAACAACGTTTGTCCATACCGAAAAAAGCAATTGTTCCATATATTGCTGGTAGATTTGATGGTGATGGCAGCGTTGCAAAAAATCTGAAAAATGATTTTCGCATCACATATTACAATCGCAGCCAAGCTGAAATTGATCAAAAACTATTGATCAAAGCAAGCTTTACTCACAACAACATCTACCAATATAAACAAGCTGGAACGCACGTCATATATGTTTCGACTAAAGAAAGCATCAGCTTAGTTAACAGGCTTAAGCCTTACTCAGCAAAACTTTCAAAAAGACTTGTAACCCCGTAGAGACTTTCTCACTTTACTCGTGAGAGGATGGTTTTCAATTCTGAAAATCATAATACGCCGATTATCCATTTAGTGATAATGGATAGTGGTATAGTCCGTACCCTTAGAAATAAGGGAATAATATGGTCGTCAGCTCGTGTCGTGAACAAAAAACTCGCGACCCTTACTGGAAACAGTACTGAAAAATCTGACTCATATCGGTGGAGTCCGGTTGACCATTAAGTCTATTTTAGATTTAATGGATTCAATGGATAATACCGAGGGAAGTCAGGTAATTAAGTAGTTGGGATTTGTTCTAATCAGATCTATCAACAATTACTATTAAAATTACCTTGACCCCGTAACGACTGGAAGCCGTTATTAGACGGCGGAAGATTTCAACTAAGGTTGAAATAACACGTCAGCCCCTAACTCTTATCATAGAGAAGGGTGAAGGTATAGTCTATTTTATAGAGTAATCTATAAGCATTATGGAGACGTCCGCTTAAGTGCGGTAACGAGCGCAACCCCTGTTGTCAGTTATATGTATCTGACGAGACTGCCCTTGCCAAGCAAGGGAGGAAGGAGGGGATGACGTCAAGTCAGTATGTTCCTTACATCTAGGGCAACACACATCCTACAATGGGGCGCACAACGGGTAGCAACAGGGCAACCTTGAGCCAATCCTTATAAAACGCCTCTCAGTTCGGATTGAGGGCTGAAACTCGCCCTCATGAAGATGGAATCGGTAGTAATCGCATATCATCAGGGTGCGGTGAATACGTTCTCGCTCCTTGCACAAATTAAAATGCGCCTTCCGCGTATTATTTCAAGTTGGTTTAAATCCAACTAAGTCGATACAAGCAACTTAAAGCCAAATCGCAGGCTTGTTAGCGTAAGCAACAAGCCGAAGGGCGAAAGTAGCAAGTCTCAGCTTGAAGCCTAAACGGTTATTATTTTCAGCGACCCACCGTGCAAATGGGGAAGCTACTTGTAATAAAGAAAGTAATAATATCTGGGCTCGAGATGAAACTGAATTGAAATAATAGGTACGAAGGGAGATCCTATTATGACTCACGTCAACAAAACGTCAGTTTTGGTGAGTATGATCGAGGTAACAACATCAAATTAATAATAGGAAGTCTGCAGAGGTCATAGTACTTTGCTCAAATAGAGCTGAGGAAGGGCCAAACTTAATCATGTCTCTCAAACCTTTAGATCCAAATTATGTAGCTGGGTTTGTCGATGGCGAAGGATGCTTCACTATCGTTATTTCCAAACATAAACAAAAGAAACTAGGCTTAGATGCCCGACTTCATTTTGAAATTGAGCTAAGAGCCGATGATGAGGAGATCTTAAGACGCATTCAAGCTACGCTTGAGTGTGGCCACATCTACTATCTTGATTATTCAAAATATGGGTGGGCCCCTCATGTCGAATACAAAGTTTCTTCTATCAAGGATCTGAGAAATAAAGTTATTCCGTTCTTTAGCAAACACAAACTGCAAGCTAAAAAGCGTCATTCATTTGATCTTTTTCGCCAAGCAGCTCAAATCTTTGCTCGCAAAGAACATTTAACTTTAAAAGGAATTGAGAAGTTGCGTTCGATTCGTAGCAATATGAATCAGTACAGCAAAAAACGTGATTGAGGGTTCGCCACGGTGCGGGAAAACCGCGCGCCGGGCGGCGGGAGACAAATTTTCAGTAATGAAATTATGATCTCAGAACACTGCCCGTCAAGCCAGCAAAGTCAGCAGCACCCGAAGCGGGAGACTGTGACCCTTCTTCGGATGGGAGCAGCCCTTCTACGGTGAGGTTGGCGATGAAGACTAAGTCGTAACAAGGTATCCGTACTGGAAGGTGCGGATGGATCACCTCCTTTCTAAGGAGATTGGTAGGAGTCATCACGACCTCCTTCTCCAGGTCAACAGCAATGTTGGCGAAACAAATCCTGGGAAATTCCCTTCCAGGTCGATTTTTATCACCGTGTTTGTATCACAGCTTAGGTTAACAACGTTAACCAGCACTGTCTCTTTAGTTAAAGTGAATTTCCTTACTTTTCATTTTTCCACTATTTCTTTATTTTTTCGCAGTTTTTTCTGTTGATGAGCCAGTAAATCTCTAATACAGCACTTATCTCTATCACACTCATCCTCATTAGCACTCAAAGCTTCTGTTTGCTAATCACTCTTCACAAAGCAACTAATTTTGACTAAAATTTAACTATTGCTACTTGCAATCATTATTAACATCACAAACATTTATGCCAATCAATCTCGATAAATTCACCACCAAATCAGCCGAAGCTATTCAAGGAGCCATGCAATTGGCTGCTAAGCTTAAACATCAACAGATCGCTCCCTGGCATTTATTAGTTGTTCTCAGCGAACAGTCGGACGGCATTGTTCCCTCCTTATTACAAAAGCTGGAGATTAAACCGACAACTATCAGCGCCCAAGCAAAAGGCAAGCTTAAAGAGTTACCTACCGTTAGTGAATCAGCCCAAACCTATGCTTCCCGAGAATTAAGCCAAGTCATTGGCCAAGCCGAATCAGAAGCCGGCAAGTTAAGAGATGAATACATCAGCACCGAACATTTGTTATTAGCATTGTTAGATATTAAAAAAGTACGTCAGCTCATTGGAGTTTCAAAAAAAGAGATCAGTCAGGCTTTAGAAGATGTCCGTGGCAACCAAAAAGTAACAGATAGAGATCCAGAGAATAAATATCAAGCTCTAGAAAAATACACTCAAGATTTTACTACTCTGGCCAGGCAAGGCAAAATTGACCCCGTCATTGGTCGCAATGAAGAGATCAGGCGTGTTACTCAAATCTTATCTCGCCGCACCAAAAACAACCCCGTCTTAGTTGGAGAACCAGGCACCGGTAAAACCGCTATTGTTGAGGGGTTAGCTAAAAAAATTATTGACAATGATATTCCCGATGCTCTTAAAAACAAGCGCATCTTAAATTTACAAATGGGTACCTTACTAGCTGGAGCTAAGTATCGCGGAGAATTCGAAGACCGCCTGAAAGCTGTCATTAAAGAAGTAGAGAAGGCAGAAGGAGAGCTTATTCTTTTTGTTGATGAGCTACATACTATTGTTGGCGCTGGGGCAGCAGAGGGCAGCACCGATGCCGGCAACATGTTAAAACCAGCCCTAGCGCGAGGCACACTGCGCATGATTGGCGCCACCACAGTTAAAGAATATCGCAAATATATTGAAAAAGATCAGGCTTTAGAGCGCCGCTTCCAGCCAGTCATGATCGACGAGCCATCTGAGGAGGAAGCAATTTCAATCTTAAGAGGTATTAAAGAAAAGTATGAAGCCCATCACGGTGTCCGCATTCGTGACAATGCTTTGGTGGCAGCCGTAGAGTTGTCCGACCGCTACATTAGTGATCGCTATTTGCCAGACAAAGCCATTGATTTAATGGATGAAGCAGCTGCTGCTATTAGAATTGAAATCGACAGTAAACCAGCAGTCATCGACCAGCTGGAAAAAGAGATTAGACAGTTGGAGATTGAAAAAGAAGCATTAAAAAAAGAAAAGGATGAGTCTAGTCAAGAACGGTTAAAAGAGATTGAACAACAATTGGCTGAACTCAAAGAAGAACACGAGCAGTTAAATCTGCACTGGCAAAATGAGAAAAAGATTTTAGACCGAGTTAAGGAACTTAATCAGGAGCTGGATAATCTAAAAGCAGAGGCCGAAAGAGCAGAAAGAAACTATGATCTGGAAAGAGCAGCAGAAATTAACTACGGCAAAATCCCAGAAATTGAGCAAGAGCTGAAACAAAAACAACAGAAGTTGCAGAAAATTCAAAAAGATAATAAATTGCTAAAAGAAGAGGTGACTGAGGAAGATATTGCCCGAGTCGTAGCTCGCTGGACTCAAATTCCTGTCGAAAAAATGTTGCAAAGTGAGAAACAAAAACTGGCACAACTGGAAGATGAGCTAGCCAAGCGAGTCGTGGGACAAAAACAAGCCATCGAGGCTGTAGCTAATGCCGTCCGCCGCAACCGAGCTGGTATTGGCCAAGAAAACAAACCAATTGGCTCATTTATTTTTTCTGGTCCAACTGGTGTGGGTAAGACAGAACTAGCCAAAACTCTGGCCGAATTTTTGTTTGATGATGAAAACCGCATGGTTCGCATCGATATGAGTGAATATATGGAGCGACACAGTGTGGCCCGCTTGGTTGGCTCACCTCCTGGATATGTCGGTTATGAAGAGGGCGGCCAGCTAACAGAAGCGGTTCGCCGCCATCCTTACACCGTTATCCTACTAGACGAGATCGAAAAAGCTCATCCGGAAGTATTTAATATCCTTCTACAAATTTTAGATGATGGCCGCCTAACAGATGCCAAAGGCAGAACTGTCGACTTTAAGAACACTGTCATTATCATGACTTCCAATATCGGTAGTGATTTAATTGCCGAACACGTTGGAGAACCACAACAACAAGAGCAAGCGGTTATGAACCAAATGAAAAGCAAGTTTAGGCCTGAATTCCTAAACCGTATTGATGACATCATCATCTTCCAACCCCTCACCCAAGAGCAAATAGAACAAATTGTGAAGTTGCAAATTAAACGGCTTGAGCAAAGGTTGGAGGATCAGGACTTGGTGCTGAAAGTTACTCCAAAAGCCATTAAGCACTTTGCTCAGGTGGGCTATGATCCCGTCTATGGGGCCCGTCCGATTCAGCGGGTTTTAGAGAAAGAAGTGTTAAACAAACTCTCATTAAAATTGATTAGAGAAGAAGTAAAAACAGGAGATAAGGTGACTGTTGATTGGGATGGTGAAAAAGTGACTGTTGAGGGTTAAACAACTAACGAACAATTACTTCTTTTACGCCATAAGGAAGCTCTTGTTCTGAAGGATGGAATCTAACGCGAATACCATCATCTGTTTGCAGGGCTTCTGTTGCTGATCCAAAATAATACTGATCTCCCACACTTTTTGATACAACCTCCAAACCTTCTTCGGTTGCTTGCAAAGTTAAATAAGCAATTTTAGATCTTTCAGTACGAGATAAATCATGTACAAAGGCGGTTCCATCTCCATAATCAACTTGAATTTCTTTCATACAGTTCGGCTCATCAAAATTAATAACTTTGATAACCAATAGGTATTTTCTATTTTCCATATCAAACAAACGAGAAGATGCGTGTAGCTCCTGTTCTTGACTACCACCAATCTCAAACCAATCAGGAAAATCTATTATTATTTCCCCTTCAGAATCCACAACTTCAACCGACATTAACTGGCTATCATTTTCAACAGTTGACTTGCGCCTTACAACACTCGCATACTGATCTGCAAATCTTTGTGTATCAACGACTATACCATTCTCATTTTGTTCAGCAACACTTACTTGCCCTACTTCTTGATAATCAATTCCTCCTTGATTATTTATTTCAATTCGTCCACCTGAATAGATGCCACCAGAATGATCAATTGCAAATTGACTAGATAAAACTAAATCTGTACTCTTTAGTAAAATTGTGCCAGCAGAAAGGTATTGATCTGCATCGCGATAGTAGATTGTAAAGCCGTTTTGGGCATAATTGGAAAAACCAAATGCATCAAAACTTGAATCATGAGCTACACCTTCCCTACTTATACTAGAGAAATCCTGAGGTCTTAATAGTCTAGTTTGGACACCACCATCTGTTTCCTGCAAAACTAATAAGTCAGCAGAAAAAGAGTGACCACCGTCACCTCTGTCAACATGCTTGCCAACTAAGAGCGTAGCCCAGCATGTGCCATCAGGCTGCATAACAGTTAACAAATCAGAGTCAGTTCTATAATCAACCTGCTTAATCTGATAATCAGGATTTGATTCAAGGAAATTATTCAAGGCCTGATGTAAGATAGAGCTCTCACGATAGAGGTGTTGCTTTAACTGCTCGGGAGCAAGGTCTCTATGATGCAATATAGTATGACCATCAACCTGATGCATAACCTTTCCTTCGGGTAAAACCCAACCTTGGTCAGTTTTATTAAACCTAGGAATTGATTCCAATCCCACTTCACTCGAAGACTCAACTTCAACTTGTTCCCAAGATAATCGTTTAGTTCGAGAAGAATCTTTCTCTGCCAATTCTATTCTTTGTTCGTTCGATATATCTGCAGCAAGAGTTTCTTGATGAATGCTTTCCACTTGAAAAATGCCCTGCCCAGATGGAACCTCAGCATCCAACTGCGTGCCAAGAGCTTCCAAAGCCTGACGAAATATATTTAGTTGTTCTTCATCTACAATGTGGCTAGTCTCTGCTTGATTATCATCAATCAAAACTTGATCAATGGCTTCATTAGTATCACCAGGAGTACTTAATAGTAATGCTACTAGACCCCAGGAAAGCCAGTACTTAGCTGAAAAAAATGCCATTTGTTTCCACCTTTCAATCTTCTCCTGATGTTGGCTGGCCCTAAGTAAAATCTGATGAGTCAGTAATCCAAAAAGTACTGTAAACCCATTTGATATCTGGTCTAACGAGAAAGCAAAATTCTTCTTTAATTGACTGAAGCCCTCAGTTAAAAAGTGTCTGTGTTTTGGACCAACCATGTCTTGAGCATATATATCAAGCACATATTGTGTTATTTCATCAACACCCATCTCATCCACAAAATAAGAGCATGAAAAATCTTCTGCCCTTAAGCTTGAACCAACTTTTTGAAGGGTACTCTGATCGGCATACTTAACTATAATCGGCCAAGCCTTTATCATTCCTGTTAGTGATAACTGATCGTTGTGAATAGCATTTACTAAACCATTGGCCACCATTACACTACCACCCTCCCACCAATACTCCCACGGGTAATCCTCAAAAAAATGATTGAATTTCGGTTCCCTCCCTCTTAACTTAGATGCAATTAACTTAGGAGTAAAAATGTCTGAAGTTTGGCCTAATCCTATGTTATAATCATCTTTCAATCGACTGTGCAAATATTGCAAATCAGATTTGGCTAAAACTTCTTTAGCACGTTCTTTATCTTCTCCTTTCAACCAATGAAAACATAAGTAGAGCTGCAATAAAGTAGCGGTCTTTTCGCCAGCAAATTTTTCTAAATATTCCCAACTACGACGCTTAATCTGCACCAACTCCCGTCTAGGCAGAGTTGCAACCAATAAATTATCAGGGTTAAAAATACCTGTAACCTGCAAAGCAATTGAATCAGATCCTTTCGCTTCTAAAAGCTCCCAAACTTTTTGTCTATAAACTAAACCTTTTTCCAAGCTAACAATCTCTTTAGCCAGCTCTAAAACTAACGATGGTGAGCACTTCAATGTAATTATTTTCCAAATCTGATCATTAATCGCAGTTGGGAAAGCTTCTTTTGACACAAAATGCTTAAGAGTGTTGGCTAGTCTTGGATCATCGCTATTATTCAAGAGTTCAAACACCATTTCTAAAATTTGACACTCCTCCAATTCAAGGCAATAATCAACTGCCGGCCGTAATATAGAATCTACAATCCATTTATAAACAACTAAATTAAATTTAACTCCATTACCTGTCATTTCAGTTAGATTAAATATAATTCTGTGCAAGTTTTCTGGCGTAGGATTCTTAAAATAATAATCATCTAAAACAGAAACCATTTTCTGCTGTGTTTCGCGAGAAAATGAATAGATTGAACCCATTTTCACAAGATATTGCCAAAACTTTTCACTAAGCTCTATGCCTATCTCCCCTTCAAGCAAAACTTTCAATAAACCAGAGATAATCAATCGAGGTTTAGTTTGTTCAACATGAGACCAGAAAAATTCAACACCATGTTTTTCTATGATCCAAATAATAAATTTGTCCAAGCTTTGTCCTCGCTCTAAAAGTAGTTGTAAAAAAATGGAACAATAACTGTCTGGTATCCATTTTTGCTGTAAAGCAACAATAAGTTGTTCCGTGGTTTTTGCATCGAGGGTGTGTTTATCTTTTAAATGAGGTAAAATTAAGTTCAAAAATCTGACTTTGTCTGCCTTTTTTAAGCTTTGTCCTACTGAACAACACCTATTAAAGTCTTCAGTCAGTTCAGGAATGACACTTCTAACATAAGTATTAAAGCTGTCGGTGACTACTCCTAAATCTAGAACATTTAAGACAGCCGCTATCCTAAGTACATCTTTTACTCCTAAAAAAATTTTGTCTATTTCAGGCTCACCAACCTCATGAGCGAATTGTATAGTCCTAAATAGACAACAAAGACTCGACTTATTTTTATGCATAACAAATGGATCTTGAAAGGAAAGCATAAGCTCCACAACATCAACAACTCCAACGTCATCATAAGCTCCAGCCACATCCAATAAATCAAATGAAACCATACTATTATCATTTTTTAATGCTAACAATGCTGCCAATTTACCTTCAGCAGTTCTAAAGTCTTTCACCAGTGCTCCAAACAAAAACTGCTTCCAACTGACACTCTTTGCTCGCTCTCCAACCAACAATCTCTGCCCAGTTTGACCATCCCGCAAAAATTCCAAAGGAGTACCATGAAATGCATCCATTCTCCTCATTGGTTCTGGTCCAGTTATGGCCATAACTATCAAATTAGCTACGTCAGCTGGCTGATAAGATCGACCCATAGTTTGAGCAGGTGGCATAAAATCTCTAAATTCGTATGTTCTATGATCATGATCGAAATGGCTCCAACCACTACGAAATCCTCTAAGGTTGGGTTTGCGCATAAGAAATGATTGGTTTTTATCTCCAAAAACTTCTGGATGCCTACCAGCATCCAAATGAAAATGAAACCCCGCTAGGTGACTCATTTGTTCTAGGTAAACGGCTAGATGTCCTAAGCTATGCAGATAATCAGCATTAAACTCTAATCGATCATTTTTTCTTCTGAGTTCTAAATTTTTTGCAAAACGAGAATTTTCAACCCCTCCCCAATCTTCGCCCAGCCAGAATCCAAAGGGAGCATCATGTTTTAGAAATGATGATTCATCATCGGTGTTGCATTCTATTTCTAAACCAACTTTTCCTGATGTAGGTTGTGTCAAGCTAGTAGCTAAAATTAAATCCTCAGCTTCCTCAGCCAAACTATCAAATTGATCGAAACACTCTTGAGGTGTCATTTCTCTCAATTTTGCGAGCAATTCCTCCCTTCTAGCTTCTTGTTCACTTATCCAACTCGACTCAGCTCCTTCTCTCGCTTTTATAGACAAATCAAGCGTTAAATTGTAAGCGATTGGACTAGATAACAATCCAGCTTGGTCTAGAAATCGCAATAGATATTCTTGTTGGGAGGCAGGCAGTTCAATTCGAATCAAAATAGCTAAAATTGAAACAACTAGATTAGAGTTATCCTGGTTTTCAGTCAATAACTGTATAAAAAAATCAGTCATCTCCCCTAATTCTGGTATAAGAAAATGGAGCCTCCCATTATCATTATCAGGACAAAGACGACCATCATATACTGCTATATAATGAGAAGCTCTTCTAAAACTCTCTATGAATATTTGATAGCGATCAACTAGATTGAAAATCAATTTAGCATCTTGAGCAAAGTCTTGCAACCTCATCAATTGAGCAATCTCAATTCCCAAATCAGCTAATAACTCAAAAACTCTTTCAGGACCGTTATCTCTTAACACTCTGCAACAGGAATAGCGGTCAAGCTCAAAATCACAAATTTCCCATAGATGAAGTATCTCAGCACCCAACCCATCACTCCAAGCTGGCTTATCTTTAAGACGGTTAACAATAAATACTGATGGCTTATAGAAAAGTGAGGACAACTCTGACTTAGTAAGTTGTTTTTCAGTAGAAGCTGTTTTCTTGCTAAAATGCTCTAACTGTTCTTCTCTCGGTCTAACAATTCCTTGAGAGGAATCCTGATTAGTAACAACCGCTAAACCCGACTCTCCTTCACTAACTTTGAAACTCCGAAGCTCTGCTGGCAATGCCACCGTACCTCTCTTTAACTCACCCCCTAACAACTGGTCCATTTTTTTTGTAAGATCTACTCGACCAGTTTGTATCTTTCGATCTGGAACTAAGATACCCCCTTCCTGGGTCGAGGGAACATCTGAGACCGACGCTTGCTCACTTTCAGAATTAGACATAAAGTCTCTTTAAATACATCCGGAAATTATTAAAATTCAGTGAGGCATCTCCCGCGGACTAAAGTCCGGGGCATCTGCCATTCTTGAGACTAT
>CAZMMR010000015.1:0-9044 GCA_964567445.1 uncultured Pseudomonadales bacterium
TTATAAACGAAGGACAAAATGGAATAAATTCGTAAATTAGACAAAAAATTGTACAGTCAACTCATAACTTGTAAGAAAAACCATTCGTTCCGCAACAAATCTATTCATTTTACAACCAGCTTCATTCCTTATAACCAGCAATCAATATACTGCTTTACATCAAACTTACGCTTAAGACCACCATAACTCATATAACGAATCTTGCCAAATACTTTTCTTTCCTGCCAAGCTCGATCATGCAAGCCACCTATACTCCACAAAATACCAACATAACCATTGGGATCATAACCGTCCAGATTATAGGTATCATTAAGTTTTATGGCAATATCAACAGCAGTCTGAGCAGAGGGTGTCCACTCTAAAATCTTTTTAGCCCAATACATGCGCATGTAACCATGCATTTTACCCGTTTGCATCATTTGCTTCTGAGCAGCATTCCAGGCATCATCGTGTGTTTGTGCTTGCTCTAACTGTTCTAAATCATACAAATACTCCCGCTCATCTTGACTATGCTCGGCTAACGTCTTCTGGGCCCAATCAGCTACACCCTCAATCGATTTATAATGATTATTATGATAACAATAATTGTCAGACAACTCTTTGCGCACCAGCAACTCTTCTAGAAAACCATCGGCACTGTCATTAAGCTGTTTTATATTAGAATCAGACAATTGCTGCCGGGCTTGGTCTGAATAATCCTGCACTGCCAGCGCTATCTCTAAGCTACTTATCTGACCAAAATGCAAATAAGGACTTAAATTAGACAAAATATCGGCGTTAGGATCATTACGTTGCATTCCATAATTAAGAAGTTTTTTTTCTAAAAAAACGTCTAAATAATGCTGAGCCTGGCTGTAACCGCCGTTAAAAATAGGATTGTAATTGGGCAAGTGAGAAGCTTGAACTTGTTGAGAAAGATCTTGATAATCAAAATTACTCTTAATTGCAGTTGATGTTGACTGTTGCAGTTTCATTTCAGGAGCTCTTAGATATTGATCCCAATATTGGTGGTGCTTTCTGCGAAAAAAGTAGGCGTTATATTCTTGTTTATCAGACACTTCCCACATAGGAACAACGTTGTGCGTATCAACAGTATAAACAGCACAAGCCAGTTGCTGGCCAACTTTTTCTCTCAAAGCCGTGCTTTTTTTTAGCGGAGAAAAGTCAAAATAGACTGCCGCCGGCTCTAGTTTTTCTTGAAGATACTGAATATTGGCATTCTGATCTTGGCTTAAGACCAAGAAAGGAATTCCTTTCTCATCCAAAAACTGGACAGTTTCTTTCAATCCTTCTAGCATAAACTGATAATGCTGCCGATAGCGGTTGGTAACTTTAGGATATAACTGAAAAACGACTACTATTGGCAGCTGTAATTCTTGCGCTTGCTCTGTAGCAACCAGCAAAGCGTGGTTGTATTTAGCTCGTTGATCACGAGACATAATATAAACAACGACACGCCCTGATTGATTAGTTTTCTTTTGGTTGACTTTTTTTACTCGAGTTTCAAACATGATATTTTTATAATTAGATGTTATAATACCCTCATTAGTAAGTAATAGATGCGCATTAGTCTTAACATATCAGTCTAAATAAGTCATAAGGTTTTTATCCTACTGCCCACAGATTAATTGCGTTAAACTAAAAACTATGACATGCAGTCATTGTAACTGACTATCGGCATTCTGCAAAAACATGAAGCAATCTTATATCAACCTCTTCAACATTGTTGGCCCAATCATGGTTGGCCCCTCTAGCTCTCATACCGCTGGTGCTGCCATAATTGGATTTAGAGCTTTTCAAAACTTAGGAGAAAAACCACAAAAAATTAGAATCAAACTTTTCAACTCTTTTTCTGATACTGGATTTGGTCATAAAACAGAGTTAGCAACTTTGGGTGGCTGTATAGGTATTAAACCAGATAGCAAAACTCTTAAAGATGCTGATCGTATCGCCAAAAAAATGGGGGTCGATTACAAAATTAAAACCGGCTATCACACTCCTGATTTACACCCCAACTCCGTCATCATTGATTTAATAGGAGATAATTTTGAGGCTGGATTAGTTGGCTTTTCGATTGGTGGCGGCAGAGTTGTTATTCCCAAAAAATACAGAAGAAAAATTGGCGATAAAAAAACAAATGTCAACCTCTCCAAAGTTTCAAAAAGATCATTAACCAACAACAGTCAACAAACTTATTTATCTTTTGCAGAGATTAAGGATCAAGTTAATACTGGCAGACAGTTTCTAAAACTACTGTTTAAACTACAAGAAGAATCCTACAATCAGACCGCAACCGAGGTCATAGTTGAGTTTGGCCACCGGTGGCAGATCATGGTCCAAGCTATTAAAGCTGGCATCAGTAACTATCGGCGTTCCGAGGACAACATGTTTGGCGGCGATTCTTACCGCATGAGACGATCTAAACTTAATGTTTTAAGTAAAATTATCGAGGACAGTATTGTTTACGCCATTGGCGTCAGTGAGCACAATGCCAGAATGGGCAGGATTGTAGCCAGCCCCACTGCAGGCGCTGCTGGCATTACACCTGGTGTTCTAAGAGCCATGCAGGAAAAATTTCAGTTTTCAGATCAAAAAATGGCAGAAGCTTTGGTAATTGCTGCTGGTATTGGCGCTATTGTCGCTAACAAAGTTGCCTTGGCTGGAGCGGTGGCAGGTTGTCAGGCAGAAATCGGAGTCGCTGGCGCTATGACTGCAGCCGCAGGGGCTTACTTACTAGGTGGAGATATCGAAGCGATTGAGGCTGCCGCTAGCCTAGTCCTAGCCAACTTGCTAGGTCTGACCTGTGACCCAGTTATGGGTAAAGTTGAGGTACCCTGCATTCTACGCAACGGCGTTGTAGCCAGTATGACTTTTGCTGGCATGGAAATGGCAATGGACAACATTCGTTACACTATCCCCTTTGACGAAGTAGTAACAGTTATGAAAAAAGTAGGCCAAGACATGCATTACGTTTATAAAGAAACCGGTGAAGGCGGCCTAGCAAAAACTAAAACTGCCAAAACATTGTGTCAAAACTGCCCTCACTGTCGATAAATCTTTTTTTATCCTAATCTTATCCTAGACCTCACCTGATAGTAAAAACACGTGGTTACTCCTAGAGCTAAATGTGGCATAATAGAATCTCTTCGTAATATATTTTATTAATCTATATAGAAAGGTTGAGCCGATGAAAATTACACAAATCAACGCTCAAGAAATTCTTGATTCTCGCGGTAATCCCACCGTCGAGGCTACTATTACACTTGAAAGTGGAGTCACTGCTAGAGCAGCAGTTCCCTCTGGAGCTTCCACCGGAACTCACGAAGCTTTAGAGCTACGTGATGGTAATAAAGATCGTTATTTAGGCAAGGGAGTGACACAAGCAGTAGCTAACGTTAACAAAATCATTGCCCCCAAATTATCTGGGGTGGATGTGACCCAACAGGAAAAAATCGATCGTACCATGATTGACTTAGACGGCACCGAACATAAAAGTAAATTGGGAGCCAATGCTATTCTAGCGGTTTCCATGGCTACCACTAAAGCTGCTGCCAAAGCTAAAGACATGCCTCTTTATGCTTACATCAGCACCTTTTTTGGCAAGCAACCCAGTACTTTTACCATGCCAATTCCTATGATGAATGTCTTAAACGGCGGCAAACACGCCCTAGGCAGCGCTGACATGCAAGAGTTTATGATCATGCCGGTTGGTGCACCCAGTATTCAAGAAGCAGTCCGCTGGGGCTCTGAGATTTTCCATATTTTAGGCAAGATCCTTAAAGAACAAGGTCAACAAACAACTGTTGGTGATGAGGGTGGCTACGCTCCTCAACTTGAATCTAACGAAGCTCCTCTTAAATTAATTGTTAAAGCAATCAAAAAAGCCGGTTATAAACCAGGCAAAGAAATTGCTATTGCTATGGATCCAGCAGCCACTGAGTTCTACCACGATGGAGTCTATGATTTAGCTGTTGAAGGTAAAAAGTTATCTTCTGAGGAAATGGTAAAACACTATGCTCAGTGGATAAAAAAATATCCTATTGTTTCTATTGAGGATGGCTTAGCTGAGGATGATTGGCAAGGTTTTACTTTAATGACAGAAAAATCTGGTGATGATATCCAGATCGTTGGTGACGACTTACTGGTTACCAACCCCAAGCACTTAGCCAAATCCATCAAGCAAGATGCTTGTAACTCAATCTTAATTAAGCTCAATCAGATTGGTTCAGTCACCGAAACAGTTAAGACTATTAAGATGGCATACGAAGCTGGCATGACTGCAGTTGTTTCCCATCGGTCGGGAGAAACAGAAGACACATTCATAGCTGACTTTGTAGTTGGCGCTGGTACTGGTCAGATTAAGACTGGTTCCCTCAGCAGAAGCGAAAGAATTGCTAAGTATAACCAACTGATGAGAATCGAACGCGAGCTTGGTAAGCGCGCCAAGATAGCAGATATGCCCTATGCTAAATAGTATTTAGGAATTGGGGCGCAAACTATCTAAGGTAAACTATTTATGGTGGAAAGATTAAACTAATTATTTATCCTTTATGTCACAAGCTAAATCACAAGAGAAAATTTTAGCAGTTATTCTTGATGGCTGGGGTTTAAATATGCCCTATCAAGGTAATGCTCCCTACTTAGCCAACACACCAACCATGGATCGGCTGTGGTCAGAACAACCGACCGCTATCTTAAAAGCATCTGGAGAAGCTGTAGGTTTACCAGCTAAGCAAATGGGCAACAGCGATGTTGGCCATGTCACCATTGGAGCTGGACGAGTTTATGAACAAGCTCTTGTTAGAATTAATAAAGCTGTTAAAAATAAGAGCTTGCATCAGGAAAAGATTATTCAAGAGGCTATTCAACACGTCAAAGATCATCACAGCAAACTACATATCAAAGGCCTTTATAGTCCAGGTGGCGTTCATTCACACCTAAACCATATTAATGCTGTCATTGAAGTCGCAAAAAAGTTGGGTCTTAACAGCGATCAAGTTTACCTCCACCTAATTACCGATGGCCGTGACACTGCAGCTAAATCTGGCCAAGCATATATTAAACAATTACTCAACTTCATAAAAGAACTAAACTTTAGTCGCATCAGTACCATTGTGGGTCGTTTCTATGCCATGGACAGAGATAAAAACTGGGAACGGACAGATCGAGCCTTTGATCTTTATACTAAAGGTAAGGGTGCTTTGAAAACTGATGCTTTAACTGCTATTGATGACTCATATCAGAAAGACAAAGGAGACGAATTTATTGAACCAGTTAAACTGTTAGGCAAAGATATAGGCTTAATAGAAGCCAATGATGCAGTCATCTTTGTCAATTTCAGAGCTGATCGTCCTCGTCAAATTGTCCAACGCTTTCTAGAGAATGGTCCAAAAAATTTATATTATGCTACCATGACGACATACAACCCAGACTTTAATGTTCATGTCGTTTATCCTGAAACCGTACTCAAAAATACTATTGGGGAGGTTCTCGCTAATAATGGTATTAAACAACTTAGAGTAACGGAATCAGTTAAATATCCGCACCTAACTCATTTCTTAAACGGCAAAAAAGAAGAACCGTTTACTGGTGAAGAGCGGATTATGGTTAAAACATATTCTGACATCACAGAAGATGCAGAACGACCACAAATGAGAGCTCCAGAAATTAAAGAAGAAATAATTCAAGCTATTGAAAAGGGTGAACACCAAGTTATTTTTACTAACTTTCCCAACGGAGATATGGTTGGCCACTCAGGTCAAATTAAGCCATCAATTGTAGCCTGTGAAGTGGTGGATCAGGCCTTGGGTGAGGTTATTAAAGTAGCTAAAAAACATAATGTCCATGTCTTAGTATTTGCTGATCATGGCAACTGTGAAGAGCTAATAGATGATACTACTGGAGAGCCAGTCACTGCTCATAGTAATAATAGAGTTCCGTTTATTTTAATCTCAGATCATTATGATCGATTAAACCGGTATGTGGCCGGTTTGGCTGATGTTGCACCTACAATGCTTAAGATATTAGAAATAAAGCAACCACAAGAAATGACTGGACAGAGTTTAATCGATTAAATCCGATTAAATACACTGAAACTAATACCCCCCTCTGATTATTAATCCCGTTGCGCCCAAGCAACAATATTTTTACCCAGTTCCATCAACGTTAGGCCAGATAAACTGGTTGGCAAAACCAACAATAACCAATCTTGCCAAGATAAAGGTACTACCTTAAGCACATGTTGTGTAATTGGCAAATAAAGAACCAAGGCTTGAAGCGCCACAGCGGTAATAACGGACAGCCACAACCAACCATTAGAAAAGAAGTGTTTAAAATCTGTCGGTCGTCGAGAACGAAGAGCAAACACTAGGAATAATTCAAATAATACCGTCGTGGTAAAACTGATCGTCTGAGCATATGCAACATCGCCGGTTTCCCTCAAACAGAATAAAAATAAACCATATACAGAAAGGTAGCCGATAATAGCGCTCGAAACAGAAAAACTAAGCATTCCCTTCATTATTTCATTTTTTGGTCGGTAGGGTTTACGTTCCATGATGTCATCATCAGCCGCATCAACCGTTAAAGCTAATGCAGGTAGAGAATCAGTTGCTAAATTAATCCACAGTATATGAATAGGCAGTAATGATAAGGGTAGATTTAATAGAATAGAGGTTAAAATATGGGCAATTTCATCGAAGTTGGCGCTCATCATAAAACGCACGAACTTCTTAATGTTAAAGAAAATGCGGCGCCCTTCTTTTATACCTTTGGCAATGCTGGCAAAATTATCATCCAACAATATTAAATCAGAAACGCTCTTAGTGAGATCTGTGCCAGAACCAACCGCAATACCAACATCAGCTTTTTTAATAGCAGAAGCGTCATTAACGCCATCGCCGGTCATTGCCACTTGATGACCAAAACTCTGTAAAGTCTTTAATATCTTAACCTTGTGGCGAGGAGAAACACGAGCAAAAATATTCGTCTCTTTAACCACTTTCTCAAAATAAGGCTGATCCATTTGATCTAAATCATAGCCATCATAAGCACTCAACGAATCCAAACCAATCTGATCTGCAATCGCTTGCGCTGTTTGTTTATGATCTCCCGTTATCATAATGACACGAATTCCAGCCCGATGGCACACCTGCAGAGCCTCCTTAACCTCTGACCGCGGAGGATCATACATACCCACCAAGCCTATGAGATGAAACTGTTTAATATCTCCTAAATCAGCATCCTCATTTTCTTCTGGGTGGTATTGAGCAATAGCTAGAACCCGCAAACTCTGTTGAGTCAAGCTATCATTAACCGCAATAGCCTCTTGTTTTTGTTTTTCCGAGAGCTGGCACAATGCTAACACAGATTCAGGCGCACCCTTAATAATTATCTGCTTGCTCTTTTTACCTTCGTTCTCCCTAACCTTGTTAGTACTAACTATCATGTACTTGTCGTCGGAGTTGAAAGGCACTTCGTCAGTCCGCTTGTAATCTGCTGTAAGTTGTTGGGTATCGATACCAACTTTTTCTGCCAAAACAACCAAGGCTCTTTCGGTGGGATCACCCACCTCTAAAGTGGCATCAGAGCACAGAAAAGAGTTCTGGGCTAAATTTTTTAATGCAGTTTGATATTGGCTGTCGGCGGCAAAACCTAACTCCTCATTTAAAGATTGGTCAACTTGAACTTGCCCATCAGTTTCATAACCAGAACCAGAAATCGTTAACATTCCTATTTTAGGCAGATATACTTGCTTAACCGTCATCTCGTTGTGAGTAATTGTGCCTGTCTTATCAGTACAAATGACATCAGTACCACCTAAAGACTCAGCGGTAGCTAGTTTGCGAGCTAAAACATTAACCTTGGTCATACGTTTAATGCCCAAGGCCAAAGCAATGGTAACCACAATCGGCAAACCTTCGGGGATAGCAGAAACTGCTAAGGAGATTGCCATCATAAACATTTCAACAGCATCACGATTTTGAAGAATGCCTAAAGTCAATCCTGGCAGGGCCACACCTAAAGATAAGATGGCCAAGATGCGACCGACTTTATCTAATGCTTTTTGCAGAGGAGTCGACTCTTTTTCGGTCTCGAGAATATCCGTGGCAATTTGCCCCATCTGAGTTTTCATGCCTGTCCTAATAACTAAAGCTGTGGCTCGACCTTTAGTGGCAATTGTGCCAGCAAAGACCATATTGTTACGATCAGCTAAGCCTGTTTCCTCGGGAAGAGGTGCCGTCCTCTTGGCAATCGGCACAGATTCTCCAGTTAACAACGATTCATCAACTCGCAAACTATGAACCTCTAGCAAACGGGCATCGGCCGGCACTTGGTCGCCTTCTGCAATAATAATGACATCACCCGGAACCAGCTGATTGGCTTCTATTTCTTGTTTAGAACCAGCGCGAATCACAATACTATGAGGTGTCTCAAATTTTTTAAGCTGATGCATAGACTGCTCAGCCTTATACTCCTGGATAAAACCTAAAACGCCATTTAAAACTATGACGGCTGTAATGGCTGCAGCATCGATAGTTTCTCCAATCACAAAGGAAAAAAGACTGGCTAAGACCAAAATTAAAACCAGTAGATCATTAAACTGATCCCAAATTAAAGCTAAGATCGAAATGCCCTGTTCTTTTTTAAGCTGGTTAGGCCCAAACTGAGCCAGACGGGACTGTGCCTGCCTATCAGACAAACCTTGGGGAGATGATTTGAGTAAGGGAAACAGTTTTGAAACGTCTTTAGCGTAAGGTTTAACGTGGAGATTAGCTAAAGACAAAGACGAACTATCTGAGTCAGTAGCATTTTGCAATTGAGATTGCTGTTGATGGGCAGAGTTGGAAACAGACATTTGTTTCAATTATAAAACTAGACATAATTAGATACTAGACCAGCAGGGTCTGTCTACTTCATGGTGCATGTGATTACTGAGAAAAATTGCCATTGCAACCGTTTAAATAGTTTTAAACTAAAAAGCAGCCAGAATGAAAATCTGGCTGCTTAAAACTGTTAATCGCTAATTTATGACAATGGTTTGT